>CABQLM010000009.1 GCA_902465105.1 uncultured Collinsella sp.
TCTAGAAAGAGGTATTCCATGGCCGATGAGACCATGACCGACGAGCAGATTCTTAAGGCTGTGGAGCACAAGAGTTTCGTTGCCACGTCCGACCGCTCTGCCGCGACGCTCTCCGCCAGCGGTGTCGCCGCCGAGGATGTCGCCCGCGCCGCCGCACAGGCCGCCTACGACAAGAAGGGCGAGGACGTGCAGGTGCTCGACCTGACTGAGCTTTCCGATGTGTGCGACTACTTTGTCCTTGCTACCGGTACCAACAACCGTCAGGTCGATTCCATCGTTGACGAGATTGAGGAGAAGGTCGCCGAGGCTTGCGGAGAGCATCCGTTCTCCATCGAGGGTCGCGAGCAGAAGACCTGGATTCTCATGGACTACGGTTCAGTCGTCGTCCATGTCTTTACCCCCGAGGCACGCGAGTTCTATCGCCTCGAAAAGCTCTGGGGTGACGCTCCCCAGCTCTCCCTGGACCTCCTCTAGTAGCTAATTTGGGATGGGGCTTTTTAGCTACCCTCAACCGCATGCCGGGCAGTTGCATCATTTGCAGCCGCCCGGTTTTCTTTTTGCCAAAATAGATTAGTTTTTGAAGCGGGATTGGCGGCCGAAGGATAGGGCGGTGTCGCCGAATTTGTCTCGGACGGCATCAATCGCTACGGAGAGGTCGCGGCGGTCGCTGGATTGGGCGCCGCGATCATCGACTTCGCAGAACAGGTCGGTCTGGATGCCACCCTGATGGTCGAAGTCGCTCATGCCGACGCCTGCCAAGCGCACGCGCATGCCTTCCTGCCAGATGCTATCGAGCAACTCGATCGCTACGGCCACAAAAATATTCTCGTCATCGGTGGGGTGGGGAAGTCGCCGTTGCGCCGAGCGGCCGCTGCCATACGAGTATTTTAGCTTGAGCGTCACCGTGGCGCCCGTCAGTCCCTGGCGGCGAAGACGTCGCCCCACGGACTCGCCTAACAGCGCAATCGCCGCTTTGATGTCCTCTCGCTCGGTCAAATCTTTTGCAAAGGTGCGCTCATTGCTTACCGACTTGACCTCGCGCTCCTCATCCAATCTTGTGACTTCGGAGACTTCGAGTCCCAGCGCACGCTGACGCATGCGTTCGCCGTTGACGCCAAAAATCGAGGTCAAAGTGGATTCGGGTGCACGCGATAACTCGCCGAGCGTGTAGATGCGCATGCGGTGCAGCCGTTCCTCGGCCGAACGCCCGATACCGCTCATGGCCGATACCGGCAGCGCGGCCAAAAAGCGCTGCTCAGTTCCCGGACGTACGATGGTAAGCCCAAACGGCTTGTCTCGTTCGCTTGCGATCTTTGCGACCGTCTTGTTGCAGCCCACGCCAATGGAGCAGGTCACGCCCAGCGCTGCCACGCGATCGCTGATGCGCCGTGCAACCAACAGCGGGTCTTCGGGCGCAAAACGCCCCGGTGTGATATCGATAAAGGCCTCGTCGATAGATACGCGCTCAACGCGCGGGGTCTCGTCGGCGAGGATCGCCATGACCTGTGCGCTGACCTCGCGGTAGCGATCAAAATGTCCATGCGTCCAAATGGCTTGCGGACACAGACGCCGTGCCTCGGCCGATGCCATGGCGGAATGCACGCCAAAACGACGCGCCTCGTATGAGCAGGTCGATACAACGCCACGAGAATCGGCGTCACCGCCCACGATAAGCGGCTTGCCACGCCACTCGGGATGGTCGAGCATCTCCACGCTCGCAAAAAACGCATCGAGATCCATCAGGCCCACCGCCGGTCCCGTCCAGGGCGGTGGCGTGACGCCCACTGCATCCTCATAACCGTATGTATGTTCGCGTCTTTTCATGGCATGAGTATACCGCGCAGCTCATGTGGGGTGCGTGGATGTGCTTGCAAATCGCAAATTCTTGTCTAAGATATGGATTTGCCTTCGACTACACCGAAGAAGTTGGTCTCACGGACTTCACCTGCCCGCGTCGATGGCGTATTATGTTCAACTGTTTGTTTGTAGTTGCAGCCTAAAGCTGCTTGGTTGGAGGAGTTTCCTTTGGCAGTCAAGATTCGCCTTGCTCGTCACGGCGCTAAGAAGCGTCCGTACTACCGTGTCGTCGTCGCCGATTCCCGCGCCCCGCGTGACGGTCGTATCATCGAGGAGGTTGGCCGCTACAACCCGATGACCGCCCCCAAGACCATCAACCTGGACCTTGAGAAGATCGCCGACTGGCAGTCCAAGGGCGCCCAGCTCACCGACGCTGTCGCCGCTCTGGTCAAGGCCGCCAACGAGGGCGAGAAGACCGAGACCGTCGTCAAGAAGTCCAAGAAGCAGCTCGCCAAAGAGGCCGAGGCCGCTAAGGCTGCCGCTGAGGCCGCTGAGGGCGCCGAGGAGTAAATCGTGCCTGAGGTTGACGCTGCACAGCTCGAGGGTGAGGCAATGCTCTCAGATCGCATCGCCGATCTCGTCGAATATCTCGTTGTTCAGATCGTCGACGACCCGGATTCCGTGAGCCTTGAGGTCATCGATGGTGACGACTCCTCCACGATTGAGGTTTCGGTTGCCGAGGATGACGTCGCTAAGGTCATCGGCCGTCGTGGCCGTACCATCAAGGCCATTCGCACGCTCGCCCGTGCACTGGCCGCTCGCCTCGACACTTCCGTCGAGGTAGAGGTTCTGGGCTAGGACCTTGAGGTCCCAGTACAAAAACATCGCCCGTGTGGTTAAGCCGCATGGAAGGAAGGGGGAGGTCCTCGCGCAACCGCTGCGGGGGCTTCCTTCTGTATTGACGCCGGGTATGCGCGTTGCCTTGACGCCGCCGGCGCTCAAGCGTGACCGCTTTTGCACGGTCACATCCGTCACCGATACGGGCGATGGCGATCTGGTCGCGTTTGAGGGCATTGACGACTTGACGGCCGCCGAGGGCATCTCCGGATGCTACGTGCTGGCGAATCGTGACGATTTTGAGCTCGATTCGCTCGATGCTGCCTATGAAGACCTGATGGGTCGCGAGGTGGTCGACGAGCGCTTTGGTTCGCTTGGAACGATTGTTGAGATCATGTCGACGCCCGCCAACGATGTTTGGGTTGTCGAGGGCGATCGGTACGGCGAGGTGCTGATTCCCGTGATTGGGCAAGTGGTGCTCGATCTTCCCGATCAGGGGGCCATTTCCGTCCATGTTATGGACGGTTTGATCGATATGGGCAAGTAGGGAGGACAACATGCTGATTGAGACCCTTTCGGTCTTTCCCGAGATGTTTGAGCCCGTCATGTCCACATCGATTTTGGGCCGTGCCCGCAAGGCCGGCCTTTTTGATTTTAAGGCCTATAACCTGCGTGACTGGACACACGACCGCCACCGCACCGTCGATGACGAGCCGTATGGCGGCGGGCAGGGTATGCTTATGAAGGTCGAGCCCATCGCTGAGGCCATCGAGGCCATCAGTTCTGATGGTCCTAAGCCTACGGTGGTATTCTTTACCCCCTGCGGTGAGCCTTTTACGCAGCATATCGCTGAGCGCCTGCTCAAAAGCGATCGCCTGCTGTTTGTGTGTAGCCGCTACGAGGGCGTCGACGAGCGTGCGTATGCCTATGCCGACGAGCGCCTGTCGATTGGTGACTATGTGCTCACGGGAGGCGAGCTGCCCGCTATGGTGGTGGCCGACGCCGTTGTGCGACTGATTCCCGGCGCCTTGGGCGACGAGATGAGCAACGTCGACGAGTCGTTCTCAACCGCTGAGGACGGCGGACTGCTCGAGTATGCGCAGTACACCCGTCCCGCTGAGTTTAACGGCGAGGGTGTGCCTCCAGTTCTCGTGAGTGGCGACCACGCCAAGGTCGACGCCTGGCGCCGCAAGAACGCCATCGAGCGCACCTGTCGCTGGCGGCCCGACCTGATCGAGACAGCGCAGCTTACGCCCAAGGAGCGTGCGTATGCGCAAGAGATTCTGGACGCTTCGTATTCGCAGAACGAGGAGTGAGAATGGTTCCGTCGCAGCATTCTGTGCTGAAGAGTGCGTTTGAGTGGGTCGTGGTCGTCGCGATTGCGCTCGTTGCCACCTTCTTGATTCGCACCTTTGTGGTCGAGCCCTTTGTGGTGCCCACCGGCTCCATGGAGTCCACGATCGAGATCGGCGACCAGATCCTGGCGCAAAAGGTAAGCCTTGAGTTCGGACAGCCCGTCAAACAGGGCGATATCGTGGTGTTCCACAACCCTGACGGCACTTCCGAGCACGATGTGCTCGTTAAGCGTGTTATCGCTACGGCCGGTCAGACGGTCGACTTGCAAGATGGCGAGGTCGTAGTTGACGGTCAGGTGATTGATGAGGACTACACGACCGGTCTGAGCTGGCCGCTATCGGCCCAGGCGCCTGGCGTTCAGGTGAGCTATCCCTACACCGTTCCCGAGGGGTGTGTGTGGGTGATGGGCGACAACCGCGAGAACTCGGCCGACTCGCGCTACTTTGGTCCCGTCGATCGCTCTGATTTGATTGCCGTGGCGCTCGTGCGCTATTGGCCGCTTAACCGTATCGGCGCTATCGACTAAAAACCGTTATAGTACAGTACCTAACCATGTAATCGTTTCGACGAGGGGATTTTAGAGGCATGAACGCTTCATCGCTTTCCTTCCAAGACATCATCCTGCGCCTCCAGCAGTACTGGGGCGAGCAGGGCTGCGTCATTATGCAGCCCTATGACTCCGAGGTCGGCGCCGGCACCTTCCACACCGCGACCACGTTGCGCTCGCTCGGTCCCGCCGAGTGGCGCACCTGCTATGCGCAGCCTTGCCGCCGTCCCGCCGACGGCCGCTACGGCGAGAACCCCAACCGCATGCAGCACTACTATCAGTTCCAGGTGCTCATCAAGCCGTCTCCGGTCAACGCTCAGGAGCTCTATCTGGGCTCTTTGGCCGCTATCGGCCTGGACCCCAACGACCATGACGTCCGCTTTGTCGAGGACGACTGGGAGAGCCCGACCCTTGGCGCCTGGGGCCTTGGCTGGGAGGTTTGGCTCAACGGCATGGAGGTCACGCAGTTCACGTACTTCCAACAGGTGGGCGGTATCGAGGTCGACCCCGTGCCCGTCGAGATCACCTACGGCCTGGAGCGCATCGCCATGTACGCTCAGGGCGTCAACTCCGTCTACGACCTGGTGTGGAGCTACCTGCCCGACGGTACGCCTATGACCTATGGTGACGTGTTCCTGGAGAACGAACGCGAGTTTAGCGCCTACAATTTTGAGGTCGCCAACGTCGAGATGATGCGTCAGAAGTTTGACGACTATGAGTCCGAATGCCACTCCTGCCTGGAGCGCAAGCTGCCGCTGCCTGCATACGACTGCGTTATGAAGTGCAGCCATGCCTTTAACCTGCTCGATGCCCGCGGTGCGCTTTCCGCGGTCGAGCGTGCCAACTACATCCTGCGCGTCCGCGCCGTCGCCAAGGCGTGCTGCGAGGCCTACATGGCCGAGGTCGCCGGAGTCAAAGAGAATGCCGACCAGGAAGGCGAGGTGGCGTAAGCCATGGCAGACGCTAAGGATTTCCTGTTTGAAATCGGTACGGAGGAAATGCCCTCCGCACCGCTGAATAATGCCGTCAAGCAGCTTGGCACCATGATTGCCAAGGGCCTCGACGATGCCGGTCTGGCCCATGGCGAGGTCCGTGTGATCTCGAGCCCGCGCCGCCTGGCTGCGCTCGTGGCTAATGTCGCCACTGCGACCGACGAGGTCCATGAGGTTAAGCGCGGCCCCGCGGCTAACATTGCGTTCGACGCCGACGGCAACGCCACCAAGGCCGCCCAGGGCTTCGCCCGCAAGTGCGGTGTGGCTGCCGAGGATCTGATCCGTCGCGAGGACACCGACGGTCGCGACTACGTCTTTGCCGAGAAGAACATTCCTTCCGCCCCTGCCGCCCCGATCCTGACCGCCCTGTGCGAGAAGACCATCGCCGGCCTGCAGTGGCCCAACTACCGCAGCCAGCGCTGGGGCCACGAGCACGCTACGTTCGTGCGCCCGGTTCGTTGGATCTGCTGCCTTCTGGGCGAGGACGTCGTGCCCGTGTCCTTTGCCGATGTGACGAGCGGCAATACCACGCGCGGACATCGCGTGCTGGGCCCTGGTGATCATGTGGTCGCCAGTCCCGCCGTCTACGAGCAGGTGCTCGAGGACGCCGGCGTGCTCTCTGCCGAGCGCCGTCGTGAGGCAATCCTTGCCGGCATTGCCGAGGTCGAGGCCGCTCGCCCCGGTTGCCATGTCGACACGCCCAAGAAGGTCTTTGAGGAGGTTATTAACCTCTGCGAGTGGCCGACGGTACTCGTCGGTACCTTCGATGAGGAGTTTCTCAAGGTCCCGCACGAGATTATCTGCGAGTCCATGCTCACCAATCAGCGCTACTTCCCGATCTATGACGGCGAAGGCAAGCTGACACGTGAGTTCGTGGTCGTCTCCAACAGCAAGCCCGAGAATGCCGAGCGCGTGATCGACGGCAACGAGCGCGTCGTGCGCGCCCGTCTGGACGACGCCAAGTTCTTCTACGAGGAGGACCTGAAGATCTCCCTCGACGAGTTCCGTGAGCGCCTGGCCAAGGTCGCCTTCCAGGAGAAGCTCGGCAGCGTGCTTGCCAAGTCCGAGCGTATTGAGCAGCTCGCGCTTGCGATTGCCCGTGAGGCCCACCTGGGTGCACACCTGGCTGCCGACGCCGCTCGCGCCGCACACCTGTGCAAGGCCGACCTGGTGTCCAACGCCGTCGTCGAGTTCACGAGCCAGCAGGGCGTGATGGGCGGCTACTACGCCACCGCGATGGGGGAGAACGACGAGGTCGCCCATGCCATTCGCGATCACTATCGTCCCCGCTTTGCCGGCGACGAGCTGCCCGAGGGCACCGCTGGCTGCATCGTGGCCTGCGCCGACAAGCTCGATACCATCGCCGGCATCTTTGCCATCGGTGAGCCTCCGACCGGCTCTTCCGACCCGTACGCGCTGCGTCGTGCCGCCATTGGCATCATCAACATCCTGTGCGATCGTCTGCCGATCGACCCCACGTCGCTCATCGACTTCGCCCTCGAGCTCTACACCGAGCAGGGCATTGAGTTCGACGCCGCCGAAGTTGCCCAGCAGGTTCGCGACTTCTTCCACGGTCGTCTGGTGAGCATGGCCCGCGATGAGAAGATTCCGGCCGATACCGTTGCCGCCGTCTCTGCAGTGCACATCATCGCGCCGTCGGTCTTCTTCGCCCGCTGCGCCGCCCTCGACGAGGCCCGCAAGAACGATGCCGAGACCTTCGACAACCTGGCTACTGCCTATGCCCGCGCCGCGCACATCTCCAAGCCCGAGCTGGGTGCGGAGTACGACCGCAGCCTGATGGGTGAGGCCGAGCTCGCGCTCGCCGACGCCTCCGAGGCTGCCCAGACCGCTGTCGATGCCGCCCTTGCTGCCGAGGACTACCCGGCCGCCTTTGCCGCGCTCGCCGCCCTGCGCGCGCCCATCGACCGCTTCTTCGACGAGGTTATGGTCATGGACAAGGACGAGCAGCTTCGCGATAATCGCCTTAAGCTGCTCAACCGTTTCGAGGCCGTGTTCTCCGGCATCGCCAACATCGGTGAGCTTGCCCGCAAAAAGTAAGCTAGCCTGCGCGTAAGCGCAAAAGGAGCCCCGCATGGATTGCCCGGTCGCCGCTCGTCCCACCGTTATCGTTATCTCCGATTCACTCGGTGATACCGCTTGTGAGGTGGTGCTTGCGGCGTCCGGGCAATTTGATGAAGGGGCTTTTCGTCTCTTGCGTCTGTCTAAGGTGACCTCGGTGGAGCAGGTTAAGTCATTTGTGGGGCCGCGCGTCGATGCGGACCATCGCGATATCGCTGTGTTCCACACCATTGTTGATCCGGCGCTGCGCGCTCGCGTGCTCGACTACCTGGGCATGTTGCATATCCGCTCGGTCGACTTGATCGGCCCCACGCTCGCTGTGCTGTCATCGCTTATCGGCGTTACGCCCAAGGGCGTTGCGGGCGTGATTCACAAGACCGATGACCGCTATTTCCATCGCATCGAGGCCATGGAGTATTTCGTTGAGCACGATGACGGACGTGGTTGCGACGATCTGTCGGGTGCCGATATCGTGCTGCTGGGCGTATCGCGCACGTCCAAGACGCCGCTGTCGATGTATTTGGCCTATCAGGGCTACAAGGTTGCCAACGTTCCGTTGGCGCATGGCATGGAGCCACCTAAGTCGATTTACGAGGTCGATCCGATGCGTCTCTTCGGTCTGATTTCGACCGTCGATGTGATCTCCGAGATTCGCGATAGCCGCCTGGTCGATGATTACGCCCGTGCCGTTGCCGGCTCCTATGCCGAGCCCGAGAGCGTGCGCAGCGAGCTGGAGGAGGCCCGTGCCCTCATGAGGCGTCTGGGTTGCTTTGTAGTGCGCACCGACGGCAAGGCGATTGAGGAGAGCGCCTCCGAGATCATTGCCCACCTCGAAGAGATCCAGGAAGCTAGGGCCCGCCGTGCCGCCCGTCGCGCCCAACAAAGCTAGCTTATTTGGGTAGCTAAAAATGCCTGATATTGGTAAAGCGATTTAGTAAATTACTTGCATCTGACCTGCGAGTTTATTGAAGTGGTATCTTCATAGGATAACCATTTTTATCTACCATTTACCGCTCGTTTTAGCACGTTTACCAAACCGCGCATCCTCTTCTCATGTCGGCATAAAACCCGCCGTATAGTTCCCTCACGGCCCGCATCTGGTGGGTCGATTCGTTACCACGGTCGTGTGCGAGAGCGCATGGAAGGGGAAGTATCGTGAGCGATTGCAAGAGGGTTTACCGTTTTGGCACCGACGCCCAGGGCACTTGCGTGACTGATGGCGACAAGTCCATGAACTTTGTGCTTGGCGGCAAGGGCGCGAATCTTGCCGAGATGAGCCGCATCGGCCTGCCGGTGCCCGGTGGCTTTACCATTACCTGCCAGACCTGCGTCGAGTATTCCGGTGCCGGCAACGTGTGGTCCGAAGGCGCACTCGATGAGATCGTTGCCGCCGAGGCAGACCTCGAGGCTCGCTGCGGCAAGAAACTCGGTGACGCCAACGACCCGCTGCTCGTATCGGTGCGCTCGGGCGCTCCGTTCTCCATGCCCGGCATGATGGACACGGTTCTCAACCTGGGTCTCAACGACGATTCCGTCAAGGGCCTCATCACGCAGACGCAGAACCCGCGCTTTGCCTGGGACAGCTATCGTCGCTTTATCCAGATGTTCTCCAACGTCGTCATGGGCGTCGACGCCGATCTGTTCGAGAACGCCCTCACCCAGGCCCGCCTGGTCGCCGGCGTCCGCGTCGACTCCGAGCTTTCGGCCGAGGACCTGCAGGAGCTCGTCGAGACCTTTAAGGGCATCTTCTCCGATAACGTCGAGGCCGATCTGTATCCCGAGCTCGAGGTTGCCGATGGCAAGCCCGTCTTCCCGCATGACCCGGAGCTCCAGCTGCGCCTTGCCATCCAGGCCGTCTTTGGCAGTTGGATGAACGAGCGCGCCTGCATCTACCGCAAACAGCATGGTATTTCCGACGAGCTCGGTACTGCCGTCAACGTCCAGGTCATGGCCTTTGGCAACAAGGGCGAGACCTCCGCGACCGGCGTCGCCTTTACGCGCAACCCGGCCGACGGCACAAAGGAGTTCTACGGCGACTTTCTGGTCAACGCCCAGGGCGAGGACGTCGTCGCCGGCATCCGCAACACCGAGCCCATTGCCGGTCTCAAATCCACTCCGGGCCTTGAGTCTGCAGGTGAAGAGCTCGAGCGTGTGTTCCTGACGCTCGAGGATCATTACCGCGATATGTGCGATATTGAGTTCACCATCGAGCAGGGCAAGCTCTGGATGCTCCAGACACGCGTGGGCAAGCGCACCGCCACTGCCGCGCTGCGCATCGCCATCGAGATGGTCGAGGAGGGTCTGATTACCCGCGAGGAGGCCGTGAGCCGCATCGATCCCGCACAACTCGATCAGCTCCTGCACCCGCAGTTCGATGCTTCCAAGAAGTACGAGGCGCTGGCCACGGGTCTTAACGCCAGCCCTGGTGCTGCCGTGGGCGAGGTCGTGTTCTCGAGCGATGACGCCGTTGCGCGTTCCGCCGAGGGCCACAAGGTTATCCTGGTTCGTTGGGAGACCAATCCCGACGACCTGAAGGGCATGGTTGCCGCCGAGGGCATCCTGACCAGCCACGGTGGCAAGACGAGCCATGCCGCCGTTATCGCCCGTGGCATGGGTACGCCCTGCGTCTGCGGCGTTGAGCGCTTCCACATCGATGCCGTCGAGAAGGTCGTGCGCATCGAGGGCAGCGACCGTGTGCTTCACGAGGGCGACATCATCTCCATCGATGGCACTCGGGGCATCGTCGTGGACGGTCCCGTCGACCTGGTCTCCGCCGAGCTTACCGGCGACCTGGACACCATTCTGTCCTGGGCCGACGAAATTCGCCTGGACGAGACCGGTGGCCACGCCAACCATGTGCGCGTCAACGCCGACAACCCCGAGGATGCCGAGCTCGCACTCGAGTTTGGCGCCGAGGCTATTGGCCTGTGCCGCACCGAGCACATGTTCCTGGGCGACCGTAAGAACATCATCCAGAGCTTTATCCTGTCCGACGATGAGGGCGTGAAGCAGCAGGCCCTCGCCGATCTGCTCAAGGTTCAGACGGAGGACTTCCTGGCCATGTTCAAGACCATGTCCGGTCGCGATGTGGTCGTTCGTCTACTCGATCCGCCGCTGCATGAGTTCCTAGATAATCCTCGCGAGCTCGAGGTCGCCATCACCAAGAAGGAAGCCACTGGCGCCGGCGAGGAAGAGCTTGCCGCCCTGCGTGCCCGCCTGCGTCGCATCGACGGCATGGTCGAGTCCAACCCGATGCTCGGCCTGCGCGGCGTGCGCCTGTCCGTCGTCTTTGGCGATCTGCCGCTCATGCAGGTTCGCGCCGTCGCCACGGCCGCTGCCCGCCTTATCAAGGAGGGCGTCGACCCGCGTCCCGAGATCATGGTTCCGCTCGTCTCCATCACGGAAGAGCATGTCCAGACCCGCGAGGTCATCGAGCACGTGATCGCCGAGGTTTCCGCCGAAGAGGGTGTCGAGCTCAGCATTCCCGTGGGCACGATGCTCGAGCTGCCGCGCGCCTGCATGGTCGCCGATGAGATCGCCCGCCATGCCGACTTCTTCTGCTTTGGTACCAACGACCTTACCCAGACGACCTTCGGTTTCTCGCGCGACGACGCCGAGGCCAAGTTCATCCCGCTGTACCTGCACAAGAAGATCCTGAAGGACAATCCCTTCGAGACCATCGACACGGCGGTGCTCGAGCTGGTGCGCATGGCCGTCGAGAAGGGCCGCGCTACCAACCCCAGCATGCACTTTGGCGTGTGCGGCGAGCACGGAGGCGATCCCAAGTCCATTAAGGGCCTGTTTAACGTGGCCGACGTGGACTACGTGTCCTGCTCGCCCTACCGTGTGCCGCTTGCGCGCTTGGCTGCCGCCCAGGCCAAGCTCGAGTCCAAGCGCTCTGCTTAGCGTTTTGCGTCTAGACGCCTAGCGTAGCCCCCTTCCTGCCGCCCGTCTCATTCGTGAGGCGGGCGGTTGTCATGTGCTGGTTTTGTCTTTTTGTCTGCGTAAAAAATTGTTCTTGCAGCAGAAACCCGCGCGTGTATACTCAAATACGTTTGTTCAACTACGTGCCGGCCAAGGTGGTACGGCACCTCTAGAAGAGTAAGGAATTGCACATGGATTACATCCGCGCAATCGAGCGCCAGCAGATCCGCGAGGACATCCCGCAGGTTCGCGTTGGCGACAACGTCAAGGTCCACTACCGCATTAAGGAAGGCGACCGCGAGCGCATCCAGGTCTTCCAGGGCGACGTCATCCGCATGGCTGGTGCCGGTTCCCGCGAGACCTTCACCGTCCGCAAGATTTCCTTCGGTGTCGGTGTCGAGCGTACCTTCCCGCTTCACAGCCCCAAGATCGGCAAGCTCGAGGTTGTCCGCCATGGTCGCGTCCGTCGCGCCAAGCTGTATTACCTCCGCGACAAGGTGGGCAAGGCTGCTCGTATTCCCGAGAAGCGCTAAGACGATCGCAGCGTCTGTCCGCTCATTTGGACAAAAGGGTCACCTTCGGGTGGCCCTTCTTTTTACTGATTCGCATGCAAGGAGGCCCCGGTATGGCCAACATGACAAGCTCGGTTTCGGCGTCCCAGGTGGCCGGCGAGTTGGCTAGTGCCACGTTTGAGGAGATTCCCGCCCTGGTCGAGCATTATCGCGAGGACCCGCGCCAGCAGGTCATCAAAGCCTGCGAACGCGCCATGAAGCGTCATGCCAAGGAGCTCGCCGAGCGCGAGCGCGTTAATGGCATGTACGAGCTTATGCGTGAGCTCGGTGGCGATGGGGTCGTCGTCGGCGTTGACGAAGTGGGACGGGGCTCGGTCGCCGGCCCTCTCACGGTATGTGCTGTGTGCTTGCCCATGGAGCCACACGTTTGGGGGATTAACGATTCAAAAAAACTCACCCCGGCCCGTCGCGAGCTGCTTGCCGTCAAGATTGCCGAGGTGGCCACTGCGGTTGGGTACTGCCATATCGCCCCTGCGGATATTGATGAGATAGGCATGGCGCGCGCCATTCGCGCGGCCGTTGCTGGCGCCGTGGCCGATACGGGCCTGGAACCCGATTGCGTTCTCATGGACGGTAATCCGCTGGGTGCCGTTCCCAACGAGCGTGATGTTGTTAAAGGCGATGCCAAGATTGCCTGCATTGCCGCGGCGTCTATTATGGCCAAGGTTACGCGTGACGAGATGATGGTCGAATACGATGCCGAATACCCTGAATACCATCTTGCCGAGTCGAAGGGCTACGCTAGTCCTGAACACATTGCCGCCATTCGCGAGCACGGTCTTTGTCCGCTGCACCGCGTGAGTTTCTGCGGTAATTTTTTGCAGACCGAGCGCCTTTTTTAGGGCAAATATGGAGATGGCAACTTCTGAGGTTTTATAAACCTGCTGGTAGGGGCCGCACGCAACACGATTGTTGCGTGCGGCCCCTAATTTGTTGGCATTTGGTTGGACTTTGGTTTGCTTCTGCTACTTACCCGCAAGAAGGGCGGCCTCATGATCGGGCCAATACCGTGTGCGGGAAAGGAGACCCCATGTGTGCCGCAAGTGCAAAGAGCAAGACGCAACAGCTCAAAGAGCTTTGGGATAACGGGGAGATTGATTGCGCCTCGATCACGCCCGAGTTTATCAAGGGCCTCAGTCCTCGAGAGCTGGGCATGTTGGGTGAGCTGATTGCAATCGAGTACTTCCATGAGCGCGGTTATTCGCTGCTGGAGCAGGGCTACCGGTGTTCTGAGGGCGAGGCCGATCTGGTGCTGCTCGATGAGCTCGATGATGTGGTGGTGATGGCCGAGGTCAAGACCAGGCGGGTTGCGCTGGATTGCAACGCGCGGGTATTCCCCGAGGAGGCGGTAAATGCCCAAAAGCAGCGTCGCTATCGTCGTATCGCGAGCTGTTACCTCATGGAGCACTATCCCCTTAAGGCGATTCGATTCGACGCGGTGGGCGTTACTATCCGCGGCGGGCATATCGCCGAGATTGAGCATCAGTACAACGCGTTCGATTGGCAGGTGTCGTGATGGCGTTCGATACCTTTGCCGTTCACGCGGCCTGTATTCGTGGCGTCGAGGCGATTCCCGTTACGGTTGAAGTGTCGCTTGCGGGCGGTATCCCGGGCATCCAGATGCTCGGCATTCCAAGTATGGAGGTGATGGAGTCGCGTGGCCGCATACGCTGCGCGATGCGCTCGGCGGGTTTTGAGATTCCACGAGCGGGTATTACCGTCAACCTGGCTCCGGGTGACATCCGTAAAACAGGCAGTGGCTTTGACCTTCCGATTGCCGTCGCGGTGCTAGCGGCCGATGCACAGATTCCCCGCGACCATTTAGACCATTGCCTTATTGCCGGCGAGCTTGGGCTGGATGGTACGGTACTGCCTGTCAAAGGCGAGGTTGCGTTTCAATTGTTGGCGCGCGATATGGGCCTGTCCTTTATCGCGGGAAGGTCTGACCAGCATGTGCCGCTTGCCGGTGTGGACTGTGGCTTTATTGACCATCTGTCTCAGCTCGCCCGGGGCATGAGCGAGGCGGCTCGGCATTATCTGGATTCCGATGGCGTCGAGGTGTCATTTGAACCGGAACTCGATTATGCCGATGTACTGGGGCAGGAGGTTGCCAAGCGCGGAATCGCGCTTGCGGCGGCGGGGGAGCTCGGCCTGCTTATGATTGGCTCGCCAGGCTCGGGTAAGACCATGCTTGCGCGCCGTATGACGGGCATTTTGCCCGAGCTTTCCGTCGAGGATCAGCAGGAGGCTCTGTGCATCCATTCGGTTCTGGGCGAGAACATCGACGCTCTGCTGGCTGGTCATCGTCCTTTCCGCAGTCCCCATCACAGTATTTCGACCGCTGGTCTTATTGGCGGCGGACGGCCGGTGCACCCTGGTGAGATTAGTCTGGCGCACGGCGGCGTGCTCTTTTTGGATGAGCTTGCCGAGTTTCCCAATGGCGTGCTGCAGACACTCCGTCAGCCCATCGAGCGCGGCTATGTCAAAATCGTACGCGTTGACGGGGCCTTCACGTTTCCCTCGCGGTTCCAACTGCTTGCCGCGAGCAATCCCTGCCCCTGCGGTTTTTTGGGCGATCGCGAGGTGCCCTGCCGGTGCTCGGCATCGATGGTCGAGCGCTACCGGTCCAAGCTGCGCGGCCCCTTGGCCGACCGTATCGACTTGATGATTGACGTGACCCGCCCCGATCCGCAGGTGATTATCGAGGGCGCCGAGGGCATGTCGTCGGCTGAGTTGCGCGACTACGTTGTCCGCGGCCGGGCCTTTCGTGCCTGGCGCGAGGCCCATATGGACGATGCGGACGCGGAGACCCAGGATGATGAGTCTCGCTCTATCGATGGCGTTGTGTCGACCTTTGCGCTCGATGGGGCAGCGGAAAAGTGCGTGCTCGGCCTGTCGAAGCGTACGCATCTTACCGGTCGCGGCATCGTGCGCCTGGTGCGTATCGCGCGCACGATCGCCGATGTCGCTGAAAGCGATCGGGTGACGCAAGATCATGTGCTCGAGGCCGCCATGTACCAGGGAAGGAGGGACCAGTGATGGACGATACCTGCATTGAGCTGCATCCCGGGGACGAGCTGTATCCATCGACCGTTCTCGAATTACCGGATGTTCCTCAGACACTTTATGTGCGCGGTGACCCAGAGGTGCTTTCGACGCCGGCGCTCTCGATTATCGGTGCACGCAAGGCGTCTCCCTACGGTCTTGCCGTCGCGGAGCTTGCGGCCAAGGTCGCGGTGGAGGCGGGCGTGACGGTTGTATCGGGCGGCGCGGTCGGTTGCGATCAGGCGTCGGGCTGGGCGACGGTCAATGCCGGCGGTAGGCATATCGTTGTACTGGGCACGGGTGCCGATGTGGCCTACCCGCGATCGAGTGCCGGACTCATTGCGCGCACGCTTGATGTGGGCGGCGCGGTCGTGTCTATCTCTCCCTGGGGCATGGGGCCTCGTAAATTCGCCTTTCCCCGCCGCAATCGAATCATCGCGGCGCTTTCGCAAGCGCTCTTTGTTTCGGAAGCCGGCATGCCATCCGGCACGTTCTCGACAGCGGAGGCCGCCATGGATTTGGGGCGTGAACTGCTTGCCGTGCCGGGATCGATTTTATCGCCCGAGTCGCGCGGTACCAACTATCTTATCGCCAACGGGGCCTGCTGCATTGTCGACGAGGAGTCCATCGAGATGGCTATCTCTCGCATATACGGCACCCTGCGCTATTCGCGTCCCGATGCGCCCGGTATCGCTGATCTTGATGCTATGCAGCAGTCCGTAATGCATGCTCTCATCGCATCGCCGCTCAAGGTCGATGACATCGCCGAACTCGTCTCCCTCGATGCCGTCGGCGTACTCAAGCTCCTGGGCTCGCTCGAACTCGAGGGGCTCATTGAGCGCATGATGGATGGAAGGTATGCGCCCTCAAAGTTTGCGCTTCACGCTCAGACGCCCTTCGGTCACAATGGAAAGCGTGTCAATTAGAAAGGTGTTTGCAGATGCTGTTTGATCAGGTGACGGTTATCGGTGGCGGTCTGGCGGGATCGGAATGTGCGATTCAGCTGGCAGATCGTGGGTTCGCCGTAAAACTGTGCGAGATGCGCCCGCAGGTGAGTTCTCCGGCCCACCACACCGATCACTTGGCGGAGCTCGTCTGTTCCAATTCGTTTAAGTCGACCCGTCCCGATTCTGCCGCCGGCCTGCTGAAAGCCGAGCTTCAGCGTATGGGCTCGGTACTGCTCGACTGCGCTCATCGCGCTGCCGTTCCCGCCGGTGGCGCCTTAGCGGTCGACCGCGTCAAATTCTCGGAGCTCGTCGAGGCCGAGGTCGCCGCCCGCCCCAATATCGAGGTCGTCCACGGCGAGGTCACCCAGATTCCCGAGGGGCACGTGGTCATTGCCGCTGGCCCCTTGTGCTCGCCGGCACTGAGCCAGGAGGTCATGAAGCTCGTGGGCGGCGATGCCCTGGCGTTCTTCGATGCGGCGGCTCCGATCGTCGACGCCTCGACGCTCGATATGGACGTGCTGTTCTCACAGTCGCGCTACGAGGAGCAGGGGAGTGGCGACTATCTCAATGCCCCGCTCAACAAGGAAGAGTACGAGGCCTTTATCGAGGCGCTCACCACGGCAGATCGCGTGGTGCTCAAGGATTTTGAGGGCGGAGACCTGTTTCAAGCCTGTCAGCCTGCCGAAGAGGTTGCACGCACGGGCAAGGACGCCATCCGCTTTGGCGCCATGAAGCCCGTCGGGCTCACCGATCCGCGCACCGGTCGCCGTCCCTGGGCGGCGATTCAGCTGCGTGCCGAGAACAAGGAGAAGACCGCCTATAACCTAGTTGGCTTCCAAACCAACCTGACTTTTGGCGAGCAGAAGCGTGTCTTCCATATGGTTCCCGGTCTGGAGAACGCCGAGTTCTTCCGCTACGGCGTCATGCACCGCAATACCTTTGTCGATGCGCCGCACGTGCTCGACGGCACCTTTGCCGTGCCCGGCACGAGCGTGCGTCTGGCCGGTCAGATTACCGGTACCGAGGGGTACATGGAGGCCGTGGCGACTGGTTTGCTCGCCGCGCTCAATACCTATGCCGAGGCCATCGAGGCCGATCCCGTCAAGCTGCCGTGCGTGGGTGCCCTGGGCGCGCTCGTGGGCTACGCGACCGATTCTGCTACGGTGGGCTATCAGCCCATGCATGTTAACTTTGGCCTGGTGCCGCCGCTTGAGGATGGCAAGCGTCGCAGCAAGCGCGAGCGTTATCAGGCTTATGCCGATCGCGCTCTGGAGGCTTTGGATGCCTATCTGGAAACGCGCTCCGACCTGTTTGGAGGCGACCGGTCATAGCTTTTGACCTATACGATGCCATCGACTCGTTCGTAGCCTATATTGCACGAGTCGAAGGGCTCGCCCCTAATACGGTAACCTCCTATGTTTCGCGGTTGGAACGCTTTGCCGTGTGGTGCGAACGCGAAGGCGTCGATGCTCGCGTCGCCGACGCGCGGACCGTTCGCTCTTATTTGTCCGAACTGTCTCGCGACCACATGGCGGCTCGTACCCTTGCGGCGCACCTGTCTGCCATTCGCTCCCTCTATCGGTGGATGGCAGCCGAGGGGATTGTTGAGGGCGATGCGGTCTCAGCGATTTCCTCGCCCAAGTTGCCGCGCAGTCTGCCCACCGTTCTGACGACCAAGCAAGTCGAGGCACTTCTCAAGGCGCCTGACACCTCGACACCTACGGGGCTGCGCGATGCGGCGATGATTGAGTTGCTCTGTGCCTCTGGTGCGCGCATCTCGGAGCTCGCGGCGCTTAATGTGGAGTCCGTCGCATGGTCCGAGCGAACGCTGCGACTTTGGGGTAAGGGGAGCAAGGAGCGCATCGTGCCCCTGTATCGCCGAGCTCTCGATGCGACCCGCCTCTATATTGAAGAGGGGAGACCGGAGCTGCTTGCGCGGGCAAAGCGAAGCGATGGTGCGAACGGCATGCACCCGCTGTTTATCTCGGTACGAGGAAATCGCATGAGTGCCGCCATGCTCAGGAAGCGGTTTCATATGCTCGCGACGCTTGCCGGAATTCCGGCAGATATTGCCCCGCACACAATGCGCCACACCTTTGCGACCGATTTGCTCGAGGGCGGCGCGGACCTGCGATCGGTTCAGGAGCTCTTGGGGCATGCGAGCTTGTCCACGACGCAGATCTACACGCATCTCACACCTGACCGGCTCAAGCGCGCCGTGAGCCTGGCTCATCCCCGCGGCGAGTAGCCTTTCGCGGCCGGGGACTTCGACGCACATTCAGGTGTGTGGTTTTGATTGCGGGTTGGCAGGAAGAGGCAATCCTGCTATCATTCATCGGGTTGCTTCACGGCAACAGGTTTTTATCACGCACGCGCGGCTACTTCATACCGTGGTGCTCGGGCTTTGGTAGCACATGTCCGGGTTGGTTTTGGAGGATGACCCCGCGCGGAGGCAAACCACAGGAGGTTTAACATGGCTACCAAGATTAATATCCGTACCCTTCTCGAGGCCGGCTGCCACTTCGGTCACCAGACCCGTCGCTGGAACCCCAAGATGAAGCCGTTCATCTTTGGTGAGCGCAACGGCATCTACATCCTCGATCTCAAGCAGACCATCCTTGACGCCGATCAGGCCTACACCTTCGTCAAGAATGTCGCCAAGGGCGGTAACGTGCTGTTCGTCGGCACCAAGAAGCAGGCTCAGGAGGCCGTCAAGAACGCTGCTGAGCGCGCCAACATGCCTTACATCAACCAGCGTTGGCTCGGCGGTATGCTGACCAACTTCGTCACCATCCGCTCCCGCATCAACCGCATGGAGGAGCTCGAGGCCATGGTCGAGGACGGCCGCATGGCTGTTCTGCCCAAGAAGGAGCAGGCAGTGCTCGGCAAGGAGCTCGCCAAGCTCCAGACCAACCTCGGTGGCGCCCGCGATATGAAGGGTCTGCCCCAGGCTCTCTTCGTCATCGACACCAAGCGCGAGGAGAACGCCATCAAGGAGGCTCAGCGCCTGAACATCCCCGTCGTCGCTCTGATCGACACCAACTCCGATCCCGACGAGGTCGAGTACGGCATCCCCTGCAACGATGACGCTATCTCCGCTGTCACCCTTATGTGTGAGCTCATGGCTGATGCCTGCCTCGCCGGCTCTGGCAAGGAGCAGGTCTCCGAGGCCGAGATGGCCGCTGAGCCCAAGGCCGAGTAAATCAGTCCTATTTAAGTCTTTTTCATCTCTTTGAAAGGAACCACAATGGCCCAGATTACCGCCGCTATGGTCAAGCAGCTCCGCGAGATGACCGACTCCCCGATGATGGAGTGCAAGAAGGCTCTCGTCGAGGCTGACGGCGACATGGACGCCGCTGTTGACGTTCTGCGCAAGAACGGCCTCGCCAAGGCTGCTAAGAAGGCTGGCCGCGAGACGAACGAGGGCGCTGTCGCCGCGTTCGTCTCCGAGGACGGCAAGACCGGCGCTCTGCTCGAGCTCTCCTGCGAGACCGACTTCGTTGGCTCCAACGCCAAGTTCACCGGCTTTGCTTCCAAGGTCGCCGAGGTTGTCGCCACCACCGAGCCGGCTGACGTCGAGGCTCTGCTCGAGAAGCCGATGGGCGAGGAGACCGTTTCCTCCGAGCTCACCGAGATGATTCACATCATGGGCGAGAACATGAAGATCTCCCGCTTCGCCGCACGCAAGGCCGAGAACGGCGCTCTCGCTTCTTACATCCACATGGGTGGTAAGATCGGCGTCCTCGTCGAGTTTGCTTTCGAGAAGGCAGAGACCGCTCAGGCTGAGTCCTTCAAGACCTTTGCCCACGACGTTGCACTTCAGGTTGCCGCCGTCGCCCCGATCTGCGCTACCCGCGATCAGGTTCCGGCTGAGACCGTCGAGCACGAGAAGCAGATCTACATGGCTCAGGCTGCCGAGTCCGGCAAGCCCGAGGCCATCCAGGAGAAGATGGCTGTTGGCCGTCTGGAGAAGTTCTACAAGCAGTCCGTGCTCACCGAGCAGGAGTTCATCAAGGACAGCTCCCTCACCATCAAGAAGTACGCTGAGCAGGTCTCCAAGGAGCTCGGCGATACCATTACCGTCGTTGCCTTCGACCGTCTGGTCCGTGGCGAGTAAATAAGCTCTTGTAGCTGGTAATGAGCAGGCTGTGGGTTTTACTCACAGCCTGCTTTTTCATGGCTCTGAGCAGACCCTTTGATATCATATTGAGAGTCTAATTAAAGGAGGATCGCTTTGTCCGACATCCGATATAAACGCGTGCTTCTTAAGCTTTCCGGCGAAGCACTGATGGGCGACGGTCACTATGGCATCGACCCCAAGGTTACCGACCACCTTGCCAAGCAGGTCAAGGAGTTGCTCGCCGTTGGCCATGAGGTCGGCGTCGTTGTCGGCGGCGGCAATATTTTCCGCGGCATGGCCGGCGCTGCCGGTGGCATGGAGCGTGCCCAGGCCGACTATATGGGCATGCTTGCAACAGTCATGAATGCGCTTGCGCTTCAGGATGCCTTCGAGCACAACGATGTCCCCTGCCGCGTGATGAGTGCCATTCAGATGAACGAGATTTGCGAGCCCTATATTCGTCGTCGCGCCATCAACCACCTTTCCAAGGGCAACGTTGTCATTTTTGCCGCCGGTTCGGGCAATCCGTACTTTACGACCGACACCGCCGCGGCTCTTCGCGCCTGTGAGATCGGCGCCGAGATTCTGATTAAGGCCACCAAGGTCGACGGCATTTACGATAAGGATCCTGTCAAGTGCGACGATGCTGTACGTTTTGACAAGATTACCTATCATGAGGTGCTCGTTCGCGGCCTGCAGGTTATGGATTCCACGGCTACGGCCCTGTGCCAGGACAACCGTATGCCTATTTTGGTCCTCAACATTGATGGCGAGGACACTGTCAAGTGCGCGCTTTCGGGTGAGCCCGTCGGTACGCTCGTGTATCAGGAGGATTAATCATGGCAGAGAACATCACCGCCCACATGGACAAGTCGCTCGAGTCCCTCAAGCACAACTTCTCCAAGGTCCGCACCGGCCGCGCCAACGCCAACATTTTGTCCGATATCACGGTCGATTACTACGGTGTTCCCACGCCGGTCACCCAGGTTGCCGCCGTTAAGACTCCCGAGGCCCACATGCTGCTCATCGAGCCCTGGGACAAGGCGCTCGTCAACGCCATTGTGAAGGCCATCAGCGCTTCCGATCTGGGCATTACTCCCAATTCCGATGGTACCGTCGTGCGTCTGCCGTTCCCGGCTCCCACCGAGGAGCGTCGTCGCGATCTCGTCAAGGAGTGCCGTGAGTACGCCGAGCAGGCTAAGGTTTCCATTCGTAACATCCGTCGCGACTTTAACAATAAGCTCGAGCGTGATGAGGAGCTGACCGAGGACGATGTCCGTCGCGAGCAGGCCAAGGTCCAGAAGCATACCGACGAGTATGTTGCCAAGGTCGAGGAGCTTCTGAAGGAAAAAGAAGCCGAGGTCATGGAGATCTAAGGTGCAATACGACGAGAATAAACTGGTCGAGTACTTTGCCGACGCCCCTGCGGGCGTCGGTTTTTCCGACCTTGACCTCAATAAGATCCCGCATCATATTTCGTGCATCATGGACGGCAACGGCCGTTGGGCCACGGCGCGCGGTCTCGCCCGTACCGAGGGTCACAAGGCCGGTATCGTCTCTCTGCGCGAGATTATTACCGCATGTGTGCGCCTGGGCGTCGACGTGCTTTCGGCCTATGCGTTTTCTACCGAAAACTGGAATCGCCCGCAGCACGAAGTCAACGTTCTGATGCACCTGTTTGCCAAGACGTTTATCGATGAGCTGCCGCTGCTTAAGCGCGAGAATGTTCGCGTTGTCTTTTTGGGCGATATTTCCGCGCTGCCCAAGAAGACCCGCGACGTCTTTGAGCGCGGCCTTGCCGAGTGCGCCGACCATACCGGTATGACGCTGGCGCTCGCCGTTAACTATGGTGCCCGTTCCGAGATTACTCGCGCTGCCCGTCAGCTCGCTTTCGATGCGGCTGCCGGTAAGATTGACCCCGCCGCAATTGATGACGATATGGTGGCGTCGCACCTGTACACCGCCGGGTTGCCCGATCCAGAGCTTGTGATTCGCACTTCCGGTGAACTTCGCCTTTCGAACTATTTGCTGTGGCAGGTTGCCTATTCAGAGTTTTATGTCACCGATACCTATTGGCCCGATTTTGATCGTTGGGGCCTTGTCGACGCCATTTTGGCATACCAGGGTCGCGACCGTAGGTTTGGTGGACTGAGCAAGACCGAGGAGGCTTAATCGTGTCCGATCGTCCTAAGGCGTCTGCTCCTAAGGCGCCTGCCGCCAAGAACGGCGCGACTGCGACTTCGTGGCTGGCAGGTTTTATCACCCGTGCCGCCGCAGGTATCGTCTACGCCGTCGTATTTATCCTATGCTTGGTTTTGGGTCTTGTCCCCACTGCCATTTTTGTCTCCGTCATGAGCGGCCTGTGCTGCTACGAGTTTTTCCGCATGACGCGGCTCGATGGCAAGGTGGCCAACGAGCACCTGGGCATTATCGCCGCCGTGCTCTTTCCGCTATCGGCCCTAGGCGATTCGCTTCTGCTGAATGCCCTGCTGTTTGCTCTGATGCTTGCGGTGGGCATTTGGTATGTCTGGTCGCCGCGCACCCGTATCTCGGATGTAGCCGTGACACTTATGGGTCCCATCTACACCGGTTTTATGCTGTCGGCTATCGTGCTGCTGCGCGACGCGGTGCCGGGCTTCCCCGGCGCGCTGCTGTCCGTTGGCGTTTGTGCGTCCCTGTGGCTCTCCGATTCGTTTGCCTACATCGTGGGCAGCCGTATCGGCAAACACAAGATGGTCCCCAAGATCTCTCCAAAAAAGAGCTGGGAGGGCTTTGTCGGTGGCATTCTGGGCTCGGTGCTCATTTGGCTTATCCTGTGGGCTACGCACTTCTACAGGCTGAGCCTGCCCTATGCACTGCTCTGCGGCGTTGTCGTGTCCATCCTGGGCGTTATCGGCGATCTCATCGAGTCCCGTATCAAGCGCGGCGTGGGCGTCAAGGATTCCGGCAACCTGATTCCGGGTCACGGCGGCATGCTCGATCGTAGCGACTCGCTTATCTTTGGCTGCATTACCGCTCAGCTGCTGCTGATGATCGGGGGCGTGCTGTAATGGCATTTCAGACGACGTACGGTTCCGATGGCCGTCTGCGTGTTGCAATTTTGGGCTGTACGGGTTCTATTGGCTCGCAGGCGCTCGATGTTTGTCGGCAGCACGCCGATCGTCTACAGGTGACGGCGCTTTCTGTTAATTCCAGTACTTCTGAGCTCGTTGCGGTTGCTCGTGAGTTTTCGGTTCCGGCTGTTGCCGTGGCCGATGATGCTCATGGGGATGACGCCGTGCTGCAAGAGCTTCCGGAGGGTACCGAGCTTGGTATTGGCGCTCGGGCCGTTTGCGAGCTTGCGCGACGCGATGATGTCGACTGTGTGCTCGTGGCCATTGTGGGTGCGGCTGGTCTTGAGGCAAGTCATGCAGCCTTGACCTCGAATAAGCGCCTTGCCCTTGCCAATAAAGAGTCGCTCGTCGTCGGCGGTGACCTGCTGATGCCGTTGGCACAACCCGGTCAGCTTATTCCTGTCGACTCCGAACACTCGGCCATTTACCAGTGCTATCTGGGGGAAAATCCGCGCGAGGCCCACTGTATTTGGCTTACCTGTTCGGGTGGTCCCTTCTTTGGTCGTACGCGCGACGAGCTCGATCGCGTGACACGCGCCGATGCGCTGGCACATCCCACGTGGTCCATGGGTGCTAAGATCACGATCGACTCCGCTACCCTCATGAACAAGGGCCTGGAGCGTATCGAGGCGATGCACCTGTTCGGTTGCGACCTCGACTTTATCAACGTGGTCGTGCAGCGCCAGTCTAAGATCCACTCGATGGTCGAGTATGCGGACGGTTCCGTGATGGCGCACCTGGGCGCCTCCGATATGCGCATTCCCATTCAGTTTGCCTTCTCGTATCCTGAGCGTTGGGATACTCCGGCGCCTCGTCTCGATTTTCGTAAGCTGGGGCAGCTCACTTTTGATGCCGCCGATACGGACACGTTCCGCTGCCTGGCGCTGGCAGAGCGTGCCGGCAAGACGGGCGGCACCATGCCGTGCGTGCTTAATGCGGCCAACGAGGTCGCGGTCGACGCGTTCTTACGCGACCGCTGTAGCTTTACCGATATCGACCGCGTTGTGGAATCCTGCATGGATGCGCATGACACGCAGACGGCTACCTCATTTGAGCAGCTTCGCGGCATCGATGCATGGGCGCGCGAAAAGGCCACGCTGGCGCTCGCCGCAACCCGTTCCTAACAATAAGGATTGCTTTTTCGATTTATGGATACTGTTTTGAGCGTTCTCTCATCGGTCTTTTGGGGCCTTCTGATGCTTTCCGTCCTCGTGTTTTTGCACGAGGGCGGCCACTTTTTGGCCGCGCGTGCCTGCGGTGTCCGTGTGACCGAGTTCTTTTTGGGCCTGCCGTGCCGTTTTGACATCCATCACACGTCGCGTCGCATCGGAACAAAGTTTGGCGTGACGCCGCTGCTTCTGGGCGGCTATGCTGCCATCTGCGGCATGGATCCCACTGACGTCTCGTGTGCCGATCGCGTGCTCGCGGCCATCTATCGTCACGGTCGCGTGACCGTGGCCGACCTTTCCGCCGAGTTGGAACTGCCCGAGGAGGATGTGCTCGAGGCTTGCGTCTTGCTTTTGGGCTGGGGTTCCATCGCTCCCTGGTACGAGGAGTGGGAGAAACCCTCGCCGAGTTATTACCCCACCAAGTACCAGACGCTGCCGCGCGATGAGGCGGGCTACACCACCTTTGACGGGCGTCGGTTTGATCGCGAGCATGCGACCTCTGAGGGCGACGTATGGGAGTTGCCGTGCGATAAGGCCGAGTTCCTTGCGCAAGAGCGCTCGCACACCTATCTTGGCCAGGGTTTTCTCAAGCGCGCCTTTATGTTGCTCGCCGGCATTGTCGTCAATATCCTGACGGGCTATTTGCTCCTTATGAGCATCTATTCCATTGCGGGTGTCACCGTGCCGATGGATACCAACGTAATTGGTCAGGTTGACGAGGGGTCTATTGCCGCCAAGGCGGGTATCGAGGCCGGTGATGCTATTCTTTCGGTTGACGGTGTCTCATGTTCCACTTGGATGGACGTCTACGATGCCATTGGCAAGGCCGCCGGCAAGGACGATATTGCCATTGAGTATCAGCGCGATGGCAAGCATCTTTCGACCTCGGTTGCGCTCAAGGAGGACGAGCGTTTGGGCGTTTATGCCTCTACGCAGGTGGTCCATTTGGATCCCATTACATCGGCGCGCCTGTCGTTCTCCTATGTTCAACAGACTGCCGAGGGCGTTATGCGCCTGCTGCAGCCGCAACATACGATGGAGGTTCTCGATCAGTCCACCTCGATTGTGGGCATTAGCGTCATGTCTTCTCAGGCGGCGGCAGCCGGCCCCGCGACGTTCTTGACGTTTGCCGCGCTCATCTCGTTCTCGCTCGGCTTTATGAACCTGATGCCCATCCCGCCGCTCGATGGCGGTAAGCTGGTTATCGAGATCATTCAGAAGGTTGCGGGCCGCGAGTTGCCGCTCAAGGTTCAAACGATTGTGAGCTATGTGGGCATCGCGCTCTTTGTGCTGCTGTTTATCTACATGCTTCGTTCCGACATCCTTCGATTTATTTTGTAGGGGAGTGTTTGGTTTGTCTTTGTCCCATCCTTTGCCGCGCGAGCTGACGCGTCCCGTGTTTGTGGGCGACGTACAGATCGGTGGTGGCGCTCCGGTGGTGGTTCAGTCCATGACCTGCACCGACACTGCCGATGCTCGCTCTACACTTGCGCAGGTTCGCGCCTTGGCGCAAGCCGGTTGCGATATCGTGCGCGTGAGTGTGCCCACCGAGGCTGCGCTCGAAGGCTTTCGCACGATTTGTGCCGAGTCGCCGGTGCCGATCGTTGCCGATATCCACTTTAATCACAAGCTGGCCATTGGCGCCGTTGAGGCCGGTGCCGCCAAGCTCCGCATTAATCCCGGCAACATCGGCGATTGGGCCAAGGTCGATGCCGTGATTGATGCTGCGGGCGCCGCTGGGTGCGCGATTCGCATTGGCGTGAACGCCGGCTCGCTTGAGCAGGATATTGCCGAGCGCGACGATCTTACGCAGCCCGAAAAGCTTGTGATGTCGAGCGAGCGATTCGTCAAACATTTTGAGGATCGCGGTTTTACCAATATCGTGCTTTCCGCTAAGGCCCATAGCGTGGCCACAACGCTTGATACCTATCGCGCCCTGTCGCGCGAGATACCGCATGTTCCGCTCCATCTGGGCGTGACGGAGGCGGGAACCAAGCTGCAGGGCACTATCAAAAGCTCCGTAGGCTTGGGTATCTTGCTTTCCGAAGGCATCGGCGACACCATGCGTGTGTCGCTCACGGCCGATCCGGTCGAGGAGCCGCCGGTCGCCTGGGGCATCCTGCAGTCCCTGGGCCTGCGTCGTCGTGGTCCCGAGATCGTCTCGTGCCCCACGTGTGCGCGCTGTCTGGTTAACCTCATCGCAATCGCGGAGGAGGTTACCGAGCGACTCAAGAACTATTCGGCTCCGCTTTCCATCGCCGTGATGGGGTGTGCCGTTAATGGCCCCGGCGAGGCTTCCGACGCCGACCTGGGCGTGGCCTGTGGACGAGGTCAGGGCCTGCTCTTTTCGCATGGCCAGATCATTGGTAAAGTAGCTGAGGATCAAATTGTCGACGCGCTCATGGCCGAGGTCGACAAGCTTATTGAGGAGAAATAAATGACTCGAGCAATGTATATGTCTAAGCTTTACGCGCCGACGCTCAAAGAGGATCCGGCAGACGCCGAGCTTGCGAGCCACCGTCTGCTGCTTCGCGCCGGCATGATCCGCAAGGAGGCCGCCGGCCTGTATTCCTATCTGCCGCTCGCATGGCGCTCGATCCGCAAGATCGAGAACATCGTGCGCGACGAGATGGATGCCGCCGGTGCCCAGGAGCTCATGATGCCCATTATGGTCGACGCTGAGCTGTGGCGCGAATCCGGCCGCATCGACGCCTATGGCAAGGAGCTCGTGCGCTTTGATGACCGTCACGGCCGTGAGTTCGTGCTGGGTCCTACCCACGAGGAGACTGTCACCGCCCTGGTGCGCAATGAGCTGCGCTCCTATAAGCAGCTGCCTGTCAATCTCTACCACATCCAGGATAAGTTCCGCGACGAGTTCCGCCCCCGCTTTGGTCTGATGCGCGGTCGCGAGTTCATCATGAAGGACGCCTACAGCTTCTCTGCCACGCAGGAGAGCCTGCAAGAGGAGTACGACAAGATGAAGCAGGCCTACGCTAACATCTGCGAGCGCTGCTACATCAAGGCCTTGCCCGTCGTTGCCGACTCCGGCGAGATCGGTGGCGATACCTCCGTCGAGTACATGGCTTTGGCCGACGCCGGCGAGGCTTCGCTGGTCTACTGCGACGATTGCGGCTTTGCTGCCGATGACGAGGCGGCAAGCACCAAGGTCGTCGTGACTGAGGGTCCCGGCGACGGTACGCTCACCAAGGTCGAGACTCCGGGCATGGGCACCATCGAGGCTGTTGCTAAGTTCTTTGGGTTCCCCGAGAACGGCACGCGCAAGTCCCTGGCGTTGATCGATGCCGAGGGTAAGCCCGTCGTGGCCATCGTCCCGGGCGATCATGAGCTTAACGACTGCAAGGCCGAGCACATCTTTGGCAAGGGTTATCGCATGATGACCGATGATGAGCTTCAGACCTACGGTCTGCATAAGGGCTTTATCGGGCCGGTTAACCTGCCCGACGGCATTCGTCTGGTCTGCGACGAGAGTCTGCGTGAGTCCAAGCAGTGGGCTTGCGGTGCCAACGAGGTCGATTATCACTTTACCGGTGCTTGCCCCGAGCGCGACTTTACTGTCGATGAGTGGGCCGACCTGGTCACCGTCGTCGCCGGCGATCCCTGTCCGCACTGTGGCAAGCCGCTCTCCGCTGCCCGTGGCATCGAGGTCTCTCAGGTCTTCCAACTGGGTACCAAGTATTCCGAGGCTATGGGTGCCACCTTTATGGATGAGGACGGCAAGGAGAAGCCGCTCATCATGGGTTGCTACGGCGTGGGCGTGTCTCGCTCGCTCGCTGCCGTCGTGGAGCAACACAATGACGAGCATGGCATCGTCTGGCCGGTCTCTGTCGCTCCGTACGAGGTCGCGGTGATTCCGCTCGATCCCAAGAAGGAGGAGTGCGCAACCGTCTGCGAACAGATTGTTGATGGTTTGTGCGCCGAGGGTATCGAGGTCGTCGTCGATGACCGTGACGAGCGTCCCGGCTTTAAGTTTGCCGACAACGACCTTATGGGCTTCCCGTATCAAGTCGTTCTGGGTAAGCGTGGCCTCAAGAATGGCACGGTGGAGCTCAAGGACCGTGCCACGGGCGAGCGCGAGGATGTGGCGATCGACGAGGTTGTTGCCAAGGTCGCCGAGCTTGTGAAGGCTGCCCGTCGCTAATCGACGTTTCTGCTATTAGATGTAATTGCGGGACTGCCCCGTATCTCTCTTAGGATGAGATGCGGGGCAGTCCTTTTTGTTGCGTGAATAAGTTCGACGGGTTAAAGGAAACCCCACAGCCCAAATGAGCTGCGGGGTTTCCCTAGTGCCTCCGATGCGAAATGAATCGCTCAGATATTACTGATAATCGACGACGTCAATCCAGTTCTTCAGGAACTCATCGTTCACGTTGCGCTTGCGAGCGAGCTCGGAAGCGGCGACGATGCTCGTCCACTGACGCACGACCTGCATGGGCATGTCGGCGCGGTCGCAGTAGAGCTCCAGGTAGGCCTCGGCCTGGTCCTTGCTGTTGAGGGCAAAGAGCAGGTAGGTGGTGGCAACGTCGGCAGCAGGGGAGCCCTGGGTGGCGTGTGCCCAGTCGCACACATAGAGCTGGCCGTCGTCGCCGACGATGACGTTGGAGGGGTTGAAGTCGCCGTGGCAGACCTTGAACTCCTTGGTCATGCCGTCCAGACGCTCCTGAAGGTTGTAGCGCGTGGTGGCATTGAGCTGATCAAGGCTGTCGATCATGCGGGCGAACTTGTCGCGCTGACGGTTGAGCAGCGGGGAGGTGTAGCCGTGGATCTCGATCTGGAGGTCGACGAACATCTCGAGGTACTCACCAAAGCGCTGAGGCTCGGCAGTCATCTTCTCGGCAAGGGTGGTGCCCGGAACCTTCTCGGTCACGAGCGCCCAGCCGTTGGCGTTCTCGAGCTGGGAAACCTCGAGAGCCTTGGGGCTGCGGATGCCGCACTCATTGATGCGGGCAAGATTCAAAGCCTCGTTGAACACGTCGGAGACAGGCTTGGTCTCGTTAAAGACCTTGACAATCTTGTCGCCCAGGTCGTAAACGACCTTGTTGCCACGGCGGACGAGCTCGGTCTTGGAATCGGGTAGCAGCATGGTTGCATCCTTTCAACGATGCGATAGAAGCGACGGCGGGGGTGTGTGAAACACCCGTGTACCCCCGCCGTTAAAAACCGTGCTAAAACTAGCAGACGGCGTAGTCCTGGGGCTCGCGGCCGTAGTAGGCGTCCAGGTTAGAGCTCCTTGATCTCGCTCATGAGCGGGTAGCGCGGGTTAGCGCCGGTGCACTGGTCATTGAATGCCTGCTCGGTCATCTCGTCGAGGGTGTCGAGGAAGTACTGCTCGTCAACACCGTAGTCGGCGATGGTCTTCTTGACGCCGATGAAGTCCTTGAGCTCCTCGAGCTTCGTGATGAAGTTCTCGAAGACCTCCTTGTCGTCCTTGCCCTCGATGCCGCAGTACTTGGCCATCTCGGCGTAGTTGTGCAGCGCGTTGGGGTAAGGATACTGGGAGAAGGTACCCATCTTGACGGGAGCCTCGGCGGCGTTGTAGCGCATAACGCGGGTCAGGATGACGGCGTTTGCGAGGCCGTGGGGCAGGTGATGGAAAGCGCCGAGCTTGTGGGCCATGGAGTGGTTGAGGCCCAGGAAGGCGTTGGCGAAGGCCATACCGGCCATGCAGGAGGCGTTGTGCATCTCCTCGCGGGCATGCGGGTCCTTGGCGCCGTTCGTGAAGCTGGAGGGCAGGTTCTCAAAGACGAGCTTGGCAGCGCGCTCGGAGAGGCCCTTGGTGTAGTCGGAAGCCATGATGGAGACGTAGGACTCGATGGCGTGGGTCATGACGTCGATGCCGGAGGCAGCGGTCAGGCCGCGCGGGGCGGTCATGCAGTTGTCGGCGTCGACGATAGCCATGTTGGGGAGCAGCGCGTAGTCGGCGAGCGGCCACTTGATGCCGGTCTCCTTGTCGGTGATGATGGCGAACGGCGTGCACTCGGAGCCGGTACCCGAGGAGGTCGGGACGGCGACGAAGTAGGCCTTCTTGCCCATCTCGGGGAAGGTGAAGATACGCTTGCGGATGTCCATGAAGTCCATGGCCATGTCCTCAAACTTGCACTCGGGGTGCTCGTACATCATCCACATGATCTTGCCGGCGTCCATAGCGGAGCCACCGCCGACGGCGATGATGACGTCCGGCTCAAAGAGAGCCATCTGCTTGGCGCCACGACGTGCGCACTGCAGCGACGGATCGGGCTCGACGTCATAGAAGCAGTCGTGGGCGATGCCCATCTCGTCGAGCTTGGCCTCGATGGCGCGGGTGTTGCCATTCTTGAAGAGGAACTGGTCGGTGACGATGAAGGCGCGCTTCTTGCCCATGACGGTACCGAGCTCGTCGAGAGCGACGGGCGTGGAACCCTTCTTGAAGTAGACCTTCTCGGGAGCGCGGAACCACAGCATGTTCTCACGGCGCTCGGCCACAGTCTTAACGTTGATCAAGTGCTTCACCCCAACGTTCTCGGAGACGGAGTTGCCGCCCCAGGAGCCGCAGCCCAGGGTCAGAGACGGCTTCATGCCAAAGTTGTACAGGTCACCGATGCCGCCGTGCGAGGACGGGGTGTTGATGACGATACGGCAGGCCTTCATGACGTGCTCGAACAGGCTGATCTTCTCGGCCTGGGCGGGGTGCACGTACAGAGAGGCGGTGTGGCCCGGGCCACCGGCGAGCACCAGGTGCTCGGCCTTGTCGACGGCCTCCTGGAAGTCCTTGGCGTGGTACATGGCCAGGACCGGGGAGAGCTTCTCGTGGGAGAACTCCTCCTTGGCGGGGTCAGTGGAGGTGACCTCGGCGATCAGGATCTTGGTCTTGGCGGGAACCTCGATGCCGGCGAGCTCGGCGATCTTGGCGGCAGCCATGCCGGGGATGCGGTGATCGAGGGCGCCGTTCTTGAACATGGCGGCACGCAGAGCCTCCATCTCGGCACCCTGCTTGACGAAGTAGCAGCCGCGCTTTTGGAACTCGGCCTTAACCTGGTCATAGATGGTGTCGATAACGGTCACGGACTGCTCGGAAGCGCAGATCATGCCGTTGTCGAAGGTCTTGGAGTGGATGATGGAGTTGACGGCGAGCAGCACGTCGGCGGTGTCGTCGATGATGACCGGGGTGTTACCGGCGCCAACGCCCAGGGCGGGCTTGCCCGAGGAGTAGGCGGCCTTGACCATGCCCGGGCCACCGGTGGCGAGGATGATGTCGACGTCGCGCATGACCATGTTGGTCAGCTCGATGGAGGGGACATCGACCCAGCCGATGATGCCCTCGGGGGCGCCGGCCTTGACGGCGGCGTCAAGCACGAGCTTGGCGGCGGCGATGGTGCACTTGGCGGCTGCCGGGTGCGGGGAGATGATGATGCCGTTGCGGGTCTTCAGGCTGATCAGCGTCTTGAAGATCGCGGTGGAGGTGGGGTTGGTCGTCGGGATGACGGCGCCCACGATGCCGATGGGCTCGGCGATCTTGGTGATGCCGTAGGCCTCGTCGCGCTCCAGAACGCCACAGGTCTTGGTGTTCTTGTAAGCGTTGTAGATGTACTCTGCGGCGTAGTGGTTCTTGATGACCTTGTCCTCAAGAACGCCGCGGCCGGTCTCCTCGATGGCCATCTTCGCCAACGGGATACGAGCCTTGTTGGCGGCCATGGCGGCCTCATAGAAGATCTTGTCGACCTGCTCCTGCGTGTACGTAGCAAAAAGCGCCTGGGCCTCTCGCATCTGAGCGAGCTTAGCCTCAAGCGCCTCTACGTTGTCCACAATTGCGGGAGTAGTGTTTTCCGGTGACTTTTTCACCATTTGTGTCTCCTTGCGATCGGAGATTTACCCTACGTCTTGCATGATAGCAATAAATAATTCGGTAAACGGTAAGATTCCTCTAAAAGGCACACTAAAACGCTTCAACAAACTGAAGCGATTCAACTAAATAATGCTGTCTAGCGTAGGGAAGAACGGAAGCTTTGCACCGTGTTGGAGCCCTGAAGCCGTATTGGCCAGCATTTGGTTCCAGAGGGGTTTTGGCTTAAAGGCGTCGGGTTGTCGAGAACGACTTTTTGCATATACATATGCGAAAAGTCGTTGTCTTACGATCAGCTGGTAGTCAATACACCAAAAAGGCGCCCTCCGTAGGGGAGGACGCCTTTGGTAAGTTCTATATGAACGCGAGGTCTTTGACCCGGAGAGTCCGAGGTACTTGTTGGTAAGACCTTATTTAGGAGCGCGCAACCTTGCCGGACTTGAGGCAGGTGGAGCAAACGTTCATCTTGCGACGATGACCATCGACGACGACGTAGACGCGCTGAATGTTGGGGCGGAACTTACGGTTGGTGACGCGGTGAGAGTGGCTGATGGAGCGACCGGCAACGGGGTGCTTACCGCAAACTTCGCATACTTTGGACATAACTGACCCTCCTTGGGCGACAAACGAACATGTCGCGTTAACAAACAAGCCTGAACTATAGCACAGAAGCAGCTCCCTGTGCGTAATCTACACAGAGTTATTTCTCTTATGGCGATAGTGCCCACGCCACGGCCCTGGACGTAGATCCGATTTGCGTGCAGCAGAGGGGATTATGCCAGCTCGTGCGTGCGTTTTCAAGCTCGTCCCGCAAATATATATAGGTTTATGGAGCGAATGGCTCCGTTTATGGATTGCCTTGTATTTATACTCGCAATTGAGCCCGAGGTTGGCTACACTATGCCTTGACCATTAAAGGGGTACGAGATGCCCACATGGAACTACATTGCTGCCATAGAGCAGCCCTTCCTGTGGGTGTCTGGTCCGCTTTGAGCGGTCAGGCATCTATTTTTTTGACTGTGTCAGCAGTCAAGACATGTGAGGAAGGAGATCGATGGGCACGACTTCCCCCAAGGCGGTCATCATGGACGAGACCGCCGTCAATCGAGCGATGACCCGCATCGCGCACGAGATTCTCGAGCGCAACGAGGGCTGTGAAGACCTCGCTCTGGTCGGCATCGTCACGCGCGGCGACCTTCTGGCAAAGAAGCTCGCCGAGGAGATCAAGGAGATCGAGGGCGTCGAAGTTCCGCTCGGCAGCCTCGACATCAGCTTCTACCGCGATGACTATGCGACCAATTTCGCTCCCGCGATCCACGCCACCAACATTCCCTTTAGCGTCGACGGCAAGCGCGTCGTGCTGGTGGACGACATCCTGTATACGGGCCGTACCATTCGCGCCGCTCTGGACGCCGTTATGGATCTGGGCCGTCCGAGCCGCATTGAGCTGGCAGTCCTCGTTGACCGCGGCCACCGCGAGCTCCCCATCTCGCCGGACTTTGTCGGCAAGAACGTTCCCTCGTCGCACGAGGAGAACGTGCACCTATATATGAAGGAAGTCGACGGCCGTACCGCTGTCGAGATCAACGACGTCGCGCCGGGCTCCCACGTGGGTTCTGCGCCGCTGGGAGGTGAGTAGTACCGTGGCGTTCAACCATAAGCACCTGATTGACATTACCGAGTACTCCGAAGAGGACATCAAGCTCATCCTCGAGACCGCCAAGGCGTTCTCCGAGGTCAACGAGCGTGCGATCAAGAAGGTCCCCACGCTTAAGGGCAAGACCATCGTCAACATGTTCAACGAGCCCTCGACGCGCACCCGCAGCTCCTTCGAGCTCGCCGAGAAGCGTCTTTCGGCCGACAGCCTCAACTTTGGTGGCTCCTCGACCTCCACGGTCAAGGGCGAGAGCCTCGTCGATACGGTCGAGACCCTCAACGCCTACAAGATCGACTGCATCGTCGTGCGCGACAAGCACGCCGGCGCGCCCTACATCGTCACGCAGAACTCGCCCGCGAGCGTCATCTGCGCCGGCGACGGCAAGCACAACCACCCCACGCAGGCCCTGCTGGACCTGTACACCATCTGGCAGCACAAGGGTGACTTCCATGGTCTGAAGGTCGCCGTCGTCGGCGATATCTCCCACTCCCGCGTGTGCGGCTCGCTGATCCCCGCCCTTAAGATCATGGGCTGCGAGACCTACGCCGTCGCCCCCGGCACGCTGCTGCCGCCGGCGCCCGAGGTCCTGGGTTGCGACCACGTGACGAGCGACCTCGATTCCGTCCTGCCCGAGCTGGACGTCGTCTACATGTTGCGCGTGCAGCAGGAGCGCCTCGAGGGTGCCCCGTTCCCCACGATTCGTGAGTATCATAAGCTCTTCGGCCTGACCAAGGACCGCGAGAAGCTCATGAAGCCCGATGCGATTATCTGCCACCCGGGCCCCATCAACCGCGGCGTCGAGTTCGACTCCTACATGGCCGACCACCCGCAACGCTCCGTCATCCTGGAGCAGGTCTACGCCGGCATCTGCGTGCGTATGGCTATCCTGTATCTGCTGCTTGGAGGTGCCGATAATGGCCTTGCTTCTTAAGAATGCCCACGTCGTCGATCCGTCTGTCGAGCTTGACGGTGTCGTCGACGTCCTGATCGACGGCGATAAGATCGCCGAGGTCGGCGAGAACCTCGTCGCCGAGGGAGCCGAGGTCCGCGACCTTTCCGGCAAGTATCTCGTCCCCGGCCTGGTGGATATGCACGTGCACCTGCGCGAGCCCGGCTACGAGGTCAAAGAGGACATCGAGAGTGGCACCCGCGCTGCTGCCAAGGGCGGCTTCACCGGCGTGTGCGCCATGCCCAACACCGATCCCGTCACCGATAACGGCACCGTCGTGGAGTTCGTCAAGTCCCGCGCTGCCGAGGTCGGCCACTGCCGCGTCTATCCTTCGGGCGCCATGACCCGCGGTCTTAAGGGCGAGGCCATGTCCGAGATGGGCGATATGGTCGCCCACGGCGCCGTCGCCTTCACCGACGACGGTCGCGGCGTGCAGGGCGCGGGCATGCTCCGTCGCTGCATGGACTACGGCAAGATGTTCGGCAAGGTCTTTATGAGCCACTGCCAGGACGAGGACCTGGTCGGTCACGGCCAGATCAACGAGGGCAAGGTTTCGACCCGTCTGGCCCTCGAGGGCTGGCCGGCCGCCGGCGAGGAGCTTCAGATCGCCCGCGACATCGAGATCGCCAAGCTGACCGGTGCCAAGCTGCACATCCAACACATCTCCACCGCTCACGGCCTCGAGCTCGTGCGTGCCGGTAAGGCTGCCGGTGTCCAGGTGACCTGCGAGGCCACCCCGCACCACATGTTCCTGACCGAGAACGACTTGGACGAGACCTACAACACCTCGCTCAAGGTCAATCCGCCGCTGCGCACCGACGAGGACGCCGAGGCCATCCGTCAGGGTGTCATCGACGGTACCGTCGACGTTATCGTCACCGATCACGCTCCCCACACCCCGTGGGAGAAGGCCCGCGAGTTCGAGCTTGCGCCCTTTGGCATGATCGGCCTCGAGACCTCGCTGTCGCTTGTGCTTACCGAGCTGGTCAACACGGGCAAGATGAGCATGGCTCGCATGGTCGAGCTCATGGCCATCAAGCCGCGTGAGATCCTGGGCCTCGACCAGGTTCAGGTCAAGGCGGGCTCTGTCGCCGACCTGACCGTGTTCGACCCCTCCGCAACCTGGACGGTTGGCGAGGACGGTTACGAGTCGCGCGCCGAGAACTCCGGTTTTGCCGGCCGCACACTCACCGGTCGTGCCACCGATGTGTTTGTCGGCGGTAAGCAGACGCTTGCCGACGGCTGCATCTGCTAGCATAGCCTTATCGCTTTTGTGCGCGGCGCCCTTGCGGTGCCGCGCTTTCTATTCGTTTGGACCATGCAACCGCATGGGGGATTGGAGCGTCTATGCCCACACCTTCCACTGCACGCATGCACGACTTCGAGGTCGTCTCGAACCGGGAGATTGCCGACGGCATCTTCTCGCTCGTCATCTTGGCCCCCAAGCTTGCAAGTGCGCTCAAGCCCGGTCAGTTTGTGAACATCGCCGTACCCGGCGATGCGTCCTCGCTGCTTCGCGTGCCCCTGAGCTACTACCGCGCCGACGCCGAGGCCGGCACCGTCGAGCTGTGGTACGCCGTCGTGGGCGACGATACCCGTCGTTTGTCTCAGATGGGCCCTGGCTCCACCTCTAACCTGCTGGGCCCCGGTGGCCGTGGCTGGATGGTACCCGAGGGCACCAGGAAGGCCCTACTCGTCGCCGGTGGCATCGGCGTTCCGCCTGTGCTGTGTCTTGCCGGTTTGCTTGCCGAGCAGAGTGTTGATGTGGACGTGTGCCTGGGCTTTGGTACCGCTGCCAAGGTTGTGGGTGTCGATGAGTTCCGCGCGCTGGGCGCCACAGTTAACGTGTGCACCGACGACGGCACGCTGGGTACGCACGGTTTTTGCACCGACCCGGCAGCCGAGCTGCTTGGCGAGGGCGGCTACGACTACGTGGCCAGCTGCGGCCCCGCCGTCATGATGAAGAAAGTCGCCGCTGCTGCCGCCGAGGCCGGTGCGTACTGCGAGGTGTCGCTCGAGCGCATGATGAGCTGCGGCTTTGGCGCCTGCAACACCTGCAACGTCGAGACGGTCGACGGTATGAAGGGCGCCTGCATGTGCGGCCCCGTGTTCGATGCTTCCAAGGTGGTGGTCTTCTAGTGGGTACCGTGAACATGGCCGTCGATTTCGGCGGCGTCAAGATGCAAAACCCCATCAACACCGCAGCCGGTACCTTCGGTTACGGTTGGCAGTTCCAGAACTTCTTTGATGTCTCCCAGCTGGGCGCCATCACCACTAAGGGCTGCGCCGCCGAGCCCTGGCCGGGCAACCCTGCGCCCCGCATGGCCGAGATTCCCGGCGGTATGATCAACTCCGTGGGCCTGCAGAACCCCGGTGTCGCTGCCTTTGCCCGCGAGTCCGGCCCGTGGCTCGAGCAGCTTTCCAAGGACGGTTGCCAGGTCATTTGCCAGGTTGCCGGCCACTCCGTTGACGAGTTTGTGCGCGCGCTCGAGATGTATGTCGAGCTATGCCCCTGGGCTGCCGGCTACGAGATCAACGTGAGCTGCCCCAACATCGCCGCCGGCGGTGCCGCCATGGGCTCTACGCCCGAGGGCGCCTCTTCCGTCATGGCCGCCTGCCGTAAGGTGACCGATAAGCCGCTGTTCGTCAAGATGGCTCCGGTTAACGTCGCCGAGATTGCCAAGGCTCTCGAGGCCGCCGGCGCCGACGGCCTTTCGGTCATTAATTCCATCCAGGGTATGGCCATTGATGTTCACACCCGCAAGTCTCGCGTGGCCAAGCCCAAGGGCGGCCTTTCGGGCCCGCTTTGCCACCACATCGCCGTGCGCATGGTCTGGGAGGTTGCCCAGGCCGTCGATATCCCCATCAACGGTGTCGGCGGCGTCATGACCGGTGAGGATGCGGCCGAGTTTATCCTGGCTGGCGCTACCTGCGTGTCGGTCGGCATGGCTAACTTCGTCGATCCGTGCGCTTCGCTCAAGGTCGCGCACGAGCTCGAGGCCTGGGCGGAGTCTCAGGGCGTGAAGGACATCAACGAGTTGGTAGGTGCTTTCGAATGCTAGAGACCGATGCCCGCGACCGCGTTATCGTCGCCCTCGACTGCGACCGTGAGCGTGCGCTCGAGCTCGCCCATGAGCTTTCGGGCCATGCCGTCTGGCTCAAGGTCGGCATGACGCTCTATTACGCCGAAGGTCCCCAGATTGTCAAGACGTTCAAGGACCTGGGCTTTAAGGTCTTCCTCGACCTTAAGTTCCATGACATTCCGCATCAGGTGCGCGGTGCCGCCCGTTCGGCCTCGCTCGCCGGTGCTGACCTGCTCTCGGTCCATGGTCTGGGCTCGGGCGCTATGCTCGCTGCCTGCCGCGAGGGTGCCGAGGAGGCGCGCGAGGACCGCGCCAAGCTCGTTGCCATCACCGTGCTCACGAGCATGAACCAGGATGCGCTTGCAGAGATTGGCGTCGAGTCGCCCGTGGCCGAGGAGGCCGCCCGTCTGGCAAAACTTGCCCAGGCCAATGGCATCGACGGCATCGTGTGCTCCCCGATGGAGGCCCATGACATGCGCGAGCTGCTCGGCCCCGATGCCCTCATCGTGACCCCTGGCGTGCGTCCAGTGGGCGCGGCCCTGGGCGATCAGTCCCGTGTTGCCACGCCTTCTCAGGCTATCGAGCGCGGCGCGAGCCATATCGTGGTGGGACGTCCCATCACCGGTGCCGACGACCCGGTTGCCGCTTTTGACGCCATTGTCGCCGAACTGGTCGAAAACGTCGCGTAAAAGATTTCCTTAAGTCACCACTTTTGAGTGCCATTAGCACAAAATAGCCCCCGTGCCTGCGAAAACTTTCTCATCTATTGTGTGGAATCGTGGGTCGGGGGCTTAACTTTGCCACCGATATATTGCACTTTTTGCAGGTATCGTCTAACCTATGGAGCCGCAATTGAGCATTTTGTACGTTTGACGTGCTAAAATGCCAACATCGAATGAATGTTAAACCAATTATTTGGAGGTTCGAATGGCACTCCCTCAGCTTACCGACGAGCAGCGCAAGCAGGCTCTTGAGAAGGCAGCTGCCGCCCGTCATGCCCGCGCTGAGCTTCGCGAGCAGATCAAGAAGGGTGAGAAGTCCCTCGAGTCCGTGCTCAACTCCGATGATCCCATCGCTTCCCGTATGAAGGTCTCTACCCTCATCGAGTCTCTCCCCGGTTATGGCAAGGCCAAGGCCGCCAAGATTATGGAGGAGCTCGGCATCTCCGCTACCCGTCGCGTCCAGGGCCTCGGCGTCCGTCAGCGCGAGCAGCTCCTCGAGCAGCTGACCAAATAAGTGAGCGCTCAGGATTCAAAGCTCTTTGTGATTTCTGGACCGTCAGGTGCAGGCAAGGGCACGCTCGTCACTCGTGTGCGCGAGCGTCGCTCGAACCTGGGCCTGACGGTTTCGGCTACCACGCGAGCACCACGTAAAGGTGAGGTCGACGGCGTCAACTACTTTTTCCTGACGCGCGAGGAGTTCGACCGCCGCGTGGCAAACGGTGAGTTTGTCGAGTGGGCTGAGGTCCACGGCAACTGCTATGGGACGTTGGTGAGCGAGGTCACATCCAAGCTCGCCTCTGGCTCGTCTCTGATCTTGGAGATCGATGTCCAGGGCGCCCTGCAGGTCAAGGAGCGTTTCCCCGAGGCCGTGTTGATCTTTATCAAGCCGCCCTCGCTCGAGGTGCTTCGTGAGCGTCTTGTCGGTCGCGGTACCGAGACGCCCGAGACGATCGAGCTGCGTATGGCAAACGCTGCCGATGAACTTGCCCTTGCCGACCGCTACGACGACGTCGTGGTGAATGACGATCTCGACCGCGCGACCGATGAGCTCGTTCGCGTTCTCGATATGCATGAAAGGATCTGAGGTCCGTGTCCGTTGTAAAGCCTTGCATTGACGATCTTCTAGAGAAGACCGATCACAACCGCTTCCTGCTCGCCTCGCTTGCCTCCAAGCGCGCCTGCGACATTAACAGCATGCTGCGTGGCCAGCACAACCGCGTGCTCGCCGTCCAGGATGTCGACGACATCACTATTGCACTCTCCGGCGCCGATACCATCTCGATGGCTATGGACGAGATTGTCGACGGCGACATCTCCTACGATGAGGCCCGTTACGAGAAGGCACTCGGCCACAAGGTCGCTGAAGCCTAAATGGCAGCTCGCGTCTGCCTGGTCCACTATCACGAGGTTGGACTGAAGGGCAAGAACCGCGCACATTTTGAGCATATCCTCATGGATAACATCAAGGCGGCCTTGGCCGCCTTTTCCGTGAACGCCGTGTCTCGAATTTCCGGTTATATCCTCGTGACCTTTAACGAGCATCAGGCCGACGAGGCGGCGCGCGTTATCCGCACCGTGCCTGGCGTTGCTCGTGTGTCCCTGGCCTATCACACCAATCGCGACCCGCAGGAGTACTGCGCGGCGGCTGTAAAGGTGCTGCGCGAGTTTGGTCCCTTCGATTCGTTTAAGGTGCATGCCAAGCGCTCCAATACTGACTATGAGCTCACCTCGATTGATATCAATCGTCAGGTGGGCGAGGTGCTGTGCGAGGCGTTTCCCGATAAAAAGGTCCAGATGCACGATCCTGACGCGATGGTGCACGTGCTGGTGGTCCAGGGTAGCGTCTATGTGTATGCGCGCTCCGAGCGCGGTGTGGGTGGCCTTCCGGTGGGCTCTGCCGGCAAGGTCGTGACGCTCCTTTCCTCGGGCATCGATTCTCCGGTGGCGACCTGGATGCTCGCGCGTCGCGGAGCCGTGTGCGTGCCGGTGCATTTTTCCGGTCGTCCGCAGACGCCCGATACGAGCGAGTATCTGGTGCAGGATATCATTCGCGCCCTTGAGCCGGGTGTTCAGATTGGCCGTCTGTACGTTGTTCCGTTTGGCGATTGCCAGCGCGAGATTTCGGTGACCTGTCCCAGCAACCTGCGTGTCATCATGTATCGCCGCATTATGTATTCGGTTGCTGAGCGCATCGCGCATATCGAGGGCGCCAAGGCCATTGTGACGGGCGAGTCGCTTGGTCAGGTTGCCTCCCAGACGCTCGAGAATATCATGGCCGTCAACGAGGCCGTGAAGATTCCCGTGTTCCGTCCGCTCATTGGTTCTGATAAGCAGGAGATCATCGCGCGCGCCCAGGAGATCGGTACGTTTGATATCTCGACCGAGGCGGCGCCCGACTGCTGCACGCTGTTTATGCCGCGCCGTCCCGAGACGCACGCCAAGCTCGATGCTGTTCACGAGGCCTGGGAGTTGTTCGATCATGATGAGATGATTGAGCGCCTGCTCAAGCAGACCGAGTACATTGACTTCGAGAGCAACACGTATAAGGCCCCTAAGACCTTAAAACGCAAACATTCGGAGCTCGCTCCGCGTGAGGTTTATCAAGATCACGAATAATGTTGTGTATAGACCGGCGGTGCATTTGCATCGTCGGTCTTTTTGTATATGTGCTTTTGGCGATATACGGTTCATTTTTCGACGTGTGTCTGAATAAATGGACTTTTTTCGCAAGGTTTTGGTCTGCTTTTGGTTTGACCGCGAAAACCGGCGTGGGCGTGCGGAGGCTGCTGCGTTCGTTTCCTGACACGATGGTGTTGGGAGGTGTTTGCTATGGCGCAGCGCGAGCAACACGAACGGGTTAAACGGATGGACCGCTGGGCAGAAAGGCTGCTCGGCCACAAGGCGATGGTCGTGGCGATCCTGGTTGTCATTGCCGCCGCGAGCGGCTTGGCGATAGCAGGTTTTGGTTGTATGTTAGCTGTGTGTTAGTTTGAGA
>CABQLM010000010.1 GCA_902465105.1 uncultured Collinsella sp.
TAACGTTGCCGCCGTCGCCGTAGAGGTTGAGGGCATCGGGGTACAGGTAGACAATGCGCAGGGGACGCGAAAGCTCGACCGGCGCGACGGCGGAAGGGATGGCGTTGCCATCGGCGCGGGCTACGGCGCGTCCGGCAACAGCGTCGGCGGTGGCGCCCTTCAGTCCGTCGAGCTCCTTGACCAGCGGCGGGAAGGCCGTGTAGTTGGCGACGGCGTAGAAGGTGACATCGGCGGCCTCGTCCGCCACGGCGCCGATCGCCTGCTCGATATTCGAGATGATGGCGGCGTCGATGCCGGCGTACTTGAGACGCACCTGCATATCGTGTGCACGCGTGCCGCCGGCAAAGGCGACAAGCCCTGGGGTATCGGCGATGCGCTCGAAGTCGACGTCGTAGATCCAGGAGACATCGTGGCCGTCGGCGCTGTTGTCGTTAAGGAAGAAAGCGCAGAGTCTGCCGCCCGCCGTCTTAATGGACTGGATCTGTCGATCGAAGCCCACGGGATTCTTGGCCAGGTTTGCCTCGACAGTGCGACCGGCAATATCCCAGCGGCCCATGCGTCCGCCGGCGGGCACGTAGGCATCGAGCGTGGGCTGCAGGTGCGCCGTATCCACGCCCAACTCATGTGCGGCAAAGAATGCGGCGGCAACGTTATAGACCATATATAAGCCGTTGTAGCGCGTGGCGATGTGCGCGGCTGGCGCACTGGAATCAGATCCAAACACCAGGTCAAAGCCGTAGCCGTCGCAGCCGAGCTCAACGCCTGTCACGCGGCGGACCAGTGCGGGGCGTGCCCAACCGCACGAGGGACAATGGTAGGCGCCGAGTTGACCATACTGTACGTAGTCGTACTCCAACGGGGCGTTGCACTGCGAGCAAAAGCGCGAGTCGCTGATGCGGTCAGACTCGGTGTTGGTGGCGCCATCGATGCCAAAGGCAATACTCGCGTTGGGAACGCGCGCGGCAATCGAGGCGCACAGCGGGTCGTCGGCGTTGTAGATGAGCGTCGTTGCCGGCGAAAGCTCCAACGCGTGGGCGATGACCTCCTGGGTGTGATCGATCTCGCCATAGCGATCAAGCTGGTCACGGAACAGGTTGAGCAGCACGAAGTACGTCGGCTTGAGCTTGGGCAGGACGCGCACGGTGTAGAGCTCATCGCATTCAAAAACGCCCACGCGCTTGTCGCCGGCTCGCTTGAGGCCGCTGCGCGCCTCGAGCAGTGCGCCCACCACGCCCGGCTCCATGTTGTTGCCGGCGCGGTTGCATACCACGGTGGCGCCGCTGGCGGCAACGGCGTCGGCGATCAGGTTCGAAGTGGTGGTCTTACCGTTGGTGCCGGTGATCACCACGCTGCGGTCGACAAGACTCGCGAGGTCGCTCAGCAGCTCGGGGTTGATCTTCATGGCGATGCGGCCGGGGAGTACGCCGCCCTGGCGCTTAAGGACGGAGCGCAGCCCCCAGCGGGCGATATCGCTCGAGGTGCAGGCAAGAGATGAGCGGAGGTTCATGAAACCGTTCCTAACGTAAACGACATGGTCGGGTCGAGTGCGTCACTAAAATCCGTAGCGGCGCGCAAATTCCTGGGCAAGCTGCGACACGTCTTCGCAGGCATTGGCCCAGGGGGCAAAGTCGGGAGTGTCCGAGATAATGCCGTCCGCTTCCCAAACGGCCTGGTGCGAAAGATCCCAGGGATCGCGTGGCTCGGGCCGGCAGGGAAGGTACGGCGTCTGGTACATGGGATTCAGCAAGAAGAACGCGCCGCCCTCGCAGCGGTTAGCGAACTCACGCAGCGCGCGCACCGCCGGACGCATCTTGTTCGTTTTGAACAATAGGATTGTGCGGGCGAGCAGGTACCAGGGGGAGTTCTCGAGTGCATCGGCTCCCACCTGTTCCTCGAGCTGGTGAGCAAGGGCAAAAAAGTCGTCCTGGTCTTCCAGGCGTGCGAGGGCAAGCAGCACGGTGCCGGCGGCACGGGTGGGATAGCCTTCTGCTTTAAGGACGCGGCGGGCGTAGTTGGCGGCAGCACGGTAGCGGGCGCTCGCCATGCACAGCTGCGAGATGGCCTCGAGCGTGTGAAGCCACCCGATAAGCGCCGGCTCGCTTACGGTGAGCTCTGCCGCCGTCACACCGTCCGTCAAAACTTTGTTGGCCCAGTAGTGTGGGGCCTCCATATCGAACCCGGGCACGCTTTGCTGCAGGTAATCGGCCGTGGTTGCCTCGAGCTTCATCAGGTCGCCCAGGCAGGCGTCAACGGGCGTGTCGGCCAGGATGATGGCGAGCAGCTGCGCGTCGAGGACATACGCATCGATGCGGACAATCTTGAGCAGCTCATCGCGCATGTCGTCGAACAGGCGATTGCGCGTCTGCTCGAACTCCTCGTCACTGCCCATGTCCTCGATGCGATGGAGCTCGTCGAGCAGGTGGCGATGAACACCGGCATAGGACAGCAGCGCCTGGGCATGCTCGGACTGCGCATACTTTTGGGGATTCGCACTAACGTCGTTATGGACAAGCTCGCGTGCTGCATCGGTGAGCTCGGGGTGCGATGCCAGATAGGTGCGCTCCAAGTAGGCGGGGATGTAGACGCTCGGATCCATTAGAGGTCCCCTCCCTTAAATGGAAGCCCCTGCTCGGCTGCGCGCAGGATGCGCTCGTCGATCTGGGAACGCACGATGTCGTTGGTGGCGACCCAGGCGGCAAAGCTGGCGTTGTCGGGAGCGCCCAGGCCCTCCTGCAGTACCGGCGTTGCTTCGGACAGTGCAAGGACGAGCTCGTCGGTGGAGCCTGCACCCACGTTGACGCGGGCATAGACGCCATCGGGAAACTCGGTTTGGAAGTAGAGCGCCTCGGCTGCGTGCGGGCACGAGCGTGCAAGGATGCGCAAGTAGTGCTCGGCGCCCTCGTAGTCCAGCTCGCGCCAGGCAGCGCTCATCAGCGCGATGAGCGTCCACGGGTCCAAGTCGCGCTCCGCGTCCTTGGGACGACGGCGCAGTGGCGTGTTGGCGAGATAGGGTACGGAGTGGGCAGAGCGAAAGCGCTTGAGTTCCTCGGCGGGGTATTCGAGCTTTGCCATGGCGAGCATCGCGGTGTGGCGGACACCGGCCGGATCGTTGGGGGCAAAGTCCAGGCTGCGGTTTGCGGCTTCGAGTGACATACGGTAGCGGCCGCTAATGAGGGCGCGCGACGCAAGGGCGGCAAGCCAGCGCAGGTAGGGGCGACGGGCTAGGTCGCCTGCGGCCTCGCGCTCGTAGGGGTCCTGCGCCGAGGCGATCTTGAGCGCCAAGTCGTGCTCGACTTCATCGCGCTTGGATACCAAGTACTGTACGTATTCCTCGTTGGATTCGGCGGTGAGCGCCGTCAGCATGCGCTGGGCATCCCAGTTGGTCGGATCGAGTGCGGCAGCCTCGCGAAGCATGTTCTCGGCAGCGGTCTCTTCCTGCTCGGCCTGGGCATCGTCGGGGATAAAGGGAATACGGTAGTCGACGGCCTCGACCACCTTGGCAATCAGATGTCCGGCGCGGTCGCGATCGTGCACGATGAGCGGCGCGGGGTTGCGGGTGAATTGCTCCATCAGACGCTCTACGGCGGGGCCGTTGGTGAGCGGGATATTGTCGCGGCGCAAGGCCTCAAGAACGAGGCGATGGCAATCCTCTTGAATGGGATCGAATGCCATGGGGCCTCCTTTGCTGCGGTTAGGGTTCAAATGTCTCTATATAAGGTTCTAGTTTACCCGCATGTGGCACACCGGGGGTGCCGCACTTGGACATGCACCTTTGCACCACGAAGACGGATGTCGCACAAATGTCGGCACCTTGGACGACTGAGTGGTATCACGGTGCCGCAAACGGTCGATTTTTGGCGGCGAACGGGGCGCATTTTGGAGGGGCACAGTCCTGCCCGGGATATGTGGTCAACCTTGATAAAACGTTTGCCCAGCTTGGGAGTATGAATGCCCCACAAGGGTCTTCAGGGATAGAAAAAACGTTTCATCATTGTCGGCTTTAGGTGAATAACTGACCAACCAGAACGGTAAAATAGTGTTTGTCTGAGCGTTGAGACGTTTAGACATCGCGCATTGCCATCGCCGGCAACGCACAAAACGGTCCTAACGGAGCCAATCGGGTGCTCCGTTATATACGCAAGTCTAAGAGGGGCTTGTTTAGGAGGCACAGTATGGGACGTTTTACCAATCCTCGCGATCTGTACTTTGGTGAGGGCGCTCGCCACGAGGTGAAGAACCTCAAGGGCAAGAAGGCCATCATCGTTTCTGGCGGCAGCTCTATGCGCCGCGGCGGGTTCCTGCAGGACGTTGAGGCCGACCTCAAAGAGGGCGGCTTCGAGGTCAAGCTGTTCGAGGGCGTCGAGTCCGATCCGTCCATCGAGACGGTCATGAGGGGCGCCGAGGCCATGCGCGAGTTCGAGCCCGACTGGATTATCGCCATCGGCGGCGGCTCGCCCATCGATGCCGCTAAGGCCATGTGGGTCTTCTACGAGTATCCCGAGGAGTCCTTCGATAACATCATCCAGCCGTTCAGCTTCCCTGAGCTGCGTCAGAAGGCTCACTTCTGCGCCATCTCCTCTACCTCCGGTACCGCTACCGAGGTCACTGCCTTCTCCGTCATCACCGACTACGCCAAGGGCATCAAGTACCCGCTGGCCGACTTCAACATCACCCCTGATGTCGCCATCGTCGACCCCGAGCTCACCTACACCATGCCCGCCAAGCTGTGCGCTCACACCGGCATGGATGCTCTGACCCACTGCATGGAGGCCTACGTTTCCACCTGCGCCTCTATGTTCACCGACGCCAACGCTCTGCACGGCATCCGCGAGATCGTCGAGTGGCTGCCCAAGTCCTATGCTGGCGACCATGAGGCCCGTCAGCACATGCACGAGGCTCAGTGCATCGCCGGTATCGCCTTCTCCTCGGGCCTGCTCGGCATCGTTCACTCCATGGCTCACAAGACCGGTGCTGCCTTCGAGAACGGCCACATCATCCACGGTGCTGCTAACGCCATGTACCTGGGCAAGGTCATCCAGTGGAACTCCAAGGACCCGCGTGCTGCCGAGCGTTACGCTTACGTGGCCAAGGAGATCCTGCACCTTCCCGGCGAGACCAACGAGGAGCTCATCGCTGCGCTCGTCCAGAAGATTCGCGACCTCAACGACCAGCTCAACATTCCGCAGTCCATCAAGGATTACGCGAATGGTGGCGTGAAGGTCGACGCCGAGAACCCGCAGATGGTTTCCGAGGAGGAGTTCCTCGCCAAGCTGCCCGAGATCGCCGCGAACGCCGAGCAGGACGCCTGCACGCCCGAGAACCCGCGTGAGACCAAGGCTGCTGACTTCGAGAAGATCCTCAAGGCCTGCTACTACGACACCGACATCGATTTCTAATCGACTCTTGTTATCGTAACGAGGGGCTCCGCACGTATCCGTACGGAGCCCCTTTCTTTTTAATTATTAGAGAATGGGATAAAAATGGCTGCAATCTTCAATAGCCCCAGTAAGTATATCCAGGGTCCGGATGAGCTGGCCAAGCTCGGCTCCTATGTCGAGCCGCTCGGCGCTAAGGCCCTCGTCATCGTGACGCCTTCGGGCAAGAAGCGCGTCGGTGCCAAGATCGAGGGCGGCTTTGCCGAGGCTAAGGCTGAGCTGTTGTTTGAGGACTTTAACGGCGAGTGCTCCAAGGGCGAGGTCGATCGTCTGGTTGCGCTCGCTCGCGACAACGGCTGCGACATCATCGTCGGCGTCGGTGGCGGCAAGATCCTCGATACCGCTAAGGCTGTCGCCTACTACTTGGGGTCTCCGGTTATCATTTGCCCCACCATTGCCTCGACCGATGCACCGTGCTCGGCACTTTCGGTGCTCTACACCGACGACGGCCAGTTCGATAAATATCTCTTCCTTAAGGCAAACCCCAACATTGTCCTGATGGATACGACGGTTATCGCGGCGAGCCCAGTGCGCCTGACGGTTTCCGGTATGGGCGATGCGCTCGCAACCTACTTTGAGGCCCAGGCGACGCATGATGCCGACGGTGGCACTTGCGCCGGCGGCAAGGGCGGAATGGCCGGCCTGGCGCTCGCCAAGCTCTGCTACGAGACGCTTATGGCCGATGGCGTGAAGGCCAAGGTCGCACTGGAGAAGGGTGCGCTGACGCCTGCTGTCGAGCATATCATCGAGGCCAATACGCTGCTTTCGGGCATTGGCTTTGAGAGCTCGGGCCTTGCTGCTGCTCATGCCATCCACAATGGCCTGACGATGCTGCCCGAGTGCCACGGCATGTATCACGGCGAGAAGGTCGCCTTTGGCACCATCGTCCAGCTGGTACTCGAGGATGCCCCGACTGAGAAGCTCGAGGAAGTCTTGGGCTTCTGCATTGAGCTGGGCCTGCCGGTCACGATGAAGGAACTTGGCGTTGCTGAGCTTACGCGCGAGCAGGCCATGATTGTTGCCGAGGCCGCGTGCGCGCCCGATGACACCATGTGCAACATGCCGTTTGAGGTGACGCCTGAGATGGTCGCCAACGCCATCCTGGGTGCCGACGCACTGGGTCACTACTACCTTATGGATGAGTAAACTAAGGTAAGGAAGGGGCAAAGCCGACAGATGGCTTTGCCCCTTTTTGCTATGGTGCAAAGGGGTCAGGTTACTTTGCACCAATTGTTGTTGATGAAAGGGCGGATTCTCGTATGGCGCTTCCCATGGTTTATGGCGGTCCCGGACGATATGTTCAGGGGCCAGGTGAGCTCTCGCGTCAGGGCAGGTATTTGTCATGGTTGGGCTGCGCTGCCTATGTCTTGTTTGACCAGGGCACCGAGGATCGGCTGTGCAAGCAGATCGTCGATGGATTTCTGGACGAAGACCTAAGTGAGCCGTTCTTTAAGATTTATGACGGTCCGTGTACGGAAGACGCCGTTGTCGAAATGGCTAAGGAAGCCCAGGCCGAGTATTGCGACATGGTGGTGGGTATTGGCGGCGGCAAGATGCTCGATATCGCCAAGGCCGTTGCGTTTTATGCCGAGTTGCCGTTGTGCGTATGCCCCACGGCGGCTTCGATGGACGGTCCGTGCAGCGCGATTTCGGTGCTGTATCACGAGGATGGGTCATTCGACCACTACCTGATGCTCGAGAAGAATCCAGATCTGGTCGTGGTCGATACCAACGTGGTCGCGGCGGCCCCGCTGCGTATGACGGTCGCTGGCATGGGCGACGCACTGGCAACGTACTTCGAGGCGCGTTCGTGCGCCGCGGCGCACGGCACCAACGAACACGGTGGTGCGCCGGGGCACTTGGCTCTGGTCGCGGCTCGCGCCTGCTACGACACGCTCATGGAGTGCGGTGTCGCTGCCAAGCGCGATCTCAAAAAGGGCCGTACATCGCCGGCAGTTGAGCGCCTGATCGAGTGCAATATTCTGCTCTCGGGCATCGGCTTTGAGAGCGGTGGCTTGGCGTTGGCGCATGCCATCGCCAACGGGTTGACGATTCTGCCCGAGTGCAGGGCCATGCATGGCGAGGCCGTGGCATTTGGCCTGGTGGTGCAGCTGCGCCTGGAGCGTGCGCCCGAGCTTGATCAGGTGCTCGAGTTTTGCCAGCGTGTCGGTCTGCCGACCACGCTTGAGGAGCTGGGCCTTGGCGAGATTTCCGATGCCGATCTGCAGGGTGTTGCAAATGCGGTCTTTAGAAACGAGCGCAACATGGCCAACGAGCAGACCAAGGTGACCAAACAGAAGCTCGTGCAGCTCATGTGCGAGGCATAGCTTGGCGCTTGATTGACCTTGTGCAATCGAGGCGGCGATAGGCATAGGCTATTTGCCGCAAAGATGCGCCGCGTGTAAATTGCCCGAGGCATAAGCTAATGGCGTATCATTATCTCTTGCTTGTTTGCACTGCTCAGGGAGGGGCCGCGCATGGCGCAGGAACACGATCTGTTTGATGACATTATCGAGATCAGCAAGGGTTTCGACTTTCTTAAAAATCCGCTTGGCGGCGTGACCGATGCACTCGATCCGTCGGCGCCGCAGTGGAATCCTGCCGACTACAAGGAGCGCCCGCGCGGCAATACCATTCCGTGCCTGACCTGCAAAAACGAAAAGAGCGGCTGCACCGCGTGCATGGACGTGTGCCCGGTCAACGCTATCGAGGTCGAGGAAGACGCCATCGAGATCCTCGACTCCTGCCGCAAGTGCGGTCTGTGCGCCGCTGCCTGCCCGACCGAGGCGATCATCTCGCCGCGCCTGGCGCCTAAAAACCTGTATGACGATATCGTCTCTGCTGCTACGAGCCACGAGACCGCCTACGTCACCTGCACGCGTGCCCTCAAACGCATGCCGCGCGAAAACGAGGTCGTCGTTGCCTGCGTGGGCGATATTACGGCCGAGACTTGGTTCTCGGTACTGGCGGACTATCCCAACGTGAGCGTGTACCTGCCGTTGGGCGTGTGCGATAAATGCCGCAACATCGGCGGTGAGGACATTCTGGGCGAGGCGATTGCGAAGGCCGAGGAGTGGTCTGGCACGGGTATGGGCCTGGAAGTCGACCCCAAGAGCCTCAAGTGCCATAAGCTTCGCGAGTACGAGCGCAAGGAGTACATGGAAAAGATCGCCCGCACCACGGGCCTGACGGTGACCAAGCTCAACCCGACGACGGCGGCGCTGGCCTCGGTGACGCAAAAGCTCAAGGCCCATCGACATCAGATTACCCAGCTGGAGCGCACGCTCAACACCATGTGCGGCACCACGACGACCAAGCGTCGCCGTTCGCTCACGCACGGGCGGCAGCTGGTGCTCTCGACGCTGCAAAACCACCCCGAGCTTGCCCAGAACATGCAGGTGAGCACGCCGGAGTGCGATTTTGACAAGTGCACGTCGTGCGGCGAGTGCGTCAACGCGTGCCCCACATCTGCTTGTGACCTGGTGGGAAGTGGTCGCTTTGCGTTGGAGTCCACGTATTGTTTAGGCTGCGGTGCCTGCGTCAAGGTGTGCCCCGAGCATGCGCTCAAGTTGGTCGAGCATGACGCGTCCAATCTGGTCGTCGTCGATCCCGAAGCCGAGGAAAAGGCTGCCCAGAAGGCGAAGGCTCACGAAGAAGCTGAGAAGGTCAAGGCCGAGGCAAAGGCCAAGCTGGACAAGATGCTCGATCAGGTGGAGAAGCTCGCGGACTAGCTAAAAGAGTGTAAATGATGGCCGGTGGGACAGGTACTGCCCCGCCGGCCAAAAAAGTTGCGGTGGAATAGTTCCTGTTTTGCCCTTAAGCTGGCCATTCTAGGAACTATCCCACCGCAACTAATAGATGGTTAGTTCATGCTGCTTTGGTGACCGGTTCGACCGGTACCGTTGCGCGTCACGGTTTCATGGAGCAAAAAGAACCCGGGAACCTGTTTGGTCTCGGTGTATTCCATAAGGATGCCGTCGGCGTTGTAGGTCTGCCCGCGTACAACGCCGAGTGCGTTAAAGTCGTCGAGATCGAGCACGCGCGCATCCTCGGGCGTGGGATGTTCAATCGTTACATCGCGTTTGCCCGTGGCAATCTTAATGCCAAGATCTTCTTCGAGGTAACGATAGATCGAATCGTTGACAATCTCGGGTGTTAGTCCCGGTACCTGTGAGCTTAGGTAATAGGAGTCGTCGGAGCACACGGCATGTCCGTCTGCATAACGGATGCGTTTGGCGCGCGTGAGCTCGCAGCCTTCGGGAAACCCGGTAATCCTGGAGAGTGCCTTGCTACAGACGAGGAGCTCAAAGACGGTGGTGACAGTCTTGAGCTCAAAGCCTCGGCTGGCCGCGATTTCCTTAAAGGTCTCGAGTCCGCCGCCACCACGACTCTTCTCGTCACTGATGTTGCGAATGACGCGCATGCCTTTGCCTTGCTGGGGGAGCACGTAACCATCTGCCGCAAGCATCGAGATGGCGCGACGGACCGTCATGCGCGAACAGTCAAACAGCTGCGTGAGCTCAGTCTCCGAAGGCAGATAACTCTGATAGGCGTATGTGCCGTCGTCAATCGACTGCTTCACGTTGTCATAAATAGTTTGGAAGATGGCTCGCGCCATGACGGTCTCCTAGAGCTGAGTGCGCGAGCGGTGGATGAGGACTGCTCGCGCAGGTGTCGATCGATTTACTTGCTGGGGTCGATTATATATTTACCCATGGCACGCAGAGCTGGGTCTGACAGGATGGCGCCGAGCTCGTCGAGGGAAGCCACCTTGGCGACCATCGAGGATACGTCGAGCCTGCCAGAGTCGATGAGCTCGAGCGCGCGACGCTGCGTATAAGGGTTGATGTAGGACGAGGTAAGCACAAGCTCCTTCTGGAAGACCTCGAAGGGCTTGACGGTGATTGTCTCATCGGGCTTGGTGAGGCCGAACATCATGACCGTAGCCTTGTGGCCGGCGATCTGGATGGCCTGCTCGATGGTGACGGGCTTGCCAACACACTCGATAACGACATCGACGTTGCCGACGCCCTCCTGCTTCAGGCGGGCCGGGACGTCCTCGTGGATGGAATCAATTGCCAGGTCGGCGCCGAGTTTGAGCGCAACCTCGCGCTTGCCTTCGACAGGCTCGAGCAAGACAACCTTGGTGGCGCCGGCGTTTTTAGCAAGCTGCATCATGAGCAGGCCGATCATGCCGCCGCCGATAACGACAACTGTGCTGCCGGGCTTGATGTTGCACATATCGATGCCGTGCAGACAGCACGCCACGGGCTCGGTCATGGCACCCTGCTCGAAGCTGGTGTGCTCGCCCAACTTGTAGACTTGCTGCATATCGACGGAGCAGTACTCGGCAAAGCCGCCGTTAACGGTGGTGCCGTAACCGGTCATATGCTCGCAGTAGTGGTTGATTCCGTCGCGGCAGGGTTCGCAGCAGCCGCAGGGATGGTTTGGGTCGATGCACACGCGATCGCCCGGTTTAAAGCCAGCGACGTCGCTGCCCACGGCCTCGACAACGCCCGCAAACTCATGACCAAGGATCGTGGGCGGGGTAACGTCGGCTGCACCCTTGTCGCCTTCATAGATATGAACGTCGGTACCGCAGACGCCGCAAGCTTTGACGTTGATCAGAACGTCGCGCCTGCCCACGGTCGGCTTTGCCGATTCCTCGACTCTGAGGTCGTGCTTTCCATAGAAGACCGCGCTTTTCATGGTGACTCCTTAACGTGGCGGTGAATGTTGTAATGAAGTATAGGCATGTATATAGATATAGACAAGCACATCTAGACAAGTAGAAAAGAAATTTAAAATGTATCCATCAGCTATGTCAGATTTAGCAGGCGAAATACTGGACATATACCGTTTACGGCCAATAATCAACCGTTTACCGACCGTAGTATTAATGCTAACTTGTATAGATAAGTGATGTGATAAAACGTAAGTGCAAGAAGTCAGGGAAGCGGGCCCACCCGTCCTATTGCACGAGGTACACGCAAACGGCGCGTCTGCGGTCTCGAGTGAAGCCAAAACCGCAGCGCTCCGAATGAAGAGAGGGGGATTCCCCGTCATGATGCAAAAGATACAACGTTTCGGCGGTGCAATGTACACGCCTGCAATTCTTTTCGCATTTTCCGGAATCGTCGTCGGCCTGGGTACGTTGTTTACCACCGAGGCGATCTTTGGCGAGATGGCCACTGCGGGCCATCTTTGGTTTGATTGCTGGATATGTGTTGCTCCAGGGTGGTTGGACGCTCTTTAACCAGATGCCGTTGCTGTTTTGCGTAGCGTTGCCAATCTCGCTCGCGAACAAGCAGAACGCTCGCTGCTGCATGGAGGCTTTGGCCATCTACCTTACCTTCAACTACTTTGTAAGCACAATCTTGGGGCAGTGGGGCCCTGTCTTTGGGGTCGACTACTCTGTCGAGGCGGGCAGCGGTACTGGTCTTGCCACTATCGCAAGCATCAAAACGCTTGACATGGGCATCATGGGCGCGCTCATTATCTCTGGTATCGCCACGATGCTGCATAACAAGTTCTTCGACACCGAACTTCCTGAGTGGCTGGGCGTGTTCTCGGGCTCCGTGTTCATCTATATGATCGGTTTCTTCGTTATGGTTCCGGTCGCTCTTATCGCCTGCCTGGTGTGGCCGCATGTTCAGGCTGCTATCTCCGCCTTCCAGGGATTCATCCTTTCCGCCGGTACGTTTGGCGTGGGTGTCTTTGCTTTCTTCGAGCGCGTGCTGATCCCTACAGGCCTGCACCACTTTATCTATACGCCGTTCTATTACGATAACGCGGCGGTCAATGGCGGCATCTTTGCCGCTTGGGCCAACATCCTGCCCCAACTGGCTGCCGATCCGAGCATTGCTCTTAAGGATGCCGCACCCTGGGCTGCCTATACCTGCCCTGGATGGACTAAAGTCTTCGGCTCGCTTGGCGTCGCCATTGCGTTTTATATGACCGCCAAACCCGAGCGCAAGCAGCGCGTCAAGGCTCTGCTGATTCCGGTCACCCTTACCGCTATGCTTTGCGGTATCACCGAGCCGCTTGACTTCACCTTCCTGTTCATCGCGCCCGGCCTGTTCGTCGTCCACTGTGTGCTCGGAGCGCTCGGCTGCATGGCTCAAAACCTCCTTGGCGTCGTAGGCATCTTCGACGGCGGCATCATCTCGATGCTCTCGTGGGACTGGTTGCCCCTTTGGGCCGCACACGGTCTGCAGTACGCCATCTCCATCCTTGTCGGTCTGTGCTTTACCGCTCTTTGGGTTGTGGTCTTCCGTTTCCTGATCGTCAAGTTCGACTTTAAGACCCCCGGTCGCGAGGATGACGATGTTGAGGTCGAGCTCAAGTCCAAGGCCGACTACAAGCAAAAGCAGGGCGGTGCTGCTGCTGGCAAATCGGCCGCCCAGAGTAAAGATGATGAGCGCTTGGTGCTTGCCGAGAACATCCTCGATCTGCTCGGTGGCACGGATAACATCATCGATGTAACGAACTGCGCTACCCGTCTGCGCGTTAACGTCAAGGACAAGAGCGCCGTTGCACCCGAGGCTTCCTTCAAGGCGATCGGTACGCATGGCTTGGTGGTCCAAGGTCAGTCAATTCAGGTCATCATCGGCCTTAGCGTCCCGCAGGTTCGCGAGAAGTTCGAGAGTCTTCTGAAGTTCGAGAGTCTTCTGTAAACCATCGTCCATCGAAACAATCGGCCTTGCAGAGCCGGTATGCACCGCAAGGCCGATTCTAGAGATAAAAAACTCCACTTCTAGGTAACAATTCCAAACCGTGCAGGCCGCGTACGGGGATGGATTGAGCAAGCGGCCAGAATGAGGAGGACATCATGTCCAAGAAAAACTATGCCGTGACCATTGCCGGCGGTGGCTCTACCTTCACCCCGGGCATCGCTCTGATGCTGCTTGAGGAGCGCGACCGCTTTCCGGTCAACAAGGTGACCTTCTACGATAACAACGCCGAGCGCCAGGAGACCGTGGCCAAGGCCTGCGAGATCTACTTCCACGAGAACGCCCCCGAGGTTGAGTTTAGCTACACCACCGACCCCGAGACCGCATTCACCGGGACCGATTTCGTCCTTGCTCACATCCGCGTTGGCCTGTACGCCATGCGTGAGCTCGACGAGAAGATTCCTCTCAAGTACGGCTGCGTTGGCCAAGAGACCTGCGGTGCCGGCGGTATCGCCTACGGCATGCGCTCCATCGGTGGCGTCATCGAGATCCTCGACTACATGGAGAAGTACAGCCCCAACGCCTGGATGCTCAACTACTCCAACCCCGCGGCCATCGTCGCCGAGGCCTGTCGCGTGCTGCGCCCCAACAGCCGCATCATCAACATCTGCGACATGCCGATCGACCTCATGGATAAGATGAGCCGTATGTGCGGCATCAAGGATCGTCGCGAGCTGCAGTACAGCTACTACGGCCTCAACCACTTTGGTTGGTGGAGCAAAATCTACGACAAGGACGGCAACGACCTCATGCCGCAGATTAAGGAGCACATGGCTAAGAACGGCTACCTGGACGGCATCGAGCACGAGGCCGGTAAGGAGCAGCATGTCGAGGAGAGCTGGATTCACACCTTCGGCAAGGCCAAGGATGTCTATGCTGTCGATCCCGAGACGATTCCCAATACCTACCTCAAGTATTACCTGTACCCGGACTATGTCGTCGAGACGTCTGACCCCAACTACACTCGCGCCAATGAGGTTATGGACGGCCGCGAGAAGAAGGTCTTTGGCGCTTGCCGCGACATCATCGCCAAGGGTACGGCTAAAGACGGCGGCTTTGAGCCAGATGTACATGCCAACTACATCGTCGACCTTGCCTGCGCACTGGCCGAGAATACGCTCGAGCGCTTCCTGCTGATCGTCCCCAACGATGGCGCTGTGCCCAACTTCGACCCGACGGCCATGGTCGAGGTGCCTTGCATCGTCGGTTCCAACGGCTTTGAGAAGATCTGCCGGGGCTCGATCCCGCAGTTCCAGAAGGGCCTGATGGAGCAGCAGGTTTCCGTCGAGAAGCTCGTTGTCCAGGCTTGGGTCGAGGGCAGCTACCAGAAGCTCTGGCAGGCACTCACGCTCTCCAAGACCATTCCTTCGGCGAGCGTTGCTAAGCAGATCCTGGACGAGCTCATCGAGGCCAACAAGGATTTCTGGCCCGAGCTTAAGTAAGGACTACTGTCTCGAACCCTCACGCATCTCTGCTTCATTTGCGCCGCCGCGGTGTCCGGATTCGCCCGGATGCTGCGGCGGCGCTATACTTATGCAGTTTGAAGTACCTGTATCAAAAGGAGCTGTCGTGTCCCTTTCCATCGGTATCGTGGGCCTGCCCAACGTGGGCAAGTCGACGCTGTTCACCGCGCTTACCAAAAAGACCGGCCTTGCCGCCAACTACCCGTTTGCTACGATCGACCCCAACGTGGGCATCGTCGACGTGCCCGATAGCCGTCTGCAAAAGCTCGCCGACATCGTTAACCCGGGTCGCATTGTGCCGGCGACGGTCGAGTTCGTCGACATCGCAGGCCTGGTGAAGGGTGCCAACGAGGGCGAGGGCCTGGGCAACCAGTTCCTGGCTAACATTCGCGAGACCGACGCTATTTGCGAGGTCGTGCGCTACTTTAAGGATCCCAACGTTATGCGTGAGGTGGGCCGCACGGGCGAGTTCGTCGATCCCGCCGGTGACGCCGACACCATCATGACCGAGCTTATCCTGGCCGATATGGGCACGCTCGAGAAGCAGCTGCCCAAGCTCGAGAAGGAGGCCAAGCGCGACAAGGAGCTCATGCCCAAGTTTGAGGTCGCCAAGCGCCTACTCGCCTGGCTCAACGAGGGCAAGCGCGCCGCGTCCATGGAGATGACCGACGAGGAGCGCGCCGCTGCCAAGGGCCTGTTCCTGCTCACCATGAAGCCCATCCTGTATGTGGCCAACGTAGACGAGGACATGCTCAACGACGACCTGGCGCCCATCGACGGCGTCAAGCCGCTGCCCATCTGCGCCAAGATCGAGGCCGAGCTTTCCGAGCTTGATCCCGAGGACGCGGCCGACTACCTGGAGAGCCTTGGCTTGAAGCAACCCGGTCTGGACGTGCTCGCGCAGGCTGCCTACAAGCTGCTCGGCCTGCAGTCGTTCTTTACGGCCGGCGAGATGGAGGTCAAGGCCTGGACGGTTCGTCAGGGCGCGACCGCCCCGCAGGCCGCCGGCGTCATCCACACCGACTTTGAGCGCGGCTTTATTAAGGCCGAGGTTATTGGCTACGACGACTACATCGAGCTCGGCGGCGAGCAGGGCGCTAAGGCTGCCGGCAAGCTGCGCATCGAGGGCAAGGACTATGTCATGGCCGATGGAGACGTCGTGCACTTCCGCTTTAACGTGTAAGGACGACGTGCATGTTTAAATATGGTAAAAAAGCCGGCTACATGGGCGTCGCGCTGCTCGTGCTTGCGGTGCTTCCGCTGGTGGTTGCAGCGTGTGTTATCCCCAACATTGGTCCCGAGGTGGCAACAAAGTTTAATGCCGCCGGCGAGGTGACGCGTTGGGGCAAGAGTTACGAGCTACTGGCGCTGCCGGTGCTCAACCTGCTGCTGAGCGTGGCGACGTACTTTACGGCAGGACGCCAGGCTAAAAACAATGATGACTCCGCTGCCATGGCGCGCATCGTGTGCGAGCGCTACCTGCGCAACGGTTGCATCACGGGCGTGTTTCTCAACGTGATCAACGTTTACTTTATGTACTCGGCGATTACCGGAACGGGCTTTGGCTTTGGTTTCTAGCTTGTCCTTTTAGGCAACGAGCCTGCACACATATTCAATGGCTGCTGCGAGGCCGCCGCTCGATCGTGGTTTAAAGACCATGTCGGCGGCGGCCTCGTTTTCGTATCCGGCGCCGCGTAACGTCAGAGCAACGGCTGCTTCAAGGAGCAGGGGGAGTCCTTGCGGGGTGGTGGCGATAACGGCGGTCTGGTCGAGTGCGCAACCGTGCTCTTGGCACAGAAACACGAGCTCGTTATGTTTCGGATTTGGGAGCAGCGCGGTCGTAACGCGGCTCGATAGCAGCGTAAAGGCCGTGCGCTCATCTGGCGAAAGACAATCGGCTTCGACTGCCACAAGCCTGAGCGGCGTATTGTGTGGGCGGCAGCTTGCGTACTCCGCGCACGTCGAAGAACCCGACATAGAAAACTCCTGTGTATTCGGCAAAACGTAAACTATAGTTTACGTTTATGTTCGGCTCCATTTCAAACTCGGCTGCATGGACGAACGTGCGAAACAGATTCTTGGCAGGCGGGTCGAAGAGACACGCAGAGACCTCGGTATCTCCAAGGTTGATTTTTGTGTGGCGACAGGAATCAGCCGACCCTATCTCGACCGAATCGAAGACGGGACGGCAAATTTCACGCTCAAGGTTCTATTTAAGATCGCGCCCGCACTCGGCATGACGGTGTCAGAGCTTCTCGAGGGCATCGAATAGGGGATACCCGTCGACAACTGAATTACGCCATTGGGATGCGGTCGTGGTTGACTTGGCTGTAGAACAGGCGCTGGATCTCGGCGGCATCGCGTGACTGGCCGAGTGCCCACATGGTCTTGGCCACGAGCGTTTCGGTGGTCATGTCGTCGCCGCGCAGAATGCCCGGATGATCGACGTAAGCACGGCCGACCTCATAAACGCCCAGATCGAGGCCCTCTTCGGGAACCTGCGTGGTCATAACGACGGTGCGGCCCGAATCGACCCAGCGGAAAATTGCCTCTTGGAACGACTCGCCCGACTCACCAAACTCGGGGATGCCGCCAATGCCAAAGGTCTCCAGAATCACGGCGTCGTAGCTATTGGCAAGGGCGTCGAGAATGCCCGGGTTTACGCCGGGCGTAAGCTTGAGTACAAATACGCGCGGGTCGATGCTGTCGTAGAAACGCACCGGGTTTTCGCCCTGATGCGTGCCGTGAAGCCCGTTGCGCACGATGCGGTCGTTGCGGATATAGGCGATGGGCGGATAGTTGACGCTAATGAACGCGTTAAAGCTCATGGTGCGCTGTTTGCGGGCGCGCGTGCCGGCAATGGCTACGCCGCCAAATACGATCGAGACGTCGTGCGAGTGCTCGTCGAGCGCATAGAGCAGGCTCTGGTACAGGTTGAGCTTGGCGTCGGTAAAAGGATTGCCCATGGGCTTTTGCGAACCGGTGAGCACGATAGGCTTGGGGCTGTCCTGAATCAGGTAGGAAAGCGCTGCCGCGGTGTAGCTCATGGTGTCGGTGCCGTGCAGAATCACGAAGCCGTCGTGGTCGGCATAACCCTCGACGATGACGTCGCGGATACGCATCCAGTCGCTCGGGCGCATATTGGTGCTGTCGATGTTCATGGGCTGCACGACGTCGAGCTCGCAGAGGCCCGAGATCTCGGGGACACTCTGGGCGAGCTCCTCACCGGTCAGGGCGGGGGAGAGGCCGTTGCCGTCCTCGGTCGATGCGATGGTGCCACCCGTGGCGATGAGAAGGATGCGCTTCATGCTGGTATTCCTATCGTATTTGCCGCCGCAGAGGCGGAGCCGTTCGGCAGTATTGTGGCACAGGGCGTCCAATGTTCAAACGTATTACATCATCTGAAACGTTTGGTAACACTTCAATCGCCACTAAAAAGGACGCAGGTCGTGCGTTTGCCGTGCGCTGATGGCTGCGAGGGACGAGAAACCCCATATAACGTGTACACTATGAAAGTTATTTTCGTTCATTCGCGCGGGTGGGCATCGGCTCCCCGCCAACAAGAGGGGGAACCATGGATCAAAAGGCTTCCGCAAAGGTCCTCGTACTCGACTTTGGTGCGCAGTACGGTCAGCTCATTGCCCGTCGCGTCCGCGACCTCAACGTGTATTCCGAGATTGTCCCCTGCGACATCTCGGCCGACGAGATTCGCGAGATGAACGCCTCTGCGCTCATCCTTTCCGGCGGCCCGGCTTCTGTGTATGCCGAGGACGCTCCGTCCATCGATCCTGCCATCTTTGACCTGGGCCTTCCCGTCCTGGGCTTTTGCTACGGCCATCAGATCACGGCCGTGACGCTCGGCGGCAAGGTCGGCCACTCCGAGGTGGGCGAGTACGGCCGTGCCACCATCACGCGCACGGCCGGCGCCAAGCTCTTTAACTCCACGCCTATGGAGCAGACCGTGTGGATGAGCCACCGCGACGCCGTTTCCGAGGTGCCCGAGGGCTTTACCGTTACCGCCAGCACTGACGTGTGCCCGGTTGCCGCCATGGAGTGCGTCGAGCGCAAGATTTTCACCACGCAGTTCCACCCCGAGGTCAAGCACTCCGAGTATGGTCAGCAGCTGCTGAGCAACTTCCTGTTTGAGATCTGCGGCCTGGAGCCCAACTGGAGCATGGACAACCTGGTCGAGACCATGACGGCCGAGTTCCGCGAGAAGGTCGGCGACGACCGCGTGATTCTTGCCCTGTCCGGTGGCGTCGACTCTTCCGTCGTGGCTGCGCTGGGCGCTCGCGCCGTGGGCAAGCAGATGACCTGCGTGTTCATCAACCACGGTCTGCTGCGCAAGGGCGAGCCCGAGCAGGTGGAGGAGGTCTTCACCAAGCAGTTTGACGTCGACTTTATCCACGTTCACGCCGAGGACCGCTATGCCGAGCTTCTGGCTGGCGTGACCGAGCCCGAGGAGAAGCGCCGCATCATCGGTACGCAGTTCTGGAAAGAGTTCTTCGCCGTGGCGCAGCAGCTCGAGACCGATGGCAAGCCGGTCAAGTACCTGGCTCAGGGCACCATCTACCCCGACATCATCGAGTCCGGCGCTCGCAAGACGGGCGGCAAGACGGCCACCATCAAGAGCCACCACAACCTGATCCCGTTCCCCGAGGGCGTGCACTTCGACCTCATCGAGCCGCTCGATCATTTCTTTAAGGACGAGGTCCGTGCACTTGGTCTGGCACTGGGCCTGCCGGGTCACATCGTGTTCCGCCAGCCCTTCCCGGGCCCGGGTCTTGCCATCCGCATCATCGGTGCGGTCGACAAGGAGAAGCTCGAGATCCTCAAGAACGCCGACGCCATCGTGCGCGAGGAGCTGGATGCCTACAATCAGCGTCTGTTTGAGCAGACCGGCGAGCGCAACTCCGAGCACAGCTGCTGGCAGTATTTCGCGGTTCTGCCCGACATCAAGTCCGTCGGCGTCATGGGTGACGAGCGCACTTATCAGCGCCCGATCATCCTGCGTGCCGTCGAGTCCAGCGATGCCATGACCGCCGACTGGGCCAAGCTGCCCTACGACGTGCTGGCCCGCATCTCCGGCCGCATCGTTGCCGAGGTCCCCGGCGCCAACCGCGTGTGCTACGACATCACGTCCAAGCCGCCCGCGACCATCGAGTGGGAGTAGGCTGATAGGGTTCTGACCTGCATTTTTGAGTGCCGCACTGTGCCGCTGAGTTTCGTTTCGTACGAGAGTCATGGCAAAGCCGCCAGCGATGTTGGTGAGTAAATGCGATAACCGAGCCTCCGTTCCCGCGTTGGGACGGAGGCTTTTTCTTTGTCGTTTTACTCCCTTTCACCTGCGATTTCGCAATTTACTCCCCCGTGTTTCAAGACGGCAAGGCACGGTGCGGCATTCGGAGGAACGGGAGTAAGGATTCATCCCAAGTGAGTAGACGCGCGATTTTTGTCCCCGAGAACGAATCGGGGCCGTTTCGGGGCCTGTGAAACTCAAATCGAACTCAATGGGCTTTTCGGCGGTCTTCTCACAGCGTTTTCCCAGGTGGTTAATGGGGAGTAAAGAATCTCGCCGCCTCAATGAAAACGGGAGTAACCAGGGGAAATGCCGCGGCGTACTGCCGCGTGCCGCCGTGTAAGCCACCGCGTCATTTACTCCCCAGGTGCGCCGGAAATGCCTTGGCATGCAATGGGGAGTAAAAACTCAGCAGACGCAGGAGCGGGCGGCGCTCGCCGCCTGGTCCACCGTCCTGATTCGGTTGCGTTGATCGCGAAATGCGGAGAGCCGCTACAGCGAGGCTTTCCAGTCCTCGTATTCGTCGGCGTCGATCTTGCCGTTTTCGAGCTGCGCGCGCTTCTCTGCCCACAGTTCGATCGCCATCGCGGCTTTGGGCGCGTGCGGCGCCTTGGGGTTCAGGGAGAGGCCCGTGCCGTCGGCTGCGGGCACGATGCCGAAGGAGTCCTCGAGCCGCACGAGCAGCGACATGAGGTCGCCCGCGGTCTCGACGCCGTAATCCTTGAGGGCGTTGACGGACACGCCGAGCGCCGCGGAGATGGACTCGAGCAGCTCGGGCTTCACGGCGCGGATGCCGCTCTCGTAGTGGCGCACGGCCCCCTCGGTCAGGCCGACCGCCTCGGCGAGCTGCGCCTGCGTCATGCCGCGCGACTTGCGGTACCGCCTTATGTTCTCGCCTACGGACATGAGCCCTCCTCCTGGAATTACGTACCAGCACATCTTATCAGCGTACGCAAATGTACGCAATTCTATTGACAGTACAGATATGTACGTTTACTCTGAATCTGTGAACCGTACGTATCCGTACGCCATTGATTGGAGGAGCCATGGACGAGAAGGTGGCGAAGACGCCGAGGCCGCACATGCTGGACGCCGACGAGGTCGCGGAGCTGCTGAGGATCAAGAAAGGCAGCGCCTACGAGGTGATCAGGAAGATAAACGCCGAGCAGGAGGCGCGCGGGCGCGTGGTGATCCGCGGGCGCGTCCGGAGCGACGTCTTCGACGCCCTGTACTTCCCGGAGGTGGACTGACATGCCGGTGTACAAGGACGACAGCAACGGCACGTTCTACGTGCAGTGCTACTACCGCGACGCCCGCGGCTCGAAGCGCCACAAGACGAAGCGCGGCTTCTCCTCCGAGGTGGAGGCCGCAGTGTGGGAGAGCCAGTTCAAGAGCCTTAACGGCGGGGCCATGGACATGACGTTCTCCGAGTTCGTCGAGGTGTACGCCTCAGAGGTGAAGCCGCGCATACGCGAGCACACGTGGATCACCAAGGAGTACATCATCAACGACAAGCTGGTGCCGTTCTTCGGGGACATGCGCATGTGCGACGTGAGGCCGATCGACGTCATCAGGTGGCAAAACGAGCTCACCGAGCACCGGGACGCCGACGGGAAGCCCTGGGCGCCGACGTACCTGCGCACGGTGAACAACCAACTGAACGCCATCTTCAACCACGCAGAGCGCTACTACGGCCTCACCGACAACCCGGTGCGCAGGGTCGACAAGATAGGCTCGAAGAAGGGCGGCGAGATGCAGTTCTGGACCAAGGACGAGTACCTGAGGTTCAGCGAGGCAGTCATGGACAAGCCGCTGTCGTTCCACGCCTTCGAGCTGCTCTACTGGACGGGCATCCGCTGCGGCGAGCTCCTGGCGCTCACTCCGTCCGACTTCATGCTGGAGAGCTCGCGGCTGCGCATCAACAAGTCGTACCAGAGCCTCCACGGCGTGGACACCGTTACCGACCCCAAGACGCCCAAGTCGGTGCGCACGATCGTCATGCCCGCCTTCCTGCGCGACGAGATGGCGGAATTCATAGAGCTCCGCGACGACGTCGCCCCCGACGAGCGCCTGTTCGCCGTGACCAAGCACTTCCTGGCCCACGAGATGGAGCGCGGGTGCAAGGCGTCGGGCGTGAAGCGCATCCGAATACACGACATACGCCACAGCCACGTGAGCCTGCTGATCGAGATGGGCTTCTCCGCGCTGGCCATCGCCGAGCGCATGGGCCACGAGGCGGTTGACATCACCTACCGATACGCGCACCTGTTCCCCACGAAGCAGGACGAGATGGCCGCCGCGCTCGACGGAGCGAGGGGGTAAGAAGGATGCCGTGCGAGAACAGCGCCCGCAAGCGCAGCAAGACGATGGCGTTCCGCTGCACGCCCGAGGAGCACAAGCTCATATGCGAGATGGCAGCTTGGAGCGGTATGAGCAGGCAGGACTACATCATCGCCAAGCTCACCGATACCCAGGTCGAGATGAGGCCCTCCGTGAGCGTTCAGAAGGCGCTGAGGGGCTCGATGGCGGAGTTGGCCAAGGAAGTACGGCTGGCGGTCTCCTACGGCGAGCTGAGCGATTCCCTGCAGCAGAGAGTCGAGCTCGTGATGAGGTTCTTCCTGGCACTCGGCGAGGGGGTTGACGATTCAGCGCCTGAACAGTTGCAGCGGGTCGCACCCCTGGAAGAGCCAGCGACAGCCGTAATGGATGCAGAATCCAACACCGCAAGCATCTTCGGAATGGGACGCGGTTAACACTCGTCTAAACGTAGACCTAGGGCTGCGATTCTTTAGTGCGATGATCGCAAAGCAAATAGTTAATCTTCCGGGAAAGGAAGTTAAGCGGTTCGCTCCTCGGCGTAGAGGATCTCGTTCTGCGCCTCCAGGATGCGCGCGGCGTCGCCGATGCGCTCGGCGCACCTCTCGCTTATCGACCTCAGGGCCAGGATTCCCTCGACGTCGAGCGGGTCCAGCTGGTCGGCGTGTGCCAGGGACTCGAGCAACTGGTCCAGGCCCCTCGCCAGCCTCCCGGCATCGCACACGGCATCAATCAGCTCCATGCGCTCCAACTTCTCTTCGTAACCCAACATCAGCTCGACTCCTTCTCTCAACGGACGTGTCGCGCAGCACCGTAGCCGTTCCATGTGGAGAGCCATCTCGCCGCCAGCGATCTCGTGCGCATATCGTCCGCAAGCGGCGCGGGAAAGCCGTCCGTCCCGATTCATGCTGCGGCACTTCAACCTGAGGTTACGCCGCCGTCCCCGCCACGACGTCGTCGTCAATCCCCGCAGGAGCCCAGCAACCGCCGACGGGCCGCATCCCACGCCCGGAGGGTCTCGGCGCCCACGCCGGATTCCATGCCGCACGCCTGCGCCCCTTTGATCCGAATACCCGCCCTGGCGCTCCTTGGACGCGCAGGGTCGCACGCCGGCGGGCGGCCAGCAAGGGTCGCGACACTTTTTCGGGTTCTTCGCCCCATGCGCTCCGCGCGCGAACAACGCGAAAAACTGCCGTCGGGAGATTTCTATATCCACGCCCGACTTCGCTTCCTCCCTTGCAGGCGCGCCCGCGCTGCATGCGACTCACGCGACGCAAGGCACGCCACAGGGGCGGGCCTTAAGAGTCTAAGGAGCAAGACATGAACGACATGAAGGAAAAGGCGATGGGCGCGGTCAAGGCCTTCCTCGAGCGCAAGGGCTACGAGATCGTCGACGAGGCCTGGCAGGGGCCCGAGGGCATCGGCGGGATCGACCTCGTGGCGGTGGACGAGGACGGGACCCTGGTGTTCGTCGACGCCACGGTCCGCATCGGGACGGACGGATTCCCCGAGGCCCACAGGGCGCGCGGGCTGCGCGAGGCGCTGGCGGCGACGTGGCTCTCCGGCAACGGCGACGACTACGCCGACACCCCGGTCCGCTTCGACGAGGTGGCGATGATGGTCGTCAAGGAGAACCGAGCGCTCCTGCGCCACCACGTCAACTGCTTCGGCGAGATGGAGCCGCTCTCCTAGGCGGCGCGCCCGGTCCCGGGCTCCCGGGGCCGGGCTTTTCCCGAATCCGGCCCCTGTACCACGAAAGCGTACATATCCGTACGTTTTCGTGGTACACTCCGCTTGTCGGACAAATCCGTACGGTTTTGTCCCGACGCTCCGAGACTCGGGGCGCGCCGGACCTGATGCGGCGAGGCGCGCCCCACACTAGAGAGGACGCGACCCATGCGCACGATAGCCATTTCCAACTACAAGGGCGGCGTCGGCAAGACGACGACCGCCGTGAACCTGGCGGCGATCTTCGCCGCCCGGGGCCTTCGGACCCTGCTCGTCGATCTCGACCCGCAGGCGTCTGCCACGGACTTCTTCGGCCTCTACGACCGGGCGGCCTCCGAGCGCCGCACCTCGGTCGAGCTGCTCTACGGCGGCGCCCCCGTGGAGGAGGTCGCCTACGCCGCCGGGGAGGGCCTCGACGTGGTGGCCTCGACCATCGACCTCGTCGACCAGAACGAGATGCTCCTGCGCGAGCAGCGACTCAAGTTCGCCCTCGACGACGCCTCGGGCTCCTACGACGTTTGCCTCATCGACTGCAGCCCCGTGATGCGCAGGCTCGCCTTCAACGCCTACCTCGCCGCGGCGGAGGGCGGCATGGTCGTCATCCCCGTCAAGCTCGACTCCACCGTGATGCGCGGCACGGCGCTCACCGTGGAGGCGACGCGCTCCATCGCGGACGCCCTGCGCATGCCCACGCCCAGATGGAAGATACTGCGCACCTGCGTGCCCGGCCGCATGACCAACGCCGAGGCCACGGGCGCGGCCGTGCTCGACGGCTTCTTCCCTGGCGAGCAGTTCGAGACGGTCATCCACGCGAGCAGCAAGGTCTGCGAGGGCAGCTGGCAGTGGAAGCCGGTGGCCGCCTTCGAGCCGGGGAGCCGCCCCGCGCGCGACTACGAGGCGCTCGCAGACGAGGTGTCCCGTGAGCTCGCCTAGCCAGGTGGCCGCGGGCTTCACTATCACGGGGCTCCTCGACGGCGCGTCGCGCACCCGCGGGCGCTACCCGGTGTCCGAAATCGCGGTGGCCGACATCGCCGACCACCCGGCGAACGCCGCCTACTCCATGGACCCGGCTGGCATAGCCGAGCTCGCCGAGTCCATACGCGAGGACGGCCTCACCGACCTGCCGCTCGTGCGAAAGGTCGGCGACGGCTCGTGGCAGATGGTCTCCGGGCACCGGCGCAAGGCCGCCTACGCGCTGCTCGCCAAGGACGACCCCGCCTACGAGAAGATGCCCTGCCGCGTGATAGAGGGCATCGACGACGAGCGGGCGGTGACGCTGCTCCACGCCGCGAACTACTTCACCCGCGCCCTCACCGTGACCGAGCGCGCCGCAGCGACGGAGGCGCTCAGGGGCGACGCCGTGCGCCTGCGCTCCGAGGACCCGTCGCTTTCCGGCATGCGCGTCGACGACGTGAAGGCCGCCATCATCGAGCGGCAGACGGGCCGCAAGGTCTCCGGCAAGACCATCGCGCGCGAGGAGAGGCTGGCCCGCCGGATCGCCGAGGACCTCTCGCCCGAGTGGGCCGCCGAGGCCGACCGCGGCAACCTCAGCGCCGAGGCGGTGCGCTCGCTCGCGGGCATGTCGAAGGAGCGCCAGGCGGAGATGCACGCCGCCATGGAGCCCTGGCGGCGCACCAAGCGGGAGCTCTCCGACTACGTGAGGAGCGAGGGCAAGACGCAGGCCGGCCCCGACGGGCGCATCGCGAAGGCCGCGAGGCTCGTCGCCGACTTCCTTGAGAGCCCGCCCGAGAGCCCGAGCGCGGCCGACCTCTCGCTGCTGCGCGAGATGGCGATCATGACCGCGCCCTACGCGGAGGCGGGCGGAGGAGCCCAGAAGGTTCGAAGAAGGGCCTCAGGTTCGAAATCCAGCAAGTAGCCTATGGCGTCCGACATCGCGTCGGGCGTCCATAGCACTTGGGGACCGGGCGGCCTCGGACCCGTCATGCCGCGGGCCGTTGGGGAGCCCGCTTACGCGAGGCCCGGTCCCAGAGGCGGCGCCCGAGCCGGGCCGCCGCCTGCGGGGGATCCCCCGCGCCCCTAGAGAGACGCGCCCGCCGCGCGGCGGGCCCGAGGAAAGGAATCCGCCATGGAAGAGGAAGCCGGCGTCGCCAAAGGCAAGGAGCGCCGCGTCACGTTCCGCATGGAGGGAGGCGACTACGACGCGCTCTGCGAGCGGTGCGAGCGCGCCGGCCTCAGCAAGTCGGAGTACCTGCGTTACCTCGTGCGCATACCGTTGTCGACGGAGGCCAACGCGGGAGACGAGCACCGCATACTCGTGGACCGCAGGGCCCTGTGGGCGATGTCGCGCGAGCTCACGAAGTGGGGCTACCACTACAACCAGGCCGTGCACGCGATGAACCTCATCAACTTCCACGCCCGCCATGGGCGCGTCGACCGCGACCTCGTGGCGGAGAGCGTCCCTACGATCGAGCGCGAGCTCGCCGACGTGAACGCCGCGGCCCGCGAGATGGCGGCCGAGCTCGGGCGCATCGGAGCCGACTCGCTCGTGGAGGGGTCGCCATGCCGATCCTGAAGCCGATAAGCGGCCACGGCGCGACCGGAGGCATCCGCCGCTACCTCGAGAAGGGAGGCCGCGCCCTCGCGCGCGACCTGTTCAACCTGAGCTACGACGAGCGCGACGCCGGCGCGCTGGGAGACGAGGCCAAGGAGGCCTGCGCCTGGGACGCCGAGATGGACGCCACTCGCGCCGCCTTCGGCACGGACGCACCCTGGAGGGGAAAGCCCGCGCGCACGTTCAAGCACTTCGTGCTCTCGCCGGACCCCGGCGACGACATCGACCTGGCTGCGCTGCGCGAGCTCGCGTGCTCGTGGGCGCTCAAGCACTTCGGCGACCACGAGATCGCCATCGTCTACCACGACGACAACGCCCGCGGCATACCCCACGCGCACATCGTAGTGAACAACGCGAACCTCCGCACGGGCTACCGCATGCAGACCCAGCACCCCGAGGACCTCAACCGAGACCTTCAGGACATGGCCCGCGAGCGCGGGCTGTCGGGCCTCTCCAACGACCGGGCGCCAGAATCGCCGTCGAAGGCGCGAGGGCGCGCCGGCGCGGGCGGGCCCAGGAGTCGCAGGAGCGTCTACCTGGGCCGTGCCGAGAAGGAGATCATGCGCTCTGGCGGCTACTCGTGGGTCGGCGACATCCGCGCCCGCGTCGCGCTCGCCAAGACCACGGCGCGCGACGAGGCGGAGTTCCTCGGCATCCTCGACGCCCTGGGCGTGCACGTCGCCGACAACTCGGCCAAGGCGAGGCGGGACGACTGGGTGTTCAGCCTGGCAGAGGAGCCGTCCAAGAAGGTCAGCGGCGAGCGCCTGGGGTTCGTCTACGGCAAGGAGATGCTCCGCCGGCGGTTCGAGCGCGAAGGCGCCTACCGCCCCACGGACGCGAGCACCGCGCGCATCCGCGAGGCCGCCGAGCGGGCCCTCGAGCTCAACGACCTCTCGGAGCTGAGCAGGCTCTCCTCGGCGCTCGAGACCTGCGCGAAGTTCGACGTCGAGTCGATCGAGGAGTTCGGTCTCAGGATGGCGACGCTCGAGCGCCGCGGCCAGGCGGGCGGCGAGGGGTACCGCCGCCTCGAGGCTGCGCGAGCCTACATAGCGGAGAACGGCCTCATGCCCCTCAAGACCCGCTACGGGAACGGCGACAAGCGCGGCGAAGCCGGCGACAACCAGCGCGGCAGCCGGCATGAGGACGAGCAGCAGCGCATCCTCGCCGCCGAGCGGCAGCGGGCCCAGCAGGACCAGCGCAGGGAGAGGGGCCGGAGATGATGGTGAGGATAGAGTACGAGGGCGGCAGGACGACGCTGTTCGACACGCTCTCGTTCACGGAGGGGTCGCCGTTCTCCGGCGCGAACATGCTCACGGAGTTCGAGCTCGAGATGCGTGAGGTGCCCGAGAAGGGGCTTTGGCTCACGGCGAACTGGCACCAGGTGCGCGACGACTGGCGCGCCGACGCGCCCGCGGACGGCATCCCGGCCGCACGCAGGTCCCGCGGATGGCGCTTCATGCTTGCCTCGGAGGCCGAGCTCGGGCGAGCCCGGCGCGTCCTGCTCGACGGCGACGAGGCGTTCGCCCGGGTGCGGGGATACCTGTGCGACGCGGCCGCGATCGGCGCCTGCTACCGCGAGCACGTGGGTCCTCCCTCAAAACCGCTGAAGTCGCAGATAAAGGAGCTGCAGCGCGCGCTGGGGAGGGCGGAGGTCCCGGGCGTGCCCGACGAGCTGGCGAGGCTGCTCGCGCAAGAGAAGGAAGAGGGCGCCGAGGATGGTGCCCGCAAGGTCAAGGAAGATTGGGGTGACGTCGATGAAGAGGCTTGGTAGGTTCCTCAAGGCGGCGCTTAAGGTCACGCTGGGCTTTTTCGTCTGGCTGTTCCGCGCCGTGTTCAAGTGGGTGATGTAGTAAGAGGCGGGCAATTGCCCGCCTCTTTGTCTTTCCTAATCTGTCTGATCGTCGATGAGCCAGCAGTCGGTCCCATCAGTGAGCAGCGTCCTGGCTGACCGGGATACCGCCGCGATGCGTTGGATTTTGCCTTTTCGATCTTCGGCCTCGGACCTCAGCTTCGACTCTCCGGAGCGTAGGCTCGCGCGCATCTCAACCTTAGCTTCGAGGAGTTGCTCTTTTGCAGCGGCTCTGGGGGTCTGAGAGACCAGCCTCTTGAGGGCGTTTCCCTGGGCTCCGCGAGGAAGCGCGATGGGCGTCCCTTTCATGCCCCCGATCTTCATCTCCATGAGCGCTGCGAGGACCTGCCTCTTTTTCAGAAAGCCCTGAGATTTGTCCAGGATCCGCTGTTCTTCGATGAGGGCGCTGCGGTCGTCCATGCTGCCGTCGTAGTACATGCGCGTCATGGCGAGCGCCGACAGGGCCTGGAGGCACCCCCCCTTCGAGGCCTTTTGTCTCCATTCTGGGAATATATCCTGCTCATTTAGGGTTATTCGCGCTGAAAGATTTTGACTAGCTTGGTGTCCTTTATTTCGTAAATAATGTCTGCGACGTTCTCGACCAGCCTCTTATCGTGGGAGACGAACACTATCGTTCCGGCATAGGCGCTCATCATCTGCTCGAGGGCTTCGGCGCTCTTGATGTCCAGGTAATTTCCAGGCTCGTCCATGAGCAAGATGTTGTATCTGCCCAGCAGCATCTTCGCGAGCAGCAGCTTGATGACTTCGCCTCCCGAGAGAACGCCAACGTCCTTTGCCAGGTCACGCGGTCCGATTCCCATAGAGGCGAGGACGCTTCGGATTTCGGTCATGCTGTACTCGCAACCATCCTGCATGAACGAGATCGCAGACTGACGGGCGTCGAACTTGTAGCCTGTTTGCTCGAAGTAACCGATCTCTGCCTTGGGAGAGATGTTGATACCGTCGGCGCGTCGAGCGATTGCCTTCAGCAAGCTGGTCTTTCCTGTACCGTTGCCACCGGTGATGGCCACTTTGGCACCGAGCGGTATCTCGAATTTCGCGTGGTCATAGAGCATGCAGTTGCCGAAGCTCAAGCTGAAATCGTCTGCCGAGATGGGAAATTTACTATGCAGTTCCAGGGCCTTGCTCTGGCGGAACCGCACGGTGCGAATGCTGTCGGGGGCCTCAATCCCTTCGAGCGCTTCGAGGCGCTTCTCCATGTCCTTAGCCGCCTGGTACATCCTCTTCTGTTTGGTGCCGGTTGCTTTCTGATGCCCCAATCGACCTGCATACTCGTTGCTTTTCTTTGCGCCCTTCTGCTTGGCGTCGACCTGCCGTGCTTTTTTCCGTTGTTTTTCGATGGCGGCTTCAAGGCGCTCGCGCTCGCGCATCGCCTCTTCGTATCGAGCCGCCTGAACTTTGCGCTCTTCTTCTTTCTGTCGCAGATAGTCGGTGTAGTCACCCCAGAATTCGGAAATACCGCCGTCTTTGAGCTCCCAGATCTTGTCCACTACCTGATCGAGAAAATAACGGTCATGGCTCACAATGAGAAGGGCTCCATCAAATGCCTTGAGTTGTCCGACGAGAAGGCTGATGCCGTCTTGGTCGAGGTGGCTCGTAGGCTCGTCGGCGAAGATCGCGCTTGCATGCTGGGAGAGCGCAGAGGCAATCTTGGCGCGTGTTTCCTCTCCGCCGCTCATCGTCTCTTGCGCCACTCCGGCGACGTTGAGACGGGAGAGCATCTCACCACTGTCCTGAGCCGCATCAAGGTCGAGTTCATCGAGTTGGCCGATGAGGGCAATGCTGCCGAAGCGCCTGACGTCGGCGTCCGCAATGGTAAGATTGCCGCTCAGAATTTTAAGCAGGCTGGTTTTGCCTGCGCCATTGTCTCCCACCAAGCCGATGCGATCGTAGGAGTAGATTTCCAACTCTTCGATATCCAGGATATCGCGGCCGGCATATTCCAAAAAGATGTCTTTAGCTTTGACTATGAGTTCCATAGGTTGAACCGCCTTTTGTGTATTAGCCTTTTACTGGAAGCGCAGCCATGCCAAAAAAGATTGCTCACGTCGATTTTTCGCCTTTGCCCAATTGCCGGCGCGAGCGTTTTGACCTTGCGCAAGCCGGCAAATCCGAAAATGATAGTTGGCGACGAATAAGGAGCGCGATGTGGGATGTCGGTGCAATACCTCGTCGTCGCAAGGGCTTGAAGGCTGACGCGTGAACCGATGGCTGCTGCCTCTTTTTTTCGAATACTTGGGCTATTGAATCCGCCCGGTATCTCTTTTCCCCGCGTTTCGGACGCTCGGAGCAAGCAGCATAGCCATCGCAAGCAGTACCATGGTCGCTCCAGAGCCGACGAACCATAACGGAGCTCCAAGCAGATCCGCAAAAACGGAGGGGGCCGCGAGGCCCATGGGCATGGCCCACGCCATGATGGTTCCGTAGAGGCCGAAAACGCGGCCTAGGTACTCAGGAGGTATCTGCTCCTGCATAAGGGCAGTCTGGGTTCCCGCGTACAACGGGGAGCATGCGCCCATAAGAAAGCTCACCGGCAGGAAAGCAGCGAACAATGACGGGCCGAGCGATCCGGATACGATTGCGGCAATGCCGAAGCCGGCAATCGCGGCGACCATGGTGAACGACCTATTGCGGAACCCTCCCGTAACCGCCAAGATGCCGGACCCAGCCAGCATGCCTGCAGAAAAAAGGATTTCCACCAAAGCGGCATCCCCCGTGCTACCGCCAAAATGCCCCAAGGTCATTATTGGGAACAATGCCGCGAGCGGAGAGAACGCGAAAGCGAAGACGAACCCGCACCAAAGAAGGGCGAACAGCCCCCTGTATCCCCTGATCAGCTTGTAGCCGTCCGAAATCTCAGAGAAGAGCTCTCGAACCTTATTGGAAAAGGACAAGCTGCGGTCGGCTTCATCGAGGCCCCCTGCGTCTATCTGTGCGGCGAGGACGGCTAAAGAAGCGAAAAGCGCTCCCAGCACGTCGAGGACAATCATAGCGGTAATGCCCGCCACGGGATAAATCACTGCTGCAAGCGCGGCGCCAAGAATGTATCCGCCGGACTGAATCGCCTGAGTCACCCCCGATAGGCGAACGAGATGCTCTGGCGGGGCGAGATGGGGCGTGAGAGATTGGGAGGCTGGCGTGTAGAACGAAGTACCAACTGCACGGAGAAACAGGGCGATGAGAATTAGCCATGCAGGTAAGCTGCCGGCCAACGAGGCAATCGCCAAGGCGGCACCCACCGCGGCAATGAAGAGGTCGGCGCCGATGAGGACACGTTTCAAAGGCAGTCTGTCGACAACGGCGCCCGCAAGGATTCCGAACAAAGCAATCGGCAGAAAGCCTGCCAGCGATGCTAAGGAGAGGAGAGAAGACGACCCTGTCGTGAGGGCGAGATGCCAAATAAGACCCATTTGGAGAATCGAACTCGTCAATGTCGAAACGAGCTCCCCGCCCCATACGAAACAAAGCTTGAATTGCCATGAATGGCACAGCAGAACAGACCTGCCCCGAGAGGTTTCAAATATCATGGTTATGTCCAATCGTGAAATGGCGTGCAGAAAAACAGCGCGACGCCACAACAGCGCCGCTTTCTAGGCGCTCATCCACGTGCGGAAAAGACCAACCACGACACCCCTCCTTTGTTAATTCGGTCTGGCAAACCATGTAATATTAACGAGGCTTGAGTTTGCCTGTCAAGAATCGACCATCGGAAAGGGCAATCCTCTCTGGCCATTCGATTCCTTTTGTATCTATGGCTGCATTTACGTTATGTGGTTATTTATTTCGTTAGAATTCCCAAGCAAAACGCTTTTATGCACCATGTCTGCGCAAGCGAGAAAAGCCATTTCTAAGCCTCGGTCCACGAAAATGTCAACTTGGCTTTTCATTGAGCCGATACTTCCAACACCGCTGAAAACGAACCAAACGCGTAGCTCTTGCGTGTCCGCAACTCGCACCATCAAAGTATGCAAGCATCCTGATGAGCAGGATAGCCTCTGATCGTCTGTATCTCAATTCGGAACAAAGATCCTGGGAAAAAGGGGATGCGGCGCCGAACGCGAACAATGTGTGTACGCTGTCGAGAAATGAGGCGCGCGCCGAGAAACCGGTGGTCCATACTCCACGCCGCACCCCCAACTGAGCCTCGTAGGATTGGACCTCTTTAAGCAACGGTTCGAGGTCTTTTTCGCGCTCAGCGGCGTCCCTGGCCTTGTCTTCGATGCCGGCGAGTTGCTCGGTAATCCAATCGATTACCTGACCGACGTCGTTGTACCTGCCCTCGATCTCGTTTCTTGCCGCCTGTCGTGCCTCGGCGGGCTTTTGGAGGTAATCGTCATGAAGGGCTGCGTAGGTCCTAGCGATGTCCAGGGCGTTTTTGACCTTCGCCCTCTGGTCGCCGGCGATCATGGAGGCGATCGATTCCAGCTTGGCGTCGATGCACTGGAGGCTGTCGCTGATTTCGGTCATGTACGCCTGACCGACAACCATCGCCGCTGCGGCAAGGCCGACGCTGGCGATCTGTGCGGGGCTGACCCCAGCGGCTTTGAGGGAGACGTCGCCGCTCAGGCGACCTTTCGGGTCTCGGACGAGGGCCCTTACCGCTTCCGGATCCTTCTTCGAGGCGACGAGGTCCTTAAAGCTGTAGCCTTCGGGAACCTCGACTTTGTAGAGCTGTTTTCCTCGACGAGGTCTATGACGTCCGAGGCGAGGCCGAGAATGGCGTCCGCCCGCTCTCCGATGCCGACGTTGTTCTCTTTGCCCGCATCGGCGTTCGCGACGAGCCTGATGTTCTCCAAGTCCTCGACGGGAACGACCTCGACGCTGATTGGCGCAAGTTCTTTGTCGCTCATGCTCTTAGCGCCTATCTCGCCTCATCGGAACGCGCCAGGACGTCCCATTTGTTGTACGAGCCCTCGGCCTGAAGATCCCTGACGAGGGCCTCATAGCGGGTCTCGAGGTCTTTCTCCTCACACGGGAAGAGCAGAATCATCATTGGTCTTTTGAACTTGAAGTCAGCGTAGACGTCGATGTTGCCGAAACCGCAAAGCTGTGTGTATATGCTGAAGCCCATGGATTTGCCGCAACCGACATAGACGTCCTCGTAGGCGGAAGGGTCTTTCTCTCGTGCCGATTTCATCGTGACGACGGCGTAGCAGCCGGCGATCGCCATGTACCCATCGCTGAGGTCGGCTTCGCTGGAGACGTTGTTCTCGAAGTTCTCGAAGAAATCTTTTGCGGAGGTCGGCGGAAGCGAGCTTGCCACGGCCTTCTTGCGGGATGCCTCGAGTGACTTTTGCTGCTCCTTCTTGTCTTTGATTGCCCGACCCTTTGAAAGGAATGAGTCCCTGGCTTCTCCCAGGCTATCTGCCGCCTGCTTCCCCCTTTGCTGCCCCCAGTCGATCAGAGCGGGCCCGTATTTGTTCACAGCGGGCTCAACGAAGGGCAGAACGTCTTTTCCGATGTCGATGGCCCTTTTGACGTCTTGCAGCTTAATCTTTCCCAATTGCGTACCTCTATTCATGGACAACCGGAAGCTTATCGAGAAGCAGCCGGCAGCGTCTTGTTTCTATCAAGTGCGTAAATTATCTCACCACATGCAAGACCCCTTGCCGAGATATAGCGGCAAGGGGTCGAAGGGCCATATTCGGTTGTAGTTTCGATCTGCAAGTCCTAGTCTCGGTCGTCGTCGCCGGCTGCGCAGCAGGCGTAGGCCGTGAGCGTGAGGAGCCCCATGAGGAGCCCTATTCCGAAGGGCGCGAATCCCATGTTTCCACCTCCTTCGCGTAGACCACGGTGCGGGAGTTGCTCGTCTGGTAGCTGCACGTCACGAAGGCCCAGGCATGCGCGATGTCCGCCGAATCTTCCAGGACGACCTCGCACTGGGACAATTTGTCCCCGAGGTAGGCGTCGAGCTCCGCAGCGCCGGCGAAGTCGGTCCGCTTGCCCTCTGAGCTCGCGTCGACCACGTCAGCCGCGAAGACCTCGAGCTCGATCGCATTCTCGCGGGTGTAGACCCGGATGGTGCGGTGCCCCTCGGCGAAACCGCGCGACGAGTATTGCGCGAGCGGCGCGAACATGGTGCCGTCGGACATGTGGTGCCCGTAGACGATGACGAGCGGGCTCTCGGCGCCCTGCGCGCACCCGGCGTCGATGTAGGGAGCGCCCCACGCTGATCTTTCGCCGCCGGCGTCGTGCGTGAGGTAGAAGTCGGGCGATTCGGGCCGGCCCTGGACGATCGGGTAGTCGACGGTCGTGCCCGGCACGCGCACCCAAGCGACGACGGAGGCGGGAAGGGCGTCCCAGTCGATGCCGCCTCCCGTCTCTTGAGCCTCCATTGCCGCATCCTCTTCCGCAGCAGGCGCCTCGTGCACCCCGTACGGGTTCCTCTCGGGCAGCGGCAGGACGGCGAGCGCCGCCAGCGCCAGCAACGCCACGGCAATGGCGAGTGCCGTGGCGGCTTTCCCTTTGTTCATGTCCTCCCCCGTTCGCAGGGGAGGCCCCGGGCGGGCGCCCAGGGCCTCCGGTTCGGTATCGATGCGGCGCCGCTACTCTTCCGGCTCTTCGGCAGGCTCTTCGGCTGCCGCGTCCTTGCTTGCGCCGGCCGTCTTGCGCTTGCGGTACGCGAGCACTCCGCCCGCGCCCGCCGCAGCTGCCAGAGCGATGCCCGCGGCCACGGCGTAGCCGGTGGCGTCGGGGGCGTCGGCCCCGGTCTTGGCGTAGGGCTCCTCGGGCACCTCGGGCGTGTCGGGGTTGTCCACGACGACGCTCTGCTCGGCGGAGTCGATGTCCTCGTGGGTCGCGACGACGTTGCCGGCGGAGTCCAGGACCTTCTCGAAGACGACGAGCTCGTCTCCCTCGGCCAGGCCCTCGGTGTCGAACTCGAAGGCCACCTCGACGGTGCCGGAGGGCGCCTCTGGCTCGAAGGGCGTGCGCGCGGTCACCTCGTTGCCGTCCTTGTCGAGGAACGGCTCTCCGGTGCCCTTGTCCATGAGCGTGCCCACGGCGATGCAGGTCTCGCCGGGGACGAGGCCCTTGTAGGCCACCGTGTCGACGACCTTTGCCTTGCCGGCCTCGATGACCTGGTCGCCGTCGGCGGCGTCGGCCGCCTGGGTGCCCACCTCGACGGCGACGTGGACGGTCTGGCCCTCGTCGGAGAGGTCCGCGTGCGACGCCACCTCGGCGCCGTCCTTGCGAAGGCTCTCGAACACGACCAGGTCGCGGCCGCCGAGCAGGCTCGCGTCGAAGGAGATCTCTACGTCCTGGCTGCCCGTCGAGAGCGCGGGCGCGAACTCGGCCTTGGCCCCCACGGGCTTGCCCGAGGCATCGGTCACGGGCTCGCCGGTCGCCTTGTCGACGAGGGTTGCCGAGAGCTCGTATTCCTCGCCGGCCTTCAGCCCCTCGTAGGCCACCGCGTCGACGACCTTGGCCTCGGCGTCGGCCGAGACGTCCTTGTCGCCGTCCGCCCCGTCCTTTGCCGTGGTGGAGATGCGCGGGCCCTCCTGGTCGTCGAGGCCCATCCACACGGCCTTGGCCACCGTCGAGTCGCGCTCGATCCAGAAGCTCCTGGTGATGAGCTCGAGGCCCTCGTTGGCCTCGCAGCGCAGCTCGGTCATGGTGTAGGCGCCGTACGGCAGGGCCGCCAGCGAGTCGTCCACCGGCGCCGAGGAGCCGTCCTCGCCGAGCGAGAACCAGATGCCGGCCTTCGGGTCCATGTCGGCGGCGGCAATCGGGCCCTCATGGCCGAGCAGGGCGTCGTTGGCGTTGGTGTCCCTCGAGTGCCTGTTCCAGCTGCTCGCGGTCGACGCGTCGCCGTTGCGGTCCGTCACCAGCACGTGAGTCTCGCCGGTGGCCGCGTTCTCGATGGCGAACGGGACCATGAGGCCGGCGTTGTCGGCCTCGCTCTTCTTGGAGAGCTCGAGGTCGTTGCGCACCACCTGGTCTCGGAACTCGAGCGCGGCGCCGTCCGCGGAGGCGCTCACGACCACGCCGGCGGCGCGGACCTCGAAGGTGCGGGGCTCGCCGTCGGTCAGCAGGTAGCTCCCGTTCGTCGCCGTCTCCCGCACGTCGTATGTCCCGTACGGGAGTGCGTTGGCCGCGGTCTGAGCGGTGTAGGCGCCGGCCTCGTCGTTCCATGCGGTGGTCAGCGTCGCCACGGCTTCGCCCGGCTCGCGCCACTCGCCGTCAACGAGGACCTTGTGCGCCGAGCGGTTCGTGACGGTGAACTCGATCCCGTCGAGGCCGGGGTGCTCGCCAGGCGCCTCCTTGTGGCCGCTGCCCGCCAGCGCCTCGGACGCCTGCAGCTCCTTGTCGGACTTGGTCACCTGCACGCCGCCGCGGAAGACCTCGTCGGTCACGGGGTCGCCCGTGAGGTCGCGCACCTCGCCGGCCTTCACGGTGAACGCGACGGAGGCGTCGCTGGCGTCGTAGCCCTCGGGCGCGCCGGACTCGACGATGCGGTAATTGCCCGCGGGAAGCGCGTCGGCGCCGGTCGCGGCGACGTGCGACCCGTCCTCGGGAGCGGTCTTGATAGTGGCGCATACCTCTCCGTCGGCGTAGTACTTGCCCCCGACCAGCACGTATCGGCCGGTCTCGTTCACGACGGAGAAGCTCGCGTCGTCGAGCGAGGCGTCGCCCTGAGGCCCGGCGCCCGCCTCGGAGTCCTCTTTGGCGACCTTGACGCCGCCTGCGGACCAGCTGAAGCTCACGAGCGTCTGGGAGCCGCCGCCGGTCCTGACGCAGAACGCCTCGAACCCGGCGGAGACCTTGCCGGCGCCCGCCTTCATCCGGGCGAATGTCCCGCCGATCAGCTCGGATTTCGCCCAGGAGGCGAACTCGGAGCTCGTGCCGTGCGTGGCCGCCGACTCGGACCCCGAGTAGGCGTAGGCGATGAGCACGTGGCTCGCCGCGGCGTACTTCGCGTCGTCCCAGCCGCCGCCGTCGTACCAGCTGCCCGGGAACATCGACGCGTCGAAGCCGGGAGAGCCGAACGAGTACCAGATCGCCGCTGTCACGTCGCCGCTCGGCACGGGGCTCGTCGAGTAGGAGCCCGGCGCGGGCGTCGGGGACGAGGGCTCGGCGCAGTAGGCGATGTTCCCGTCGGCGCTCATCCACGTGGTGGCGAAGCCGCCGTAGGGGATCTTGCCGCCGATGGACACGTCTACCGTGCTCGGCGCGGCGTAGGCGGGCGAGGCCGCCACGGAGGCGAGCAGCGCCCCCGCCGCCAGGATGAGCGCCATGGCGCATCGGAGGAGCTTTTCCTGCAGGGTGCAGTCTTTCGCTGCGTTCATCTTTCCGCCTCCCTATCTCTCGACGCTTCGCTGTGCGCGGGGCGCCTCGTGCTCGGCGGCGCGGCTCGCCTGGCGGGCGTGCTCGGCGCGCTCCGCGAGGTAGCGCGAGCGCCCTGCGTCAACGGCCTCCTTGAGCTGCGCGGGCATGACCTTCACGGTGTCCTTGACCGCGCGGCCGCCCTCGTCGAGCTCGGGCTGGCCGTCCGGGCCCATCACCGTCTTCCTCAGCCACACCTCGCGGTTCGCGAGCAGCGGTATGTCCCGGAAGTCGGCCCCCTTGAAGCGGCTCTCGTTAACGAACATGGGGCTGAACTCGTAACCTCCGACGTCCACGCCGTCGACGACGGTGCCCTTGGGAAGGGTCGCCGAGTTGAAGGTCCTGGCCTCGCCGGTCGCGCGGTCGGTGTACTCGATGCCCTCGCGCACGAAGCTCTTGTGCAGCGAGAGGTACACGTTCTTCCTCTCTTCCATGTCTTTCCTCCTTTTCGTTTTCAATCGGTCCTTGTCTTCATCCGCCGGGACGCGTGCCCCGGCGCGGCGCCCCTATCTCATGGCGACCGCCCCCTTCCTCGCTTTTCCGCTAGAAGCCGCTCACGATGTCGCGCGCCCAGGAGCCGCTCTTCACGAGGGCCAGGATGAGCAGCACGCACATGGCCAGGTACTGCAGCGCGTAGGTGAGCCCGTTCGCGACCGCGTCGGCCGGGGTGCCCGTCCCGGGGTTCGCCCCGGTGAGCCCGCCGAGCACGAGCGGGAACGATATGAGCAGCACGAGGATGATGACGCCGGCGATGCAGACCGCCCCGAAGCTCTTCAGGTAGCCAAGGCCTATCTGGCGCGTGGCGTCCATGCCGAGGAACGCCAGCGGGATCGGGGCGAACGCGGCCATGATGTAGAGCTGGAGCGCGCGGGCCCAGCAGACCACGAGGGCGACGACGTAGGCCGCCAGCACCACGACCCAGCTGATGAGGCTCACGACGAGCATGGCGATGAGCGACGGGATGTCGTCGTCGGTGGTGACGACGGACACCTCGGGCAGGTCGAGCGCGCCTCCGGCGCCGAAGAGCGCCTCGACTCGGTCGATGGCGAGCCCGCAGACCTCGTAGATCGACGCCATCAGGTCGAAGCTGTTCTGTATGAGGAACAGGAACACGGCGAAGAACACGAGGAGGAAAACGACCTCCTTGACGCCGGGAAGGCTCTGGCTGCCGTCCATGCGCTGGGAGATCTCGATGAGCTTCAGGGTGAAGACCAGGCCGAGCACCCCGCACCCGATCGGCAGGATGGCAACCTGCCATACGCCCCGGGCGACGTCGTGCATGGTCAGGTCGCTCGAGCTCGTGAGCATGTGCGCGAAGTCGGCCGAGAGGATCCCGTTCGCGCCGATCGACCCGAGCACGCCCGTCTGAGCCTTGAACATCCAGTTGCAGCAGTCGCGCAGGAGGCCGCACAGCCAATCGTTGACGTCCCCGGCTATGTCGGCGTATGCCGGCTGCGCGGGGACGAGCAGGAGCGCGCAGAGGGCGAACGCCGTCGCGGCGGAGATGGCGAACGCCCTTCGGCGTCGCGATTCAAGCGCCCGCACGGCTACATCGCCTCCAGCGAGCCGCCGCGCGAGACCACGGTGACCACCGTCGAGGCGGGGTCGTCGAGCGTGAAGGTCGTCGACGCGACGTTCCCGGCGTAGTCGAGCCACACCTCCTTGTCCCAGGAGGCACCCGCCGCCTGCGGGGACACCTCCGCCGCCTTCCCGGCGACGGCCTCCTCGATGGCGGCGACGTCTGCGCCAAGCGCCTCGGAGAGGCGGCCGTCGGTGCCGGTCACGGAGAACGCTCCGTCTTGCGCCTTCTGGGGCACGTAGGCCTGCGTCAGAAGGTCGCATGCCAGGGTGCGGGCGTCCCCGCCGCCCGAGACCTGGATGAGCGAGAGCCCTCCCGCCTTGTCGCCGGTTCCCTTGACCTCGATGGGCACGCTGAGCACGCCGTCGGCCTCGGAGGGCTCCTCGGCCGAGAAGAACCAGGCGCGCTCGGTGCCGCCTGAGCTCTCCACCATGGCGCCCTCGACGATCCGCAGCGTGGCCGTCGGGTCGTCGGCGCCCGTCCATGCGGTGTTCCAGAGCGCCTCGGCGCCCGAGGCGGCCTTCCCGGTTGCCGCGTCGGCGCCTGCAGCCGCGGGCTGCGCCTGCCCCTGGGGGCTATCCTGCGCGCCTTCCTGCGGGGCGATGGCGCAGCGCGCCGCGCCCGCGCCGAGCGCCACGGTGAGCGCGCCTGCCGCGACGGCGGCCATGACCCTTGACTTTCCCTGCATTGGTTTCTCCTATCTCGCGGTGAGCGCGCAGCTGAAGCTGCCGATGCCGCTCGCTATGCGGCACACGTCGCCCGTTCGCGGCTCGTGTATGTACCTGTCGTCGCCGATGTAGATGGCCACGTGGCCCGAGCGGTAGAGGATGTCGCCGGGCTTCGCCTCCGAGAGCGGTATGCGCCTGAGCTCCTCGTACTGGGAACCCGTGTAGTGGCTTATGCGGATGCCCGCCTGCGCGTAGCAGTACTGCGTGAGCCCGCTGCAGTCGAGCGCCTTGCCGGGGGTCGAGCCTCCCCACACGTAGGGCACGCCGAGCTGGCTGTACGCCGCCTCGACGATCGCGTTCCCGTTCGCGGCCGGGTCCTTCAGGTCCTCGACCGTCATGGAGTCGAGCCGGTAGAGGCCCCATTGCGCCATGATCGACTTCAGGGACTCGACGTAGGACGAGTCGGTCGCCCAGCCGGCGTCCTTGAGCCCCTCGGCCATCCTGTCCGAGTCGCGCCTCTCGATCGCCTCGCGGATGAGGGCGTTGCCCGAGTAGCGCTCCGCCTGCAGGAAGACCCTGCTGCGGAAGCGGATGCACTCGGCGTCGCCGGTGAAGCGGATGAAGCTCGCCGTGATCTGGGTGCGCTCGCCGGGCACGTACTCCTCGCTGGTGGCCCAGTTCGCCTTGCCGGCCACCTCGGGGCAGCCCGCGTAGCCCGACCACCACTTCATGCCGAAGAGGTTGTGGTCGCGCTCTGCGAGCTGGCTCATGCGGTCGCCCTGGCCGGACTCCTGGATGATCTGCGCGATGGTGCAGCCCGCCGGGTGCCCGTACTCCTCCTGGCACTCGAGCGCCGCCTCGACCATCTCGTAGGTGATGTAGGGCGGCAGCCCCTCGAGGCCCTGCTTGGAGGCCGCGTCGTCCCAGAAGCCGAACAGCGCGCTCAGCAGCTGCGCGACGGCGAGCGCGCAGGCGACGAAGGCCACGATGCCGGCCACCGCCCCGAGCAGGGCGGGCGCCGCGCCCGAGACCGCGCCCGCGATCGCGGAGGCGGCGCCCTTCGACCCCGCGGCTCGGGCCGCCTCGCCCGACGCCTGCGCGGCCGCCTGGGCCGCCTGGTGCTTGGCCGGGGCGGTCGCGCCGGCTGCCTCGGGGCCGCGCGCGCCTCCCTTTGGGGCGCCGAGGGCGGTCGCCGCCTTGCGGCTGCCTTGGGCTGCTTTCTTCGCCTTCCTCTGCCGCAGCCCTCCCGCGGCCTTCTTGGCCGCACGCCCCGCGTCGTACATGCCCGAGGCGCCCTCGAGCTCCTCCGAGTCGTCGAGCTGGGAGACGGCCTCCCGGGCGATCGCCAGCTTCGCCGCATCGACGCGCGAGCGCATCGCGGCCGCCGCGCGCCGGTCGCCGGCTGGTTGGGACAATTTGTCCCCGAGCCCGCCTTCCGGCGCGTCGGGCCTGGAAGGGCGCCCCTTCGCCGCTGCGGCGGGG
>CABQLM010000011.1 GCA_902465105.1 uncultured Collinsella sp.
TTACGTTTGCTGCTCTACAGTCCTATGCAAGACGAAGGCCACATTAAGTGGCCTTCTTTGCATGCGGAACTCGCGACAAACGTAATGCCCGCCCGCCTCCGACCGACTACCAACTAATATTATTTCAGCCCAGGCCCCTGTGTACCGCGCGTCGAAGATCTTCAAATTCAAATAACCTGACAATCGATTCTTATAGCAGAGCCCCCTTGGCCTTTAGTTTGATACAAGTTCCGCACGAGCCGGAAAGCACTTAATGTGCTTTCCGTGCGAGCAGGACTGTTCGCAGTAGCAAACTAAAGGCCAAGGGGCCCAGTCAACCTATCAGCAGCGATTGCTCAGCAGTTAGTTGAATTTGAAGATCTTTGAGGCAAGGCGGTATAGGCCGAGTGTGGTTTTGTCTCCAGCCCGCCCGTGCAGGTTGGTGAAGAAGCCGACCACACCGTAGCGTGCACGACGATACATGCGCTCGTCGTAGGCCTTCAAATCATTCCACAGCGTCTTCAGGCGCTCGTCAGCGCAATCCTCATCGGAAAGCTTAGTGAGTACCGAGCAGATTGCCATCATCATGGTAAAGTAGCCCATCATGTACGAGCGTAGGCGCGATGACTCAACATCACTGTACAGGTGGAACGACTCCATCATGATGCGCGTCACGCGGAACTGCTGGTCCAGACGCTTGACCATCGTGGCCTCGTTGACGCTCTGGCCCTCACGACCAATGAAGTAGCGATAGAGGTCGATGTCGGCGTAGTACATGGTCTTGCAACGCGGTAGCGGCACGTAGGCGTAGATGTTGTCTACATAGAACGTGTGCGGCGGCATGGGCAGATTGGACGCGCGCAGCACATCCGTGCGATAGCACAGGCTGTGCATGAGCAAATTCTGGTCCAGGCGGAAATGACCAATCTGGTCCCAGGTAAAAATCTTCTTGCGGGGCAAGGCAAACTTATATCCAATGGCAGTATGCGTGCCTTCGTAAACCTTCTCGTACACGTAGTTCGAGATAAACAGGTCGACGCGCTGGTCGCGCTCCTCAAAGCCGCGAAGAATCGACAACATGGTCGAAAGGGCCGCAGTGTCGAGCCAGTCGTCTGAATCGACAACCTTGTAGTACGTGCCCTGCGCCTCGCGCAAGCCCGAAAGAACGGCGATACCGTGACCACCGTTCTCCTGATGTACCGCACGTATAATGCCGGGGTAACGCGCCTCCCACTCGTCGGCCTTGGCGGCCGTCTCATCCTTGGAGCCGTCATCCACCACGATAATCTCGATATCGGTGGCGTAATTGCTCCCCTCCAGAATGGAGGTGATGCAATGGTCCATATCCTTGGCGGCGTTATACGAGGGAATACCGAATGTTATGACTTTATGCATGGCAGGCGATAATCTCATCCGAAAGGTCGAGAGCGGAGTTAGTCACAGCGTCCATGTCGTAGTAACGATACTCGGCCAGGCGACCCACCGGGTGGAAGTTCGTCAGGTTCTGGACGCGCTCAAGATAGCGCTCATAGAGCTCACGGTTCTCGGGCTCAAGAATGGCATAGTAGGGCGTTTCTCCCGAGCCGGGCGTATAGGCCTTGGAATACTCCTTCATGATGGTGGTCTTGCCGGGCAGGACCTGGCCAGTCATGTTCTTGAACTCGGTGATACGCGTGTAATCCTCGCTCGTGGTGTAATTGACGGTGCCCACGGGCTGGAACTGGTCCATATCGAGCGTCTCGAACTTCATGTCGAGTGTACGGTACGGCAGAGCGCCCAGGTCGAGGTTGAACAGCTCGTCGAGCGGACCAGTGTAGACGATCTCGCCGCCATAGACCTTGCCGTCGATCTTGACGGTGGTCTCGTCGATCTCAAAGAGGTCGCGGGCATCCACGTCGCAGAACACATCAATCAGATCGTGGTCGAGCATGTGCTCGAACAGAGCGGTGTAGCCGTCCTGCGGCATGCCCTGGAAGGGAGCCTGCGGGAAGTAGCGGTCATCGTCGCCCACAAACACGGGAACGCGACCGGTAATCGAGGGATCGATCTGGTCGGGCGTCTGGCCCCACTGTTTCATGGTGTAATGCAAAAAGACGTTCTCGTAGACGTAATCGGCAACCTCGGCCAAGTCAGGGTCATTCTTCTTGCGCAGCTCCATGATGGGCACCTTGACATCCTTGCCAAAGGTCTCCACGAGCTTCTGATACAACTCCTCGCCGCGCTCATCACCAAAGGCGAGCTTGAGACTCTCGTGGTTAAAGGGCACAGGCATGAGGGTGCCGTTGATATTGGCGAGCACCTTGTGCTGGTAGTCCGTCCACTTAGTAAAGCGAGACAGAAAATTGTGGACGCGCTCATTAAAGGTATGGTAGATATGCGGACCGTACTCGTGGACCAGGATTCCGGCCTCGTCAGCGCAGTCGTAGGCATTGCCCGCAATGTGGCTGCGGCGCTCCAAAACGGCAACGCGATAGCCGATGGTCTCGGCAAGACGGCGGGCGCAAACGGAACCGGCGTACCCGGCACCGACGACGATCATGTCATATGCGCCGGCATTAAAGCCTTCAGGCAGGCCTGAGGTAATCTGCATCGATACTCCTTGTCAAAAGCCACGGGCTCGTTAGCTGGGCTTTTCTCGAACATTCTTCGAGACATATTTATCAGAGCGATTATAGCGCTAATGCGTCCTATAATGAGCTTGCCACACAAGGAAAGCTCAAGCACCGCGGCGTACATAACTGAAAGGTAAACCCGCTAGCAGCGGGTTTATTCGTGAACAGCCGAGTGCCTGGAGCTTAGCAAAACGCTTGTAAGGAGTAACATGAGCGATTTTCTAAACCGTATGAAGTCTGCCGCCAAGGCCGATCTTAAGACGATTGTCCTGCCCGAGGGTGAGGATCCGCGCACCATCGTCGCGGCCACCAAAATCATCGAGGAGGGTCTGGCCAAGATCGTCATCCTGGGCAACCCTGAGGAAATCAACGTTACCGGCGCCACCGTCATCGATCCGCGCAATGCCGAGAAGCACGAGGAGTACGCGCAAAAGTTTGCCGAGCTCCGCGCCAAGAAGGGCGTCACCATCGAGCAGGCTCGCGCCCAGGTGATGGACGCCACCTACTTTGGCACCATGATGGTCAAGATGGGCGATGCCGACGGCCTGGTCTCCGGCGCCTGTCACTCCACTGCCGACACCCTGCGTCCCGCGCTGCAGATCCTCAAGACCGCCCCTGGCACCAAGCTGGTCTCGGCATTCTTCGTGATGTGCACCGATACCCCGCAGTTCGGCACCGACGGCACGCTGATCTTCGCCGACTGCGGCCTCAACATCAACCCGTCCTCCGACGAGCTCTCCGAGATCGCCATCGCATCCGCTCACTCCTGGTCCACGTTCATGGGCAACGTTGAGCCGCACGTGGCCATGCTCTCCTACTCCACCATGGGCTCCGCCGGCGGCGAGGTCGCCAAGAAGGTCCAGGAGGCCGTGAAGTTCTGCAAGGAGAAGGCTCCCGAGCTCGCCATCGACGGCGACCTGCAGCTCGACGCCGCCATCGTCCCCACCGTCGCTCAGCTCAAGGCTCCCGGCTCCTCCGTTGCCGGCAAGGCCAACGTGCTCGTGTTCCCCGACCTCGAGGCCGGCAACATCGGCTACAAGCTGGTTCAGCGCTTCGCCGGCGCCGACGCCTACGGCCCCATCCTGCAGGGCATCGCCAAGCCGGTTAACGACCTTTCGCGCGGCTGCTCTGCCGACGACATCGTGGGTGTCGTGGCCATCACCGCCGTCCAGGCTCAGATGGCTGAGTAGCGTACATATCCCCTCGGGACCCTACAGGGTAAAGCTCTGAAAACGTCCTCGGACATGCATGAAACCCCCGCTGTGCACTTCGTGCGGCGGGGGTTTCATGCGTCCTGCGGAATATTTTCAGAGCTTTACCCTGTAGGGCCCCTGCCGCCACGTGGTGCTCAGGGGATCTGGGGTGGACGGCGGCTTGGCTACGAGCTGGGGCTGAGGACCTGAATGGTTGGGTGCCGTTGTTGGGAGCGCAGGCGTTGCTGGCGGTGATCACTTTGGGACCGAAATGTTGGATGCGGTTCGATGTCTGGCCCACCGGAAAGCGTGTCCCGGTTTGGAGGCGGATTGTGGGATGCAGCTTCCGTTTGGGGGCTGTTTGGGAAACCGCGGGACGGAATTTTGCTTTATTGTGGGTCGCACTTTCCGCAATCTGCCCCAAACGGAAAGCGTGTCCCAGAATCCGCGTTCAAAATGGGATGGAGTTTCCGCCGTCCGCTCGCTAGAAAAAGGCCTCCGGAACTGTTGCTCTGGAGGCCTTTCGTTCAATTGCAAACTGGCGCGCTAGTTGTTCGCGGTCAGGCGCTCGACGTCGTGGGCGATCATGTATTCCTCGTCGGTGGGGATGACCATGACCGTGACGGAGGAACCGGCGGCGCTGATGACCTGCGGGCCGTTGCCCACCGCCTCGCGGTTCTTGTTGTTGTCGATGCGTACGCCCAGCCACTCAAAGCAATCGCAGAAGGCTTTGCGGATCGACCAGTCGTTCTCGCCGATGCCGGCGGTAAAGGTGATGGTGTCCACGCCCGCCATGGAAGCGATCATGGAGCCAGCCTGCTGCATGGCCTTGTAGGCAAACATGTCGAAGGCGAGCAGGCAGCGCTCGTCGCCCTCGGAGGCGCGTGTACGGATGTCGCGGGCGTCATTGGAGATGCCCGAGATGGCAAGCAGACCGGACTGCTTGTTCATCATGTCATCGACTTCTTGATAGCTGTAGCCGCCTTCGCGCTGGAGGTAGCACACAGTAGCCGGGTCGATAGAGCCGCAGCGGGTTCCCATCATCAAACCGTCAAGCGGCGTGAGGCCCATCGTGGTATCGCGGCACACACCGTCCTCGATGGCGGCAAGCGAAGCACCGTTGCCCAGATGGCACGAAAGCAGACGGTGGCAACACGAGCCCAGGATTTCCTTGGCCATCATCCACTCGTAGCGGTGGCTCGTACCGTGGGCGCCGTACTTGCGCACGTGGTACTTGTCGCACACGTCCTTGGGCAGGGCGTAGGTGTAGGCGACCTCGGGCATGGTCATGTGGAACGAGGTGTCGAAGACGGCGACGTTGGGCAGCTCCGGATACTTCTCACGACAATACTCAATCGCCGCGGCCTCGCCGTAGTTGTGCAGAGGAGCCAAGGGGGCTACCTCGAGAATCTTGGCCATGACCTCGTCGTCGACAACTGCGGAATCATCGAAGTGCCAGCCGCCTTGAACGATACGATGTCCAATGCCATCAATCGTAAAGTCGGTCTTCTCGAGCTCCTCGAGCACGCGAGCGATAGCAGAGCGGTGATCGGGGAAAGGAACCTCCTCGGTCTGCTTGGCGCCACCGTTCTCGGAGTGGCCAAAGATGCCCATGTCCGATCCGATACGCTCGCAATTGCCCTTGGCGAAAACCTCGCGGGTATCGGTATCCAAGAGCTGATATTTAAGGCTTGAGCTGCCGGCGTTGACAACAAGTACGTTCATGAGACTCCTTTGAAGTGCAATGCGGTCGACGCAGACCCCTTAAAGCGGCCGCATTTTAATAAGAAGTTATCATATCCTGATAAATAGCTATCATCATATCGCCCAACGAGCGCGAAAGAGGGGCTGAACGGCGCTTGGTCGTCCAGCCCCTCCCCTCTTGCAATTACTTGCCGTTGACGATGCGCTCGACGTCAGAAGCGATCATGAACTCCTCGTCCGTGGGGATGACGAAGATCTTGACCTTGGAATCCTTGGCAGACAGGCACCAAGCGCCGTCGCCACGCAGGGCGTTACGGGCATGGTCCATTTTGACGCCCATAAAGGCCAGACGGTCGGCAACGCCGGCGCGAACGGCCGGAGCGTGCTCACCGATGCCGGCGGTAAAGACCAGGGTGTCCATGCCGCACATGGAAGTGGCCATCTCGGCAGCCTTGGCGGCAATCTTGTAGACGAACATATCGAAGGCGAGCTGAGCCTCGGGGTCGCCAGCGGCGGCGAGCTCCTCGACGTTGCGGCAGTCGTTGGTCTTGCCACCGGTCACAGCCAAAAGACCGGACTTCTTGTTCATCATCTCGTCGACCTCGTCGAAGGTGTAGCCACCCTCGCGCTGCAGGTAGCACACGGTAGCCGGGTCGATGGAGCCGCAGCGGGTGCCCATCATGACGCCGTCGAGCGGGGTGAGGCCCATAGTGGTATCCATGCACTTGCCGTCCTCGATGGCGCACAGGGAGGCACCGGAGCCGATGTGGCACACGACAACCTTGCGGGCCTCGCCGTTGGTCATCTCGGCGACCTTCTTGGAGATGTAACGATAGCTGGTGCCGTGGGCGCCGTACTTACGGATGTGCAGCTTGTCGCAAACATCCTTGGGAAGGGCGTAGGTCTTGGCGACCTCGGGCATGTTGAAGTGGAAAGCGGTGTCGTAGACCGTAACGTTGGGTAGATCGGGATACTGCTCCAGGCAGAACTCGATAACGTTGGCCTCGGGGTTGTTGTGCAGCGGCGCCAGCGGGGCGACCTCGCGAATCTTGGCGAGGACGTCCTCGTCGACGAGGGAGGAATCGCCAAAGTACCAACCGCCCTGAACGATGCGGTGACCAATGCCTTCGATCTTGACGCCATTGGCCTCGAGGTCCTTCAGGACGACCTCGATGGCGACCTTGTGGTCGGGGAACTCGATGTTCTCGGTCACCTTCTTGGAGCCGTTGGCAGCATGGGTGAAGGTACCGCCGGTAAAGCAAACGCGCTCGCAGGAGCCCTTTGCGGACACCTTGTGGGATTTGGTATCGATGACCTGATACTTAAGGGTCGAAGATCCTGCGTTGACGACCAGAACGTTCATGTGTCTCCCTACTAACAGGCGGTGTGGCGCCGCCAGGTTACATACGCTTCAATAATAAACCCAAACGCCCTCGCGCTCGGGTTTATTGCGTTGATATCGTTGATATATAAGTTATCGGTGCCTAAATACTCATGACCTTTGACTTGTAAGACGAAAGAGCGCGGGGATATACACCAGGGAAGAAATCCCGAGCGCAACAAGCAATACGACTCGAATGCCCGCAACGCTACTCAACACAGCGTTGAGCAGATAGAAAAGAACAGCACCCACCGCCACCATCTGGCTTTGAACCGAAATCAATGAACAGCGCATCGAAGAATCGGCAGCATTTTGAAAAATTGAGTATTTAATTGGAGCAAATAACGAGTAAGCGACCGTCTGCAACACATAGAACACGGGCAGCAAATTAGCCGGAGTAAGGGAAATCAAAAACACAGCTGTCAATACTAAGCGAATGATGCCGCAAATACGCGCAAAACGGCCCTTGTCGACACGAGCAATCACGCTGGGCACAATAAACCCTATGGAGGCGGAGGCAAGGAGCTGGACCGCAATGGTCACGCCCGAAGCGACGGCATTCATTCCGCGGCCGGCAAGCAACAGTGAGAAAAAGTCTTCCAGAGCGACGAAGGCAAATGCCTGAGAACAGTCCATGATGAACGCTGACCGAAGAATGCCATTACCCGCAATAGCGGCACCGATCATCTTCGGGCTAATTCCATGCTCAGGTGACACCGCGGTGTCCTCTCTTCTCACCTCAGGAATACAGACAACGACAACCAATGTCAGCACCATTGTGATGATATCGACCGAAAGCCCAACGAGATACGCGCCAGCGGACGATATGAAACCGCCCACACAAGCGGAGAGGGCATAAGACGCATAGAAGACAAATCGCTCAACGATATTAAGTCTCACGAGTTGGTCCTGAGAGACGCTATCAATGTAAATCGCTTCGATGGATCCGCTCACACATGCAACGGCAAAACCCTTGAGAGCAAACACACCGATTAAAAGCAGAGGAGATCGGACGAAGAGCAGGGCGGCGTAGTACCCAAGCATTCCCACAATGCCAACGAGGCCGCTTGTCTTTCGTCCAAACCTGTCAGCAATATAACCAGTAGGAACCTCAAGAATGAACTTGCTCACTTGATATGCAATCATCATGCTAGAAATCGCCACCATCGAGAATCCGACGAATTCAAGGTAAACCGTCAGAAAATACAAAATGGTGCTGAAGTTCGACAGAAAAACAAACGTCATATAAAGCAAAACCGTACGGTTTTTCATGCTCCGCCCTCCAAGAGTCAGCAATGTAAATCGGAATCTTGGAAAAGCATGGGGGCAAAGCTGTCAGCTATGCGTTGCAAGGCGTCAATAATCACTTGACGACACGAGGCCAAATGGCCTCAGGAAGCAAGATGACGCAATAGGTGAAGAAATACCGTCTGGTGTCGATCGGTCCAGGCATTTTGTCGATAGCAAAAATAGATGGGCAAGACCACGTCATGCGAGGCTTCAATGGAGCACTCACTCACTTCTGATCCATCCGATGCGAGAGAGGACCCAGACAAACTCAATATCAATCCCCCGGCTTGAAGAAACTCAGCCTGAGCCCTGCTTCCGTATTCAACATCACGGAAGCGAAAATTGACGAGCTGGGCTTCAGGGCATTGGTTAATCGCATTGAGACAGGGTGACAAATTAATGGGAACAGCGAGCCTGCCGCTCAGTAACTCGCGAATGGTCATGGCGCCCACAGATTGATGACCCGCTGGACACGAAAGAACCTTGAGCTCCTTTTCACCCAAGTATTTCGAAGAAAGGACGCTGTCCCTTGGTTCCTCAAATGAGATGGCCGCGTCCGAAATTCCAAGCACAAGTGATTCAAAGCATGTAGCCGTTGGCTGATGCCACACATCGAGGTGAATATGAGGGTGAGAGCGTTCAAACGAGTCATACCAGTTTTCGGCAAAAAGACGCCCCCGCCCATGAAGGCAGGGGGCGTAAAGACGAAAGTGACCATCGGGCGAGACGCCGTCGTCCCTTGATTGAGCGTACTTTTTGAGATCGCCGACTTGCGCCAGGATCACGCGTGCACGACGCGCAAATTCTCTGCCTGCCGGAGACAAAACAGCCTCCCCCGCCGATCGGTCGAGCAAAACAATCTGATACTCAGATTCCAATTTTTTGATTGCCGACGAAACAGCCTGCGGACTCACATGAACGGCGCGAGCTGCTTTGCGCACGCCGCCATAGTTCGCTACCGCTTGAAGGTATTCGAGTTGAGAAAGCTGCATAGATTACTCCAAAGGCAGCCAAGTCGACGGGCCACGCGTCCTCAGATGAGGTTCTCGCCCAGGTTCTTGCCGCCGAGGACGTGCATGTGGAAGTGCATGACGGTCTGGCCGGCGTTGACGCCCTTGTTGGAGATGACGCGGAAGCCGTCCTCCAGGCCCTTGGTCTTAGCGACCTCCTGGATGGCGTGAGCCATGGCGCCCATGGTCTCGGCAGGCACGTTGTCGGCGATGTCGCTGTAGTGCTTCTTGGGGATCACGAGCGTGTGGACCGGCGCCTGGGGATTGAGGTCGTCGAACGCGATGACCTGATCGTCCTCATAGACAACGGTCGAGGGGATCTCGTGGTTGGCAATTTTGCAGAAGATGCAATCACACATGGTTGGTTCCTTTCTCGCAGACCAAGGTAATTATATTTGGTCGGGATGGTTAGAACGAGAGGTTGTCGTCGGTGTTGGCGGCTTCGCCGTCGGCGAGCACGTCGTTGCCGTCGACGCCCTTAAGGAGCACCGAGACCTTCTGCTCGGCATCGGACAGGCGGGTGCGCAGGCTCTTGAGGAGCTCGACGCCGCGGGTGTAGCTCTCGAGCGACTCCTCGAGCTCCATGTCGCCCGACTCCAGGCTGCGGATGATGAGCTCCAGCTCCTGCGAGGCCTGCTTGTACGTAAGCTGCTCGACCGGGGTCTTCTCTGCCATATCTGTTTCCTTTCCTAAAGGTTTATCGCTATGTAACGCGACCTACTCGACCGCATCGACCGTTGCCGCCACATTGCCGTCTGCCATGCGCACGCGGACGGCGTCGCCGGGCTTAAAGGTCTTGGCGCTCGTAGCCACCCCATCATCGCTGTACGCGATGGAGTAACCGCGGGCAAGCACCTTGAGCGGCGACAGGGCATCGAGCGACGCGGCAGCTCGGCCTAAGTCGGACGCAGGCTTGCCGAGCATCGTGCGCCCCTGATGCTCCAGACGGGAGCTCGCAAGTGTGAGCGCATGGCGCTTGCCATCGAGCCCTGAGGTGCTTGCGATCAAGCGCTCGGGCAGACGCTCGAAGTTGGAGCGGAAGGCCCCAACCGAACGCGTTATGGCGCCGGACAGACGATCGGCCGTCAGGGCAAGCTCGGACTCGCGACGCTCGACCATAAACGTGGGGTCGTTGAGGCACGGGCGGCATGCGGCTGCATCGAGCGCGTCGCCCAGACGAGCCGTATAGGCATCCCAGGCTCGACGACCGCGCTGGTCGAGCATTTCCAGATCGACCTGATCCGACCCGATCATCGAAGCCATCGCGGCGCCCAGACGCTGATGGCGCGCCTCGAGCACGTCGGCCAACTCCGTCATAGCCGGCGCCACCGATTCTGCCGCTGCCGTTGGCGTGGAGGCGCGACGGTCGCTCACCATGTCGCAAATCGAGGTATCGGGCTCATGGCCAATACCGGTCACCACGGGCACAGGACAAGCCGCCACCGCGCGGGCAAGCTCCTCGTCATTAAAGGTCATGAGGTCCTCGAAGGAGCCACCGCCGCGCACCAACAAAATACAGTCGGGCGCCGGCGTAATGGAAGCGGCGCGGCGCAGGCCCTCAATGAGCTCTGTCGGCGCGCCCTCGCCTTGTACCTTGGCACCCACGCAGACGAGCTCGACGAGCGGGTTGCGACGACGCAATGTGCGCTTGACGTCGTCGATTACGGCACCCGAAAGCGAGGTGACGACCGCCACGCGTGAGCAGAACACCGGGATGCGGCGCTTGCGCGCTTCGTCCATCAGGCCCTCGCGGCGTAGCTTTTCGGCCAGTTGCGCCACTTGTTGACGCAGCAGGCCCTCCCCCGCCAACGAAAACGAGCGGGCAACAAAGCTCATGCGACCCGTGGGCTTATAGAGATTGAAGCTGCCCTTAAAGCTCACCTGCATGCCATCGCGCAGATCGAAGGTGCGCTTGAGATAGGCGCCCTTCCAGATAATGCAGTCGACGGCGGCCGAGTCGTCCTTGATCTGGAAATAGCAGTGGCCGCTTCGGGCGTTAGGACCACGAAAACCCGTGACCTCGCCCAGAACGCTCAGCTGCGGAATGGCATCGAGCGCACCGGCAGCGATCTCTACCGCCTGGCTCACGCTGAGCTCCTTGCGCTCCTGCTCGTCCGAACCGTCGAACTCGGCGGAAACGGCATTGCCGGTTAGATTCCAGCCTGCCACGCAGCCCCCCTTCGTCATCGTGCACAAGGGCTCCGGCCCCGTGCAAATTTAAGTCCAACTCATAGTACAGCGCCGCAGGGACACAAACCCCCACGGCGCCTGTCAAGCCAATTTGTTATCGGTTGGAGTTTCTGTTGTAGCGGGCCATCAGGTAGAGCAGCTGAATGATCGAAGTGAGCGCTGCGGCCACATAGGTAAGCGCGGCTGCCGTCAGCACCTTCTTGGCACCGTTGACTTGCTTGGAACTCATGCCCGACTGCTCGATATACGCCACGGCGCGGCGACTGGCATCGATCTCGACAGGCAACGTAACGAGTTGGAACAGCACACTAAACGAGAAGAAGATCAATGCGAGGGTCGTGAGTCCGGCGATGTTCATAAACAGGCCCAAGAGCAACACGATGGTCCAGGTGTTCTGGGTAAAGTTGACGACCGGGACCAGGGCGGTGCGAACCTTCATCATGGCGTAACCGCTCTGACGCTGGGCGGCATGACCCGCCTCGTGGCAGGCGACGGCAACGCTTGCGACCGACCCGCCCGAACGGTTGGCATCCGACAGATACAGGTTGTTATCCTGCGGGTTGTAATGATCGGTGAGCTCGCCGGCAACGCCCTTGATACCCACGGCGTTGCAACCGTTGGCGTCGAGCATGCGGCGAGCGACCGTGGCACCTGTGTCGCCGTCCGAGCGAACCTTGGACCAGGTCTTGTACGTCGAGTTGATATAGCTCTGCGCCGCAAGACCAAGCACCGTACAAACAAGGACAACCAGCAGGTACAGCGGGTCGATGCCAAAGCCGTAACCATAGTAATAGGGCATGCGAATTCCTCCGAATCGAGTTACACGTTGGAGGCATTTTACCCACTCAGCCGACTAGACTTCCCTATAACAACTCAATCTTTCCGTCCTTCACGGTGAGTCCCATATTGCCGGAAAGCAGATCGTCCAGACGCGAACCCACAAGCTCAAAACGCCAGCCTTCGCGCAGGGGACTTTGCTCAGGATGCTCAATATAGTCGGCCAGGTCATCGCGCGAGGCAATGACCGAGGTCGCCACGCCCGAACGCTCGGCAACCAGGCGAATGAGCGCATACATCAGGTCCGTCACGCTCTCCAACTCCGGCGAAATCTGACGGTGCCCGCGCACCATGAGCGGCAGGCGATCGTGCGGGCAGCTCGCGCCGCGCTTGATGGCCATCAACGCGCCATCCACGTCGCGCTCCCCCAGCTGGTCGGTGCCGCGGATGCTGCGGAACTCCTCAACGCGCACAGGATTGCGCTTGACGAGCGCCAGCAGTGTATCGTCGGACATAACCCACTTGCGCGGGATGTTGCGCCGCTCAGCGCGGTCCTCACGCCAAGCGGCAAGCTCGCGCGCAATGCCCAGCTGATGGCGGCTACACGAGTTGATGCGTTTGACCTTGCGGAATGCCTCATGGCGGTCGGCGCGGTAGTGCGACTCGTCGGCCAAAGGACGCAACTCGTCGAGCACCCAGTCCACGCGGCCCAGCTCACGCAGGCGGCTCATCATCTCGGTATAGGCGACGATTAAGTACTTGACGTCATCGATCGCGTACTCGATCTGTTTGTCGGTCAGCGGGCGGCGCGACCAATCGGTCAGCGATTCGGTCTTGGGCAATGAGACGCCGCAAAACGTCTGCACGAGCGCACCGTAGGAAATCTGCTGGCGCTCGCCCAAAAAGGCGGCGGCCACCTGCGTGTCAAAAATGGGACGCGGCAGCACGCCCACGGTATGGAGCATAACCTCCATATCCTGCGAGCAGGCGTGAAACACCTTGGTCACGCTCTCATCGCCCATAAGCTCGGCCAGCGGCGACAGGTCGTCGATCACCAGAGGATCGACCGCGACGCTCTCGGCAGGGGTGGCAATCTGGACCAAGCACAGGCGCGGATGAAACGTGCGCTCGCGCAAAAACTCGGTATCGACGGCAATCGCGTCAAACTCACGGGCGCGCTGGCAAAAGTCGAGCAGAGCCTGATGTGTGGAAATGTACATATCAACCCATCGAATAAGGTTAGGCCCGAAAAACACGGGTAGGATATCGGCATTGCTCTACAACTATACTCGGTTAGTCACAGAACGGGAACGTAAGTATGCGCTGCCTTATCATCCACAACCCGGCATCGGGCCCCAGCTCAGATGAAATCTACGCGTTCACGCACGCCCTCGCGCAGGGCGGCGACGAGGTCGTGATGCGTTTTATCGGCGATGGCATGGAGCCCGAGGACGCCGTGGCAGACGTGCGCGAGTTTGATCGCGTGGTGATTTCGGGCGGCGACGGCACCGTCTCCAACGTGCTCGACCAGATGCGCGGATGCGGCGTCCCCACGCTCGTCTTCCCCTCCGGCACGGCCTGCCTGTTCTTCAACAACATTGGCAATGCCCCCGAGGCCGCGGCGCTCGCCAAGGCCTGCCGCGTCGGCCGTACCGTCAAGGCGGACATGGGCGAGCTCTTTTGGCTCGACGAGAACGGCAACGAAAAGCGCCACGGCTTTATTATCATCGCCGGATCGGGTTACGATGCCGAGATCATGATGAAGGCCGCCCCCGCCAAAAACGACATCGGCGAGATCGCCTATTTCCTGTCGGCGCTCGCCACACCCAACCCCACGGTGGCGCACTTTACGATTGAGCATGACGGCATTGTCGAGGAGCTCGATGGCATCTGCTGCATGGCCGGCAACACCTCGGTCATTCAAAACGACATCAACCTGTTCCCCGATTGCCGCATGAACGACGGCATGGTCGACATCGCGGTCATCGAGCCCGTAAAAACCGTCCAGCTCCTGCCCACCGTGATCACCGCCGCGCTCGACCCCGCCGGCAAGGTGCTCGGCCGTCCGCAGTTCAAGATCATCCAGACCAAGGAAGCCAAGATCACCTGCACCCCGTCGCTGGGCATGCAGTTCGATGGCGAGATCATCTCCAGCAACTCGGGCGTCTTTGGTGCCCGCGCACTTCCGCAATGCCTCGACCTCATCGTCGACGAATTCTCCCCACTCGAAAAATAGGAGGACCCCATGAACGACACTCCCCTGCCCGGCTTTATCGTCATTGTTCTGGCCATGCTCATCGGCTATGCGATCAACGTGATCCACCGCCGGAAGAAGTAATTCCACATTGGTATGATATTCATCCAATTATCATTTCCCCCGTTGTTTATGCATTTGCCAGATAGCGGGGGATTTTTCTTTGTGCCCCGTGCAAGACACTTTATTCAGATACAGTAATTGCAGGGAGTCTTTATTTAAATAAAGCTAGATAATGAGTATTATTGTCCGTTCATCGCATATTTTAGAACGCTCATCGAGTATTTCATCGAAATAGATGAATACTCTTTAGACTTCCTATAGGCTAATAGATGTATTTATTAGCTGAGATTCCACACAGCTTTGCGGGGTCTCAACAGTTGGGAGGGATCATGAGGTTTACTCATCCTGTCAACACGCTCAAGAAGCTCGGCTGCGGCCTTGCATTTGGAGCAGCGGCCATTATGGCCATGCCGACTTCGGCGCTCGCCTGCACCCAGATCTACATGGGCAGCCAGCTCACGGCAGACGGCAACACGTACTACGGTCGCTCCGAGGACTTCGGCCCGCGCTACATCAAGCACTTTGGCATCGAGCCCGCACACAAGGACGGCAGCAAGTACACCTCGATCGAGTCCGGCTTTGAGTACAAGTCCAAGGGCGCAACCTACCGCTACACCTTCGTTCGCGACAACCCCTCTCAGTGGGAGGATCGTTACGATGCATATTCCGAGGCCGGCATCAACGAGAAGGGCGTTTCCTGCTCTGCCACGCTGAGCACCTCCTATAACGAGAAGGCAGAGGAAGCCGACCCCGTCACCGAGGAGACCGGCATCGGCGAGTACAACTACGCCAGCGTCATTCTGGGCGAGAGCGCCACGGCCCGCGAGGGTGTCGAGCTTCTCGGCAGCTTGATTGACGAGCAGGGCGTCTGCTCCAACGACCAGATCATCATTGCCGACAACAACGAGACCTGGTTGTTTGCAGCGCTTTCCGGCCATCAGTGGATCGCCATGAGGCTCACTGACGATATCGCCTCGCTCAACCCCAACATCGGCAACCTCACCTATGACGTCGACCTCGACGACACCGAGAACTGCCTCCACTCCGAGGGAATCGAGTCCATGCCTAAGGAGAAGGGCTTTGCCGAGTACACCGACGGCAAGTTCGACGTCGCCAAGACCTACGGCGAGGAGATTAGCGAGGCCGGCATGCACCAGTGGTCGCGCTATGTCCAGGGCCGCGATTACTTCATGGCTCCGCTTGCCGAGGGCACCGACTACGAGATCGTCAAGGACGAGCGCGAAGACGCTCGTGCCACGACCGGCGCCCTGGTCCACGAGATGCAGCCGCTGTTCTTCCAGCCCGGCAAGTCCGACTGGAACACCTTTGAGATGATTCGCTCCTTCGCCGCTCGCGGCGAGAATGTCGCCGGCCTCAACGCCAACACCGACGGCGCCTATGCCATCGGCTCCAACCGCAACACCGAGATCCACACCTTCCAGATCCGTCACGGCATGGACCCCGAGATCGCGACCATCCAGTGGGAGATGCTCTCCAACGCCGAGTTCTCCGTCGCTATCCCCCTCTATTCCGCACTGCTCACCGAGGTCAGCCCCTACTTCAGCGATCAGGATGTCTCCTTCGATCACTGTGAAGAGGAAGACGTCGTGAACAACGAGGAGCCCAAGAACTCCATCAACTACGTTCTCATGGACATCAACACGCTTGCCTATGAGAACCGCGACAGCTGCGCCGCCGGCGCCCGCGCCTATCTCGACGCCCTGCAGAAGGAGCTCATTGAGCAGAACCTGACCGTCGACGAGGCCATGCAGGCCGCCAAGGACACCGAGGCCCGCACCGCTCTGGCCAACAAGGCCGGCAAGGCAGCGACCAAAAACACCTATGTCAAGTGCAAGGCCATGCTCGAGGAGATGCGCGACTACCTCAAGGAGGGCGACTTCTCCGAGGAGTTCGTCCCGAGTGACTATGATGCCGACAACGACCGCCTGGTCGAGTCCATCACCTACGCCGACGAGGCCCTCTCCGATGAGGACGTTGCCGAGCCCGAGGTTGAGGAAGAGGCGACCGAGGAGAAGTCCGAGGGCAACAACATGGCCACCATGGCCGTTGGCGCCATCGTCATCATCGGTGTCTGCGGCTTCGTGCTTTATCGTCGCAAGAAGGCCTAAGACCCTCACGTTCCGAGAGACGGGCGGGGTCGCATGAGTCATCCCGCCCGCTCAGCCTGCCCTTTTGACCGGCAGGAAACGCCGCCGAAATCTTTTCAAAAAAAGATTTCCCCGCACACACTTCGCTGTGCTATAGTGCAGCGCAACAGCAACGAGGTGCAACCGCGCCAAGGCATCACGAAAGGAGCCACCAAGATGAAGAACACGATGAAGTCCCTCAACAACTGGTGGTGGCGTGATGCGAATACGATCGGTCGACAGTGAGTCCCTCACGCCTGTTTTTGCGCTCTAGGTGATTGGAAGGCCTCCGGTTTCGACCGGGGGCCTTTTTCTATCTCGAGCCCGATCGCATTCACATCACGCGCCTCCGTTTTTCTCTTACACTCCCCATTTCGAAAGGACTTTCACCATGTCTCAGAGCACCACCGCCACCGCCCAGCCCCGCACCGTCCAGACCGCCGACCGCGGCAAACTCGATATCCGCGCCCTTGTCCTGCTCGCCATCCTGCTTGCCGCAGGCTTCATCCTCAACTTCACCGTCGGCAAGGCAATCTCGGGTATCTCGGGCGGCATGATCAGCCCCGAGTTCATCATCTCGGCCTTCTGCCTCACCATCCTGGTCGTTCGTCCCAACATTGGCCAGGCGCTCGTCATAGGTCTCATCTCGGCGGCCGTGATCCAGATCACCACCACCTCGCCGTTTGTCGATTTTGCCGCCGAAGGGATCGCCGCCATGCTCATGGCCGTCATTGTCAACGCCGCCGCCAAGGACGGCCAGGTTAAGCCCGTCGTCGCCATCGTCGCAACATTCGTGACCACCTTTGTCTCCGGCGTCATCTTCATGGTCATCAAGATGGCCATGCTCGGCGTGGTGGGCGAGCTCGCCGCGGCCATGCTGCCCGTCGTCGCCATGACCGCCGTGTTTAACGCCATTCTGGTCGGCGCTCTCTACATGCCCATCCAGAAGGCCCTTAAGCTCAACTAACCTGCTCGGCTTTACGAGCCACCCCATCTTGGCGTTCATTCGTCGCTCGCGTACCCAAGTACGCTTCGTTCCTCTTTCGCGCCAACCTGGGGCACCTCGTAAAGCCGTCTCCGTGCTTCACCACCAAAGACTGTCCCAAACAACGAGCTTTTTGGGGACGTTCTTAAACGACTAGTCATATAAGAACGTCCCCGATGACTATGAAAGGTATCCATGGAAACGATCATCAACGTCGACGATGTCTCGTTCTCCTATGGCGCGCAAACCGAGCAGGCGCTCAGCAACGTCTCGTTCAGCGTGAACAAGGGAGATTTCATCGGCATCATCGGGCCCTCGGGCGCCGGCAAGTCCACACTTGCCGCCTGTCTGTCGGGCGCCGTGCCTCACCACTACACCGGCGCCTTTTATGGCTCCGTGTTAGTTGACGGCCACGACACCTGCGAGGTCTCGCTCACCGACATATCGCAGATTGTCGGCAGCGTGCTGCAAGACATCGACACGCAGATGGTCGCTTCGGTCGTTGAGGATGAAATGCTCTTTGGTCTCGAGAACTTTGGCGTTCCGCACGACCAAATCGAGCAGCGCGTGAGCGAGACGCTTAAGACCGTCGGCATTAGCGACCTGCGCGACCGCGAGATTGCCACCCTCTCGGGCGGCCAAAAGCAAAAGGTAGCCATCGCTGCCATCCTCGCCATGCGCCCGCGCGTCTTAGTGCTCGATGAGCCAACCGCAGCACTCGACCCCGCCAGTTCCACCTTGGTCTTCGAGACACTGCGTGAGGCAAACCGCACGCTCGGCATCACCATCGTCGTTGTTGAGCAAAAGGTCGCCTTGCTTTCGGAGTACTGCAACCGTGTGTTGGTGCTCGATCACGGCCAAATCGCGCTGCAAGGTGAGCCGCACGAGGTCTTTGCGCACACCGACAAGCTTCGCGCCATCGGTGTCGATTGCCCGCGCGTCACGCGCATCTTCAACAGTCTCGAGGCCGATGGCCTGGTAAGCGGCACGCCCTGCCTGGATGTCGACGAAGCAGAACGCCTGATCACGGAAATCGTCGACCCCGACCGTGCGACAAGTGATACCCAGGCGCCAGCCGGCTCCCCGCACGCACCGTCGCTGCGCCCGCATGCGAAAGACGCCGAGCCGGTGCTCGCCTTTGACCATGTCGAGTTTTCCTACCCCCATGGAGGCGCCGCCGTCCACGACCTCAACTTGACGCTCTACCCCGGCGAGCTCGTGGGCATTGTCGGCCAAAACGGAGCCGGCAAAACCACGCTCACCAAACTGCTCACGGGTTTGCTCAGGCCCGCATCGGGCAGCGTACGCGTTACGGGCTTGGACACGGCATCGGTTCCCACGAGCCGCATCGCACGCGAAGTGGCAACGCTTTTCCAGAACCCCGACCGCCAAATCTGTAAAGACACCGTGCTCGACGAGGTCGCCTTTGGTCTAGAACTTGCCGGCATCGACCACGGCGAAGCTCTGCGTCGCTCCCAGCTGGTCATCGACCGTTTTGGTCTGCCCGCCGACGAGGCACCGTTCTCGCTGTCGCGCGGCCAGCGCCAGATGGTGGCACTCGCCTCCGTTGTAGTGGTCGAGCCCAAGATCGTGGTGCTCGACGAGCCTACGAGCGGTCTGGACTACCGCGAGTGCATGACTGTGATGGAAACGGTGCGCACCATGGCCGAGCGCGGTTGCGCCGTCATCATGGTCTGTCACGACATGGAAGTCGTTTCCGACTTTGCCGAACGCATCGTGGTGATGGCCAACGGTCGCATCCTCGACCGGGGCCGCACGCACGAACTGTTCTCGAACATCGAACTCATGCAGCAAGCCTACGTTGAGCCGCCCCAGGTCATCGAACTCTCGCGCCGTCTGGCATCTACCGTCTCGCCCGCCTTTACGCAGGTGAGTGAGGTCACTGATATCGTACGCATTACCGAGGAGATGGTCCGCCGTGGTTAACGTCATCGACTACATGCCGGGTGACACGCTGCTACACCGCCTGAACCCCGTCATCAAACTGGCCCTCGCCGCCGCCATCATCATCGGCATTTTCTTGTCCGACACCTATGTGGCACTGCTGGGCTTTCTGGCGCTCACGCTCGCGCTGGGAGCCTACGCCGGTGTCGTCGACCGCCTGCTCGCGCTGCTCAAGCTGCTGATTCCGCTCGCGTTCATCATGCTGGTGCTGCAGCTGGCTTTTATGCGCGATGGCAACATCGTGTGGGGCTTCGTTACCGACACGGGTCTCATCACCGGCTCCAAGGCATGCCTGCGCCTGCTGGGCGCAGCGCTACCACTCATCCTGATGCTCATGGTGACCAAGCTCAACGACCTTGCCAACGCCTGCGTGGAGGTGTTGCACGTGCCGTATCGCTACGCCTTCACCTTTACCACGGCACTGCGCTTTGTGCCGGTGTTTGGCCAGGAGATGAACGCCATCATGGAGGCGCAGACCGCACGCGGCGTCGAGTATGACACCAAGAACCCCATCAAGAAGCTCAAACTCATGCTGCCGCTGTGCGTGCCGCTACTGATCTCGAGCGTGGGTAAAACCGATGCCACGGCCTTGGCGGCAGAGCAACGTGGCTTCTACCTGCGTACGCGCGCGAGCTCGTACAAGCGATACCCCATCAAGGGTCTGGACATTGCCATACTTATTGTCAGCATTGCTCTCATCGTCCTCGGCTTCCTGTTCTAACCCATCGTCACCGGCAACCGACAAACGCAAAAGGCCCCGGCTCGCATCAAACGAGCCGGGGCCTTACTGTTTTCCAAGATAAAACCAACCAAAATAAACCTGTCCCTTTTTGGCAGGTCGAGGGCTACAGGCGGTAGGGGGCTCCGCTACGGATAATGGACTCGCGTACCAGGACGTCCATAGCGTCGAGAGTGATCTCGGGCATCTCTCGGTACTTTTGCAGCACCGAGAGCTCGGTGCAGGCCAGGATGACGCGATCGCAGCCGCTGCGAGCGAACTCCCACATCACACGATCGAACTTATCCATATCGGGCTCGCGTCCTGCCTTCACGTCATCGTAGATGAGCGACATCACGTCGGCCTGACGCTTCTCGCTGGGGTAGACGACTTCGACACCTGCCGCCTCGCACTCGCGCCCGTAGACGCCGGCGCCCACGGTGCCGTCGGTACCCATAATGCCGATCTTGCGCACCGGCTCGGCCGGCATGCTCAAGTTGGGGTCGAACTCGCACTCCCCCATCACCGCGCCCGCCAGGGCATAGCGAACCGACTCGCGCGGCATATGGATAATCGGCACCTTGGTAAACGACTGGATCTGGTCGTAGAAGTAGTGTGACGTGTTGCAGGGAATGGCAATGTGCGCACAGCCCAGCCCCTCGAGCGCCTGCGCACATTCCTTCATGGTCGCCAGCAGCTCGGCATGCTCGCCGGTCTTGATGGCCAGCGTACGGTCGGGCATGGTCGACTTAGAGAGCACCACCATGTCGATATGCTCCTGATCGCAGGCGGCCGCCGTGTGACGCACCACCTGGTCGTAGTAATACGACGTGGCCTCGGCGCCCATACCGCCGATAACTCCCAGTTTTTCCATCGCCGCCTCCTTGGTGACACTCGCACCATTGCGCGTATCATACCCGCGCCCGCCCGATACAAACCGGGCGGGCGCGACGTTCATCCTATTTGTAATACGTCTTGAACAGCTTAAAGTGACGCAACTTGGTGTGCCACATGCGCAGCCAGCGGTTAAAGACAAAGTCGCCCTTCATAAACGAAGGATCGGCAGCCTTGCCCTCCTTGGCCAGACGATGCGCCTTCGCACGCAACTCGGGGTCCTTGACGTACTTGTCAACGACGCCCATGGGGACAACCATCCACAGCGCCTCGTCCTGCGCCGTCACGAACTCCGGCTCAAACGGGCGGTTGTACACGTACTCATCCACCACGTACTTGGCAACGTTAAAGCCGCTGTTGGTAACGTAGTAGTTACTGCGGCCCTGGCGGGTGTTGAAGTCGAAGAACTTAAACGAACCGTCGCGCTCGTCGTACTTGACGTCAAAGTTGGAGAAACCCGTAAACTTGAGATCTTCGAGCAACTTGCGCACGCCACCCATGAGCTTGTCGTTGGGCTCAGTGATGATGCAGGCGTGGTTGCCGACACCATGGGGCTGATGCTCCTCGAGCAGCACGTGACCCAGGCACATCATGCGAACCTTGCCGTTGCGATCGGAATAACTGGTCAGTACGCGCATGTACTCGTCGTTGCCGGGCACGCGGTCCTGCAGAATTAGGTCGTCGGTGTAGCCGCTCATATACACATCGCGAATGACCTGCTCCAGCTCGGCGCGATCGGCAATCTCGTAGGCCTTCTTCTGGCCCTCGAACTCGTGCTCCCACCACATAATGCCGTCAGAGGGCTTCAGAATCATCGGGAAGGGGAAGTCGATCTGGTCGAGCACCTCGGCGGAAGCCTCGCCCTGGGCGTTGAGCATCGCCATGGTAAAGGTAAACGTGTGCGGATAGGGCACACCGTGCTTCTCGCACAGCTCGTAGAAGATCTCCTTCTTCTGGCACTGCTCGAGCATGCTGTAGGGCGCATAGGGCGCGATGACGTTGGAGGCAAGCTGGCCGGCATCCTGAGCCTGTGCGGCAAGCGCGACGTAGTTATCGCCGCAGCCCATCAGAATAATCTTCTTATCGGGATTGGCCTGCGCAATGCCGTTGACGGTCTCGATCATGACCGGCATGGTATCGATATCCACATTGGGCGTATAGTCGATAATCTGGCTGCGGTATGCAGGACCTGTATGATACTTGCCAAAGACCAGACTCTTGACCTGATACTCCTCGTAGAAGGCGCGCGCCACCGAATAGGCGTTGATATCGCCGCCGAGCAGCACGGGTATAAACTCGCGCTCTGTAAACTGCAATGCCATGGAAACTTCCTATCATCAACTGCCCGTACGATGGGCGGTCTTTATGCAACTGGTTTATTCTAGCGTGCCAAGCTGCCGCTTCCCAAAGTTCCACCATATCTATGGCAAGCAGGCGCTTATGATCGAGCCCGCAGGGTTCCGTAACGTTAAAGTTAAACTCTATGGTTTCTCAACAATTCACTATAACTGCAGGTCAAGGCTAAAGCCTCAAGTTCAACTTGACCCTTTAGAACCTTTAAGGTTCAAGTTGAGGTCGAAAGCAGTAGTAGAATACCTTTCGAACCATAACCTACGATTGATTGCAGAGGGACTGGATGCAGCATTCGAACCATCGCACCGCAGCGCTCATCGCGTCGAAGCCGGCTCGTATCATCACGAGCGCCGCGCTCGCCGTTGCACTGACGGCCGCGCCGATGCTCTCCCCCGTCGCAGCCTATGCCGCCTCGCAGGCAACGCAGGATCAGCTTTCCGCTGCCCAGCAGAAGATCGAAACCGCCACGAGTGCCTACAACGAGGCCCGCACCAAGCTCGAGGATCTGCAGAAGCAAATCGACACCAACGAGGCAAGCATCGAGAAGATCGAAGCCGAACTTCCCGATCAGCAGGCCAAGGCGAGCTCCGCCATGCGCGATCTATATAAGTACCAGAAGGGCACCAACCCCATCGTGAGCTTCCTGGTCAATGCGCAGAGCCTGGGAGAGTTCATCACCACCTGCAAGTACACCAACCAGATCACGAGCTCGAGCGTCGACGAGATCGAAGAGCTTAACAAGATGCAGACCGAGCTCGAGCAGAACAAGACCGAGCTCGAGCAGGCCAAGTCCCAACTCGAAACCGAGCAGAAAACCGCCGAGGACGCACTGGCACAGGCCCAGCAGCTTCGCAGCGAAGCCCAGGCAAAGGCCGAGCAGGAGAATGCCGCCGAGCTGGCCAAGCTCGAGGCCGACAAGGCCGCTGCCGCCGAGAAGCTCTCGGGCGAGGGCGTGAGCGGCAACAACTCCAACAGCCAGGCCAATAACGCCAACACCACCATTGACACCACGGTGAACAACTCCAATACCGGCAACTCCGATTACGACTCGTTTATCAACGAGTGGACGAGTCGCATCGACAACTACCTCGCCGGCTCCCCCATGGCAGGCCAGGGTTACACCTTTGCCGTCGCCGCCTGGAACACCGCTGTTGACCCTCGCTGGTCTCCCGCCATCGCCTGCATCGAGAGCAGCAAGGGCCTCTATTGTTCCGGCTCCTATAACGCCTGGGGCTGGAGCGCCCGCGGCGGCGGCTGGCGGAGCTTTGGTAGCTGGAGCGAGGGCGTCTCTGCCCACGTTGCCTACCTGGGCGCCAACTATGACTCCACGCTTACCCCGGAAGCCGCCAAAAAGTACTGCCCGCCCACGTGGCAGGACTGGTACAACAAGGTTGCAACCCAGATGAACCGCATCTAAGATCAACGTCAAAGGGCCCCAATTGGGGCCCTTTTTTCTTTTATGCGACGGAGGTATCGACGATGCCAGTCGCGTTTGCGATGGCAACAATGATGATCATTGCCAACAAGAGCACACCCATAGCCTTGAGCCAGAGCTTTGCAAGCTTTTTACCGCGATATCTATCGAGTAGCTCAAACCGCCGGCGAAGGCGGCGTTTATCGAGCATCACAAAATGAATGAGCACTATGAGACCGTCAACGAAGATAAAATACTCAATCGCGAGAAACCACATCGGGTAGTTTTGGTTGGCGCCCGTGGGATGAAAAACGGCAAAATGGCTTCCGGCAAAGAAAACAAGTAGCGAAAGATAGACGAATCCGTTCCAAATGCGCCCAACGGTGTCGGGAATGCGGGAGATTAAACTCGGGCGCTCAGGCACCAATGGCAACCCACCCTGAGATTGATCCGTGGGGAGCACGGGCGCAGGGCACACAGCTCGCCGCTCTGGAGGCTCTTGGAAGGAAGCAGCATTCGGCGCGGACGACGGCGTCGGTGCGGACAACGCATAGGATGCGCGCACAGCGTGCCCTAGCGCCTTCGCACTTGCAAAGCGCTTGTCCGGATCGAGCGCCATCGCCATGCAAATAACATCGGCAAGCGAGGCGGGGACGTCATATGTCTCGCATTGCTCGCGCATGTTCCGACCTGGCTTGGGATCGGCCCCCGTCAGACAAAAGAACAGCAGGGCACCGAGCGCATAGACATCGCTGCGCACGCTCGTCTGGCCAAAACCGTACTGTTCGGGTGGCGCATAGGGTCGCGTACCAAACTTAACGGTATCGGCATCGGCTCCTTCGCGCCACACGCGAGCGATTCCCAAGTCGATAATCACCAGCGATGAAAACGTCATGCCTGTATCGGGCGTATAGTTCGCGCCCGAAACGATGATATTCGAGGGCTTTAGGTCGCGATGGATCACCGGCGCAGTCATCTCCCCCGCCGACGCAAAGCCGGCATGGAGCTCCGCAACTGCATCACAAAGGGCGCCAAACAGCTCACAAGCATAATCGGGCGTCGCACCCAAACGCCCCACCAGGGCCCCGAGCGTTTCGCCTTCGATATATTCCATGACCACGCAAAGCTCGTCGCCCACGCGGCGGCAATCGACAATCCGAGGCAAGTGCTCGTAACGTCGCCCGGCATGCTGGGCCGCAAACAGGCGTTCATACGCCCCGCCAATCTGGGCCGACGCGTCGATGCGCTTGCGAACAAAGGGGCCAAGAGATCCCCCGCCAGAGCCCTCAAAGTATACGAGCTCGGTCGTCTCGACGTCGGAGTGCTTGAGCACACGGTCTACGCGATAACTGTCATCACGCTCAAGTGACGCCAGGTGTCCGGCGAGCGCAGCGGTCAGCTCATCATCGGAATATGTTGGGCTCTGAGTATCCATAGCGTCCATAATAACGCAGGGCACGGACGCCCAATGACGCCCGTGCCCTGCACGTTCTAAATATCGTGAACGGCGCTTCCGCCAGCAGTTAGCCGTTAACTCACCGTCTCCTCGCCAAAGCGATACAGCTCCTCGTTCACCTTTTGCAGGCTGCAGCCACGATCGATACAGAAAATGATGATGGCGTCACGGCGATCCTTGCAGTTGAGGACATTGGCACCCGCCGCCGTCAAGGTGCGGTTGGTTTCCTTGAGCGTTAGCGCCATGGCGAAGGCAATCTGCAGCACCTTATTGCGACTTGGATGCCGCGTACCGGTAAAGATCTGATAGCCAAACGTCTCGTTGAGGTCGGCCATACGCACCACGCGCGAACGCTCCAGACCTTTCTCTTGCAGAAGCTGCTTTAAGTAGTCCGAAAGCGACGGGGCGGCAAAGTCATGCCCCTTGATATAGCCATCAATGCTTGGCGCATCGAGAAGCTCATTGAGCAGCTCCTCAGTCAGCTTTTTATCGGGCATACGACTTCACCTCCCCCAGTGCATGCAACATGCTAGAAACCGCTCACATCCGAGCGCTCCCAACTGGCGACCTGATCGGGAGACACCGTGCCCAGCGCCTCGAACTTCCAGGAGCCGCCCGCCTTCAGATGATTGGTGTTTGCAAGAGCCGTTCCAACCTGGTTGCCATCAGCATCATACAGAACATACTCAATCTGAATGTAGCTCTTTTCCTTGTCCGTGTTATTGGTCAGCGTACCCGTGATCTTATAGGCAAACTGATTGGAGGTGTCTTCAGCCTCGTCAGCAATGGTATACGGTTCTTGCGGTTCTTTTTGCTCCTCAGCCTGCTGTGTCGTCTCGGCAGGTTTTGCCGAATCGTTCGCAGACGAATCGGTTGAGTTGCCGCCCATAGAGCCCACGGCACCGGCAATAACCAGCACCACGATGACGCCTAGGACAATCTTGCCAATCGGCTTCTTTCCCTCTTTTGCCATTATGCATCCTTCCTACGATCCGGCTACCGTGCCGGCGCACAGCACATCGTAGGAGGCAGCGAACTCAAATTCATTAGCTGGGAGCTAATGTCGCAACACAGCTTGCCATCTGACACTCATTAGTCCCTTTCTTCCTTCACCGAACTCATGCCTTTGTTGTTGACTATTAAACATTTAGACGTAAACTGCTTTGTTACCTTGTCAACATCTGAAAGGAACCTCATTGGGAAAAGACGTACTGGTGCAGCAACTCGTCGACTCATTCGACAGCTGGCCCGCCAAAAATTCCGGTTGTGGATTGTCCCGCATGACACAAGAGCTCTATCCTTTTAATAAGCTCTTCTCTCCCATCAAAATTAACAAGCTCACCGTCAAAAACCGCATTGTCATGGCACCGATGGGCAATATCGACATGTGCGAGGAAACTGGCCGCCCCAGTGACATGATGCTGCAGTACTTTTTCGCCCGCGCCAAAGGCGGCTGCGGTCTCATCACAACAGGACTCGTGCCGGTAAGCCACGGCATCGATACCACGGTCACCGAGCTGGACAAGCTCACCTATTTCCCGCGCATCGATCGAAGCCGAACCGTTATGGCAGGCTGGCGCGACCTTGCCCAAGGCGTTCATGCCTTCGGATCGCGCATTTTTGTCCAGCTTACGGCTGGACTCGGCCGCGTGGGCAACCCGCAATGCCTCATCACGCAAAAAAAGTTTCCGGTCTCCGCGAGTTTCTTGCCTAACTACTATATCCCCGCCATTCCATGCATGCGCCTCTCGGACCAAAAGCTGCGCCGTATCGTAAACAATATCGGCCAAGCGGCGGCCGATGCCCATGCCATGGGCATCGATGGCGTCTATTTGCACGGGCACGAGGGTTATCTTATCGAGCAGCTCGGAAACCCCGCCTTTAATCATCGCAAGCTCGGACGTTATGCCGATTGGCGTCAATTTGGCCTCGATATGGTCAAAGAAATCCGTCGCCGCGTTGGGCCCGACTACCCCATCATGTACCGCATCGACCTTTCGCTTGCACTCGAGGAAACCTATGACGAGCACGTCATGAATTCGACCTATCTGGGACGCATGCGCGGCGGCCGCACAGTCGAACAGACCCTGTGTTACATGGAAGAGCTCGTGGCGGCGGGAGTAGACATCTTTGACGTCGACCTTGGTTGCTATGACAACTGGTGGATGCCCCACCCGCCTGCGAGCATGCCCGCAGGCTGCTTCGTTCCCGTGGCGCGCACCGTTCGGGAGCGCTTTGCCGCCGACAAGATCCGCTCCAATGCCGGCCTTCCCATACCCGTTGTCGCGGTGGGTAAGCTGGGCTACCCCGACATTGCCGAACGCGCCCTTCGCAATGGCAACGCCGATATGATCATGCTCGGACGCCCGCTGCTTGCGGATCCCGAGTGGCCCAACAAGGCGTACGCCGGTCGCGTGGCAGATATTCGCCCCTGCATCGGATGCCAGGAAGGATGCCTCAACGAGTTTGTCGAAGGGGGCCATCCGCAGTGTGCCGTCAATCCACGCTGCAGCTTTGAATACCTCATGCCCCAGACACCCGCTCCCGCCATAGAATCCAAACGCATAGCGGTGATAGGAGCCGGACCCGCCGGGATGGTCTGTGCGCTAATCGCCGCGCGTCGCGGCCACGACGTAAAGCTCATCGACGCCGAAGATGAACTTGGAGGAAAACTCCTCTCCGCCAGCGCCGCCCGGATCAAGTTCGACCTCGATAATTACCGCTCCTATCTTGTTCGACAGGTGCGCGAGCAGACAGAAAAACCCAACGGGAACCTGACACTCGAGCTTGGACGGGCAGCACGCGCCGAAGATCTTGCAAAAGCAGGCTTCGACGCAATCGTGTGCGCGACAGGCACTTCCAATGCGATACCGCCCATCCCCGGCCTTACGGAGCTTGCAGCATCGGGCCACGCCGTGCAGGCAACGCAGCTACTGCGCCAACCCGCGCTGCTTGGTACCGCCAAAACCGTCGCCATCATTGGCGGAGGGGCCGTGGGCTGCGAGGTTGCCCAATGGCTCACCGTCGAACACGGCATACCACAGGTCAGCGTAATTGAAATGCTGCCTCACATGATGCAGGGCGCCTGTACGGCAAATCGTGGCCACCTACTCCATGCGCTCAGGGGACGCAATGTGCGGCTTCTCAATATGACACGCGTCGAGCGCGCGGAGGTCGAAGGCAAACGCGAGTCTGGAGCCCCATCGAGGTGTGCGCGTCTCCACTTGAGTCGCAACTGCCACAAAAACGTTCCCGACCCCTACGTCTCGTGGTCACCGGTCTTGCCCGAGAACGTCGAAAACCCGCTCGCACCCAAAATCGGCAACGACTGGAAGTCACTCGAGCTAACCTGCGACCTGGTAATCATTGCCTGCGGCGGACACCCCGACGACGCGCTGTTCTACAAACTGCAGCAGACGCACGCCGCAGACGAGATGCATAACATCGGCGATGGGTTTGCACCCGGCCGCGTGCTCGAAGCGGTCCGTGCGGCATACCGACTCGGCACCAATATCTAACACGAAAGGATGGGCTCACAGATGAACCTGACCTCCCAGCAACAAGCCCTGCTCGACGGCGCCAAGGGCCCCGCCATGGCCAAAGTGGTCAAGACCCTCGTTATGTACGGCGAATGCTTTGGCGCCGAGCGTATGGTTCCCGTGACCGGCGCAAACGGTCATCTTGTCACAAGTTTTGGCCTCTCCATGCTCGGTCCAGTCTATGACCTTATGGATGAGCTGCTGAAAGACGGCGCCCTGTCCGGTCAGTCATTCTCGGTCGACCCGAGGCCCCTCGACCCCGCCGTCCCGGCCAACCCGCTGCAAAAGTTGCTGTTCAAGATTATGTATTCCAAACAAGACGATTATGAGGCACAGCTGCGCAGCATGGGTCTATTGGACAGCGATGCTTTCACCTGCACCTGCTACCAGCCCGAGGTTGGCAATCGACCTCGGCGTGGCGACATCCTAAGCTGGGCAGAAAGCAGCGCCGTGGTCTTTGCCAACTCCGTGTTGGGCGCTCGCTGCAATCGCAACTCCGGCATCATCGAGATGTTCGGCTCAATTGCCGGCTTTGTCCCGGAATTCGGCCTGCTCACCGATGAGGGCCGCAAGGCGACCTGGATCATCGAAGTCGACTGTAAGCGCAAGCCCGAAGCGCAAGTGCTTGGCAGCGCCATTGGCATGAGGGTGATGGAAGACGTCCCTTACATTAAAGGCCTCGACCGCTGGCTTGGCCGCAAACTCACACCCGGCACGCAGGACTACCTTAAGGACATGGGCGCCGCCAGCGCATCGAACGGCGCTGTCGGGCTCTACCACGTGGACGGCATCACGCCCGAGGCCGTCGAACAAGGCGAACAACTCATAGCACCAGACGCCCAAATCTATCGCATTGACGACGCCGAGCTGGAACGCATCCGCTCGAGCTACCCCGTTATGTGGAAGAACCCGGGCGCGCGCCCCAAGCTGGCCTTCATCGGCTGCCCCCATCTCTCGTCTGCACAACTCGCCCACTGGGCAGACGCTATCTGCGATGGGCTGAGCGCCTCCGGCAACCGCCGCGTGCAAGTACCCACCGTGCTGACCGCCGCCCCATCTGTGGCAGACGCCTTCCGCAAGACTGCGGCATACAGACGCCTCTCGACTACCGGCGCCGTCGTCTCGAGCATCTGCCCGCTTATGTACACCAACAACCCGCTGTGCGGCAGCATGCCCATCATCACCAACTCCAACAAGTTGCGTACGTACTCGGCATCGCGCTACTACACCGACGACGAGGTGCTCGCCTACGTCACCACCGGAAAACCAATCAAATAGGAAGGCGACTCCTCATGGAAAAAATCTTTCACGGCCGCGTCGTTGTCCCCGGAACTGCCCACGCCAAGGCACTCGTCTCTCACGGAGGGCTCAACACACTCGCATCGTTTCAGAAGGCACTGATGTTTGGCGACAAAAAGGCCACGTGTTCCGACCAAAACAATCCCGACTTGTACGGCAAACCTTTGGCGGGATGTGCCCTGTGCCTTCCGCAGACTATCGGCTCCACCACAGGCGGCATGGTGCTCTTCTGCGCCACCAAAATGGGACGCCAACCCGCATGCCTGCTGTTTTCCAAACCCATTGACAGCCTTGCCGCCGCTGGCGCGATTCTCTCGGGCGTATGGACCGACACCCCCATGCCCACCATTGACAACCTGGGCGATGAGTTTCTCGATGCCGTATCGACGGGAGACGCCATCACTGTGGCCGAAGACGGCACGGTCATCGTCGGCTAAGGCTGTCCGACCCGCCGCCCTCAGATGAACAACGTGTTTCGCCGTTTCCCACGCGCGGTGCGGGCGATAATCTTGACGTATTCGATATACAACACGAAAGGAGTCCCACCATGGGAGCATCGGTATCGGTCGCACAGGGCGCGCCTCTTGATGCAGGCACCTACAAGGCAGACGAGGCAGCCGTCGAGCGCTTTTGCGAATTGCTGCGCATCCCCACTGTTTCGCGTGAGAACATCGCCGAGCGCGACGATGAGCCCTTCAGTCAGTGGATTCCCACGCTTCAGCGACTTTATCCGCATTTCTTTAAAGTCGCCGAGCCCACACGCATCGACGACTTTGGCATGCTCCTGCGTTGGCCTGGCGCCGATTCCGCCTTGGACCCCATCGTCATGATGGCGCATCAGGACGTCGTGCCCGTCGAGGGCCAAGACTGGAAGCATGATCCCTTTGGAGCCGAGATCATCGACGGCGAAATCTGGGCCCGCGGTTCACTCGACACCAAGTGCATCGTCTCTGCTTTTCTCGAGGCCACCGAGCACCTCATCGATCAGGGCTTCGTTCCCCCGCGCGATGTCTGGTTCTTCTCGAGCGATGGCGAGGAAATCGCCGCGCCTACTGCAACCCATGCAGTGCAGTGGCTTCGCGAGCACAACATCCATCCCTATATGGTGCTCGATGAGGGTGGAGCCGTGGCAACCAATGCCCCGCTCGGCGTCACCGAACCCGTTGCCATGGTAGGTGTGTCCGAGAAGGGCCACGTCGACCTTACCGTCACGGCGCGCGCCGACGGCGGCCATGCCTCTACGCCTGCGGCAAACGATGCCTGCCGTCTTCTCTGCCGTGTATGCGAGACTATCTCGGCCAACCCCGGCAAGCCGCAGCTCACGCCCGCCGTCGAGGCTACACTGACCGAGTTGGGTGCCCGTAGCAGCGCGACGTATCAGGCAATCTTTGGCAACCTGTGGCTCACGCGCCCCGCGGTTACCAAGATCATGGCCGCCAGCCCCGAGACCTCGGCCATGCTGCGCACAACCTATGCGCTCACGCAGCTCGAAGGCTCCAATGCGCACAATGTGCTGCCACCAGCTGCTCGCGCCAACTTCAACGTGCGCATCGCTCCGTTTGAGAGTATCGCCGATGCCGTTGAGCGCGCCCGCAAGCTCGCCGCGCCTCGGGCGTAAGCCCCGACCATGTCACCGTCGAAATCAACGAGGCGATTCCCTACACCGAGCCCGCGCCCATCTCGCCTTACGAAGACGATTCCGCCTTCAACTACATCCATCGCTGCGTGTCGGGTGTCTATCCCGAGGCCGGCTTTGCTCCCTACGTGCAGAACTCCTGCACCGACTCGCGCGAGTTCAACGAGATCTGCGATCGCGTCTACCGCTTCTGCGGCTTTATCTACTCGGGTGAGGCACGCAAGCTCATCCATGCCGCCAACGAACGCATCGGCGTCGACGTCTACAAGCGCGGTATCGAATTCTATGTGGCGTTTCTCGCCAACCTTGGACAACTGTAGGACGGGAGGGCCGATAGCGCCCCTCCCCGCTTTTACCGACCAGGAGAACCAGCATGACCCAACCAAATCTTAAGCGGGCGGCCCGGCTCGACACCAAGGCCGTCGCCCTCGCCTCCCTACCCTTTATGGGCATGATCAGCTTTTGGCAGGTCTACGACGGCATCGTTCCCAAGATGCTCACAGGGACCTTTGGCCTATCCAACTCGCTCACCGGCGCGATCATGGCCATCGATAATGTCTTTGGCTTGTTCCTGCTTCCGCTCTTTGGCATCCTCTCGGACCGCTGCGCAAGCAAACTCGGACGTCGAACGCCCTTTATCTTGGGCGGCTCCGCGGTGGCAATGCTCTCCGTCCCGCTCATCGCGATTGCCAACAACATGGGCAGCCTACCTCTGCTCATTGGCGCGATTATCCTCACGCTTTTGGCAATATGTGCCTACCGCACCATGACGGTTGCCATCGTGGCCGATATTACGCCTCGCCCACTTCGAACCAAGGCGGACTCAATCGAGAAGATCGTCGGCTATGCGGGAACGGGCCTTATGCTCGTCGCCATCTCGGTCATGGTTCCCAGGGCCGACAAACCCAATTATCTTCCGCTCTTTATCTTGCAGGCCGCCTTTATCCTCGTGTCGGCCGTTGTCTACGGCATCTTTGTCCGTGAGCCCGCCCTCGTCGAAAAGATGCGCGAGAAATCGCTGTCCATGGGCATCGACGAAGATCAGATTGACAAAGATGACTCCCCCGAGGCCAGCGGTAAAGATCGCGTTGCAGACGCCGGCGTACACCGCTCCATCATCATGCTGCTCGCTGCAACGTTTTTCTACTACATGAGCTATAACGCCATGACCACCAATATCAGCCGTTATGCCGATATGTTCTACGGCATGGAGGGCGGTTCCTATGCCATCATCAATATCGCGACGATTGCAGGCGCGCTGCTAAGCTACGTACCCCTGGCAAACCTTTCGCTCAAAATCGGCCGCAAAAAGGTCGCCCTGGGCACCGCCGTCATCATGGTTTTGTGCCCCGCGCTTCTTTGGCTGGCACCCGGCTTCTCGCCCGTGTTGTACGGCGTCTTTTTGTTGATGGGCGTCGCGTTGGGCGGCGTGGACCTGTGCGTGTACACGATGATTCTGGAGTGCTGCAGCTCCCAAAGCGTAGGCCGCTACTCCGGTTACTACTACACCGTGAGCATGGCGGCTCAGGTGGCGACACCGATTCTCTCCGGCATCGTCATGGACGTGGCGCCGTCGATGCTCTTCGCCTACATCACGGCAATGGGCATGTTTATGGCCGCGAGCATTGCCGCCGCCAAACACGGCGACGCCATCTTGATCGACGAGGTCGCTCGCCGCGAGGCAGCCGAGTAGAAGTGCACGCCAATATTGAGCAATGGAGCCGGATGGGGGCATTTCCCATCCAGCTCCTTTTCTCATCCTCAAGAGGCTCGTCGAAGCCTACCCCACCGTGACGGATTCCCCGGTAAAGGCACTCATCATCAACAGGACAAAGAAGACCAGGTAGCTGACACTCAGCAGGTACGCAATGATCAGAAAGAAGACCCATCCGACATTGGTGTTACCGTCGGCACGGCGTTGCTCGCGATTGCGGCAGAGCCAAATCGTCACGCCAATGGCCACAATCAACAGCACAAGTGCCGCTGCCGCCAGTCCAGCAAGCGCAAACATCACGCCAATGCTCACAGCAATAACCGGGAGCAGCAGCAAGCCGCATCCGCACCCACCAGGACTATATACGACAGACTGTCGGCGTCGTTCCATCGTCACTCCAACCTCAACATCTTTGAGCGCTACAACGCAACGACCTGCTGAACGGGAACGATCTTATCCAGTTCCGGTTCGATGCGCCTCTTCTCTGCCTCGAGGTCAAACGCGATCTGGGCTCGAAGCCAATAGCCATCCGTCAGGCCAAAGTAGCGGCAAAGACGAAGATCGGTGTCAGCCGTAACACGACGCCTTCCCAAAATAATCTGCCCAATACGCTGAGCCGGAATCCCGGTCTCCTTAGCAAGGCGATATTGAGAAATACCCATAGGGACAAGAAATTCCTCTTTGAGAAGCTCGCCGGGGGCCACCGGCGACAACAAGCCAGCATCAGTTTTGTCACTTGTGATAATCGACGATTTCAACATTCCAAGCCATCCCCTGTCTCCACTCAAAACAGACCCGATAGCGCTCATTGACACGGATACTATATTGACCGGCGCGATCGCCCTTCAACGCTTCAAGACGATTGCCTGGCGGAACGCGAAGATCATCAAGCGAAGCGCAGATCTGCAGTTGGCGAATCTTCCTCAAGGCGACCCGCTCAAAAGGAATGAACTTCCTAATCCGCACACCCATTGCAAAGCGTTCAGTGTCTTCATCTTTATATGATGCAATCATAGTATCGCCTTACGTTAATAACGTCAAACGTTTCTATAGAGTTATATCCCTATTATAGCGTACATTTGTTCGTATTTTCGAGAACAAACGTCCACGTCAATTAACCAAGCAAAAGTAATCGTTTGTAGACATCGAGGCCTTTGAGCAGGACTTCCTCGTCAAAGAGCATGGTATCAGTATGCAGGGCACTCGTGGCATAGGCGGGACAGCCCTCGGCGTCGCTCGGGTTATCCTGACTGACAGGAACGCCCGTGCCCAGCAAGAAGAACACACCCGGCAGATGGCGCTGATAGAAAGCGAAGTCCTCGGCAATCAGCAAAGGCTCATCCACGAGCTGCAGCTCGGGCAAGGCAGGCGCGACATTGGCAAATAGCTCGGGGTCGTTGTCAACCGGCGGATAGCCCTCGGCAAAGTCAAGATCGTACGTGCAGCCCGTTGCAGCGCATGCCTCATCAAGCACGCGGTGCACGCCCCCGCGTGCACGGTCGAACATGTCGTCTGTAAACACACGCAGGCTGCCGGCAACATGGGCCTCCCCCGCCACCGCGTTGCAGACGGTGCCGGCCTGCAGCAGGCCGAACTTACCAATGCAGGGCTCGTCGGCACCCAACTCGTCCATCAATTCGCGCTCGGCGACCAAGAACTTGGCAGCCGCCAGCGCCGCATCGTGTGATTCGTTTACGGGAACGCCGTAAGTCTTGGCGATATGGATACTTGTCCCGTGAATGCGCACGTGCGTCTCACTCGAGCGCGCCAGCAATGGACCGGAGCAGCTCGCCAACGTGTTTGCAGGCAGGTCGGGCCATACGTGGAACCCGAAGATGCGATCTGCCCCATAGCGCACGAATACGCCGCTCTCACACACCGTCTTGGCGCCACCGGTCGTTTCCTCGGCCGGCTGAAACACAAAGAGCACGTTGCGCTTGATGGCACCCGGCTGCTCACGAATCGCTCGGTCGACAAAAGTCGCCGCCGCGAGCGCCATGGCCATGTGACCGTCGTGACCGCACGCATGCATCTTGCCGGGATGCGTCGAGGCAAAAGCCGCACCCGTTGCCTCCGCGATGGGCAGGGCATCCATGTCGGCGCGAATCGCCGTAGCATGCGCGGCGCCCGTACCGGCATCGAAGAAAGCGCAGACACAGCTGGGACACGGATGAGTCACCTCGCAGGCGAGCGGCCTCAACACGCCCTCAATATAAGCGATAGTCTGTGGAAGATCGAAGTCGAGCTCCGGGATCCTGTGCAAGTCGCGCCGATAGCGACGGAGTTCTTGGAGCTCGGTCATAAAGGTTCCTTTCATAGGTGCGCGCCAGTTGCCATCTTATTGTGCCGCAAGATTGCCGCACCCTTGTTTCCAGCATATCCCTGCATTTTTTAAACGTTATATACGAATACTCTTGTTTGGTAAAGTGCAACGTGGTAGGGTCGTTACCACTTGATAGAGGCGCGGGCGCGAAGAACCGCGGGCGAGCCGGCAGGCTTTGACCCCGTGGGGAGGCAAAACCCGCCGAACTGGGCTTTTCGGGCACGAACAACCTGGTGGGCCTGCGGGAAACACCCGCAGGACTGTCTGCAGCAATGCGGGAGCGCTATCCGGACATTGGGTCCACGCTATGCGGATTCGATGCGCAGATGGCGCCGTCTGGATAGCGAGGTTTACGGGACATGGCATTGACCCCCAACGAGGCATATGCGGCCAAGCAGCCGTTTGTGGACAAGGAGACGCTCGAGCATATCGTCGAGCAGTTCCCCACGCCGTTTCATCTATATGACGAGGCGGGCATCCGCCGCAACATGCAAGAGGTGCGCGATGCCTTTGCATGGAACCCGGGCTTTAAGGAATACTTTGCCGTCAAGGCCAATCCCAACCCGGCGCTCATCTCCATTCTCAACGAATACGGCTGCGGCTGCGATTGCTCGAGCTATACCGAGCTCATGATCGCCCGCTCGCTGGGCATCACGGGACACGACATCATGTTCTCGTCCAACGACACACCGGCAGCGGACTTTGAGCTCGCCGACAAATTGGGCGCCATCGTCAACTTTGACGACATCAGCCACATCGAGTTCTTTGAGCGCGTTGCGGGGCCCATCCCCAAGACGGTCAGCTGCCGCTTTAATCCGGGCGGCTTGTTCCAGCTCTCCAACGGCATCATGGATAACCCCGGCGACTCCAAATACGGCATGACCACCGAGCAACTCTTCGAGGCCTTCCACATGCTCAAAGCCAAAGGCGCCGAGGACTTTGGCATCCACGCATTCCTTGCCAGCAACACCGTCACCAACGACTACTACCCCAAGCTCGCGCGCATCCTCTTTGAGCTTGCCGTGCGCCTGGAGCGCGAGACCGGTGCACATGTCGCCTTCATCAATCTGTCCGGCGGCGTCGGCATCCCCTATCTACCCGAGCAGCAGGCCAACGACATTCACGCCATCGGCGAGGGGGTGCACGCGGCCTACGACGAGATCCTGGTTCCCGCCGGTATGGGCGATGTGGCCATCTGCACCGAGATGGGCCGCTTTATGATGGGGCCCTACGGCTGCCTGGTCACCAAGGCTATCCACGAAAAGCAGATCTACAAGGACTATATCGGTGTCGACGCAAGCGCCGTCGATCTGATCCGTCCTGCCATGTACGGCGCCTACCACCACATTACGGTAATGGGTCAGCCGGGTGGCGCCGACAAGACCGCGGCGCCTGTCACAAACACGTACGACATTACGGGCAATCTGTGCGAGAACAACGACAAGTTCGCCATCGACCGCGAGCTACCGCAGATCGACATGGGTGATGTGCTCGTGATCCACGATACCGGCGCGCATGGCTACTCCATGGGCTACAACTACAACGGCCGTCTGCGCTCCGCCGAGGTGCTGCTGCGCCCCGATGGCTCGGCCGACCTCATCCGCCGCGCCGAGCGCCCGGGCGATTACTTTGCCACACTCGACGTGCTGCCGAGCGGCCGAGAGCTGCTGGCCAAGTCGCGCGCCGAAAGTGCTCGCCGTCGCGCCCAAGACGAGCGCCTGGCAGTCGCCGCCCAATGGAACAAACGCATCCAGATCGCGGACGCGAAGGAGAAGAACATGGACATCCGCAATCTCGAGGGCTCAATCGTCGCCCTTGTTACGCCGTTTAAAAAGGACGGCAGCGTCGACTTTGACGCGCTCGAACGCCTTATCGATTTCCACCTGCAAAACGGCACCGATGCCATCCTCACCCTGGGCACCACCGGCGAGAGCGCCACGATGACCGATGACGAGGACAACTCCGTCGTCGCCGCCGTGGTCAAGCATGTTGCAGGACGCGTCCCCGTCATCGCCGGCTCGGGCTCCAACTCCACGCAGACGATGCTCACCAAGTCGCTCACCTACCAGGGCTTGGGAGCCGACGGCCTGCTGCTCATCACCCCCTACTACAACAAGTCCAACGAAGAGGGCATCTATCAGCACTTTAAGACCGTCGCCGATGCTGTGGACATCCCCTGCATCCTGTACAACATCCCCGGCCGCTGCGGCTGCGGCATCAGCGAGCGCAACGTAGAGCGCTTGGCCGCGCACCCCAACATCATGGGTATTAAGGAAGCCTCGGGCAACGTCGCCTACGCGGCCAAGATCGCCCACCTGCTGTCCGACGACTTCCGCATGTACTCGGGCGAGGATGCCCTCACCGTGCCGCTCATGAGCCTGGGCGCCTCGGGCACCATCAGCGTGTGGGCCGATGTTCAGCCGCAGCTCGTGCATGACATGTGTCGCGCCTACCTGGACGGTGACGTGACACGCGCCCGCGACATCCAGATCGCCGGCCAGCCGCTCATCAACGCCCTCTTTAGCGAGGTCAACCCCATCCCCGTCAAGGAAGCGCTCGCTCAGATGGGTATGATCGAGGCAAACTACCGCATGCCGCTATGCCCCATGGCAAACGACACGCGCTCCGCACTTACCGATGCTCTGAAGGGAGCTGGTCTGCTTGATTAAGACCGTCATTATGGGAACGGGCCGCATGGGCTCGCTCATCCGCACTACCGCCGAGGGCATTGTCAACGCCGCTGGAGAGCCCGTTTTTGACATCGTCGCCCAGATCGGCTTCGACTTGTCCGAGCTCGAGAGCGCACCGGCGGC
>CABQLM010000012.1 GCA_902465105.1 uncultured Collinsella sp.
CCCGTGGGAGGCCAGGGCGCCGCTGACCGGTGGACGGCACCGAGCCGTCATCGAAACTGAAGAAGGGGGAGGCCTCGCGGCCTCCCCCTTCTTGCGTTTATTGGGCGTAAATGACACGGTTACACGAGCCGCTCTCGTTGCTTTTTTGACGCTGTGCTTTTATTTAAAGACTATGGACTGAATGACAACAGCAATCGCTATGACCGTAATGATCAAAAGTAGAATTGTCAGTCGATGCTGCTTGCGTCGTTTGCTTGACGAAACGAAAATCGACTTTCCCTTTTTTGGCGTTTCGAGATAGCGAGCCGAATGCGTCAAGGTTTGCTTGGGCCGAGGCCCTCTTTTTCGATGAGTGGTGGATTCTCTCATCGGCTCATCATGATCTGCGCTGTTTTTAGAGAGCGGTGCATCTTTCAGATATACAGGGTCTCCCGAGGCCACGCCCATATTTTTGCGCCCCGTTTGTGCATCTTCGAGTGTTTGATATCGATTTCTCGTTACATACTCGGGTTCGGGATCGTTGATGGGCTCTTGCGAGATATGGGGTCGATGGAACCGTGCCGGCTGCTGGGTGGACTCTTCGCCCTGCGTCGGCATAAACCTATTGTCCTGTCTTTGATCGTCCATGATGCCCTTTAGCTCGTTATCAACAACGCGTACGCGCTCATTGTAAGCCCCGTGCCCGAATTTGCCAGGGACATACTCGCTATTTAAGACACGGTTCAAAGAACCTCAATCAATCTAAAACTTAAGTCACTCACACTTAGATATGCTTACAGTAAGAGACTTAAAAAACTTTATAGTCAGTGTATATATGAGAAGCTGCTGGGCATATATAAAAGCGTCAAAAGAAGTCCCTGCCACCTAGAAGATGGCTCGGCGGTCCCTTAAAGGAGTGGTAGTCATGGCAAGCATGGTTCCTTATCGTTCGGTTTTTGGTGTTCGTCCCTCTGCTAGCTCGTTGTTCGATCTGTTTGATGATATGACCGATCTGGCAAACAACTCGATCGCCTCCAAGGCGTTTCCCGTCGATGTTGAGGACAAGGGCGACGGTTACGAGGTCAAGGCCTATTTGACTGGCGTCGCGAAGGACGACATCGACGTTGAGCTCAATGAGGGTCGTCTTTCCATTAGCGTGAATGTTGAAGAGAGCGAAGAAAACAAGGACAAGAACTACCTGCAGAAGGAGTTTAGCTCGTACAGCGCGACGCGCGGCGTGTATCTGAAGGACGCTTCGAGCGAGGGCCTTTCTGCAAAGTACGCTGACGGCATCCTTACCGTTACGGTTCCCAAGATTGTCGAGAAGAAGAATGTCACGAAGATCTCTATCGACTAACTGTGGCTCTGCTCCAATCGAGAGTACGAGTTAAGGGGGCTGGGAAGTGATTCCCAGCCCCCTTTTTTGTCTTGAGCGGGCTATTGAATAGTTGTCGGTTGATATTGACTTGCAGGGCGTATCGAGAGCTTCCGTGACCCTTGAAGAAGGGTGGCAGAGCTGCCGAGCTCATCATCGAGGCTTGCATCAAGTGCGCTGGCATAGCTTTTGACGGTAAGGCTTGGACGATTATTGTCCTGGCTGATGTGCATGGCGATGAGCTGTTCGGTGCGATCGGTAACAAGTTCGCACGCGGCTTCGGCGGCTTGGTTGTTGGAGAGATGCCCCTTTGTGGACAGGATGCGCTCCTGAAGAAAGCGGGGGTACGCTCCTTCGCGCAACATAGTCACATCGTGGTTGCTTTCGAGAGCGAGAACTCGACAGTCTTTGAGGATGCCTATGGCCTTGCTCGACAACTCTCCGGTGTCGGTGGCAAACCCAATGGAATCATCGAGAGCATCGAATCGATAGCCGACAGGATTGATGACATCGTGCGATGTTGAGTAGGTTTGTACGTGGATGCCGGCAATGGGGAGCGTGTCACCGGGGTCAAATTCCTCTACGGGCAGGTGCGCGAGGTTTTCTTTGCATGAAAGGGTGCCCCTGCTGGCAAAGAGGGGACCATGCCAGTGCTTGCACCATACATCGAGCCCTTTGACATGGTCTCCATGCTCATGAGTGATTACAAGAGCGGCGACGTCGTCTGCCGAGAGGCCAAGCTCCGCCATGCGTTTAAGTGTCTCGCGGCTGGACAGGCCGTTATCGATCATGACGAGCCCCTGCGGGCCCTCGACGAGTGCGCAGTTGCCTTTTGAGCCGCTGCCGAGGATATGAAGGTGCAGGCGAGACATAAGATTCCAAAGGATACAATGGGTACGGACGAATAGAGGAGGAAGCGAATGCCAACGGTATCTCAGCACTATGGACATCATGCCGCGCCGAGGACGGATAAGAGCGCCCTGGCAACGCGGCAGGCCGCTGCCCCCGTAGTACTCATGGTATCAGGCGGTGCGGACTCGACGGCGCTGCTCCTTATGGCGTGCACATCAAAGCTAGATATCCAGGACGGGCGCGGCGTTGCCCCCATTGCGCGCGAGCGTTTGCACGTGCTGCATGTGAACCATCATCTGCGCGGGGAGGCATCCGATGGCGACGAGGCCTTTGTACGTGACCTGTGCGCGCAATACGGCTTGCCGCTGTGTGTTGAGCATGCCTATTTTGATGACGAATCGGGCAATATCGAGGCTGCGGCCCGCGAGGTGCGCTATGCCGCGGCACGGAGATATGTTCGCGAACTTTGCGCCGAATCGGGCGCACCGCGGACGGCGGCTCGTATCTGTACCGCGCATACCTCGTCGGACCGCGCGGAAACATTTTTGATGAATGCCATTAAAGGGTCGGGTCCCGCGGGTCTATCGAGCATTCCGCGCCGTCGGAACATTGTGGTGCGCCCCCTGCTCGACCTCACACATGATGAGCTCGTGAGCTATCTGCAGGTGCACGGTCAGTCATGGCGGGAAGATGAAAGCAACGAGGATGTTTCGTACCTGCGCAACTATGTGCGTCATCGGGTGATGCCGGTGGTGGCACAGCGCAACGCGAACGTCTGTAAGACGATTGGTGCCGCTTGCGAAATTCTGGGCGACGAAGACGCCTTTCTTTCTCAGCTTTCGGCACAGGCGTTTCGAAGCTGCTTGCGCAAGGAAGCGGCGGGCGCACTGGTGCTCGATGCGCGCCGTCTTGCCGCCGCCGAGGTTGTGATTGCACGGCGTATTGTGCGGTTGGCGATTAAGCGCATCGATTTCGACGCGCGACCGGAGATGCGGCACGTGGAGCGCGTGCTCGCCTGCGTCGCTGCGGGCTCGGGCTCGGTTACGCTTCCTGCGGGAATTGATGCCCGTGTGGAGTTTGGCATGCTGGCGCTCAAGGCCCCGGCGGCGCGCGAGGGCTTAGTAGCCGACTGGATCTCCGTTCCCGGTCGTCTGCCGCTGGGGGCGGGGCGTATGCTGACAGCAGAGTCGATGGCCGTGGAGCCGGGGTGCGATATCGTGCACCGTGCCCGCGAGCTTGCTGCTGCCGGAGAGGTTGCGGCCTTGGTGGATGCGGCGGCCCTGGGATTCGCCGACCGCGATAGCGAGCGGATGCTAGCCGGCTCGCGCGGGGAGATTCCCGCCGAGGCACGATCGGCACGCCTGTGGGTGGATAGCCCTGTGCCGGGAGACGTAATGTGCCCATTGGGGATGAACGGCCGAAGCAAGAAAGTGTCAGACCTGTTGAACGAGGCGCGCATTCCTGTTTCAGACCGCCCTGGCGTACCCGTGATAAGAACGGCGCCGGGAGGCGCCGTAGTATGGGTCGCGGGCGTTCGCGCGGACGAGCGTTTTAAATGCACGGCCGCAACGCGCGTGGCGTATCTGCTTCGTGTGGTCGATGCGGAATAGCGTCCCACGCCAGCTATTCTGTGCGACGTTGACGGTATTCCCGCGCTGATGGCGTATGGGCTGGAAAATATATCCCGTGCGCTGCTAGAATGTGAAGTTCGCGTCCATACGGCGGTGTGTGGGCGATAAGCACAAGAAAGGGTTGTCATGGCTTCTCAACATCCGGATATCGAGAAGGTTCTGTTTACGCAGGAGGATATCGACGGTATCGTCTCTCGCCTAGGCGAGCAGATTACGCGCGACTACGCGGGTAAGGATCTGGTGCTGATTGCGGTCCTGCGCGGCGCTGTGGTCTTTATGGGCGACCTGATGCGCAAGATCGAGCTGCCGACCAACATCGATTTCATGGCTGTTTCGAGCTATGGCAACGGTGTGAAGTCCTCGGGTATCGTGCGTATCATTAAGGACCTGGATATCGACATCCGCGGTCGCGACGTGCTGATCGTTGAGGACATTCTGGACTCGGGCCTGACGCTCAAGTATCTGATGAAGAACCTCGAGAGCCGCAAGCCCGCTTCTCTGGAGGTCGCTGCCTTCCTGTGGAAGGACGTTGAGGACCGTACCTCGGCCGTCACGCCCAAGTATGTTGGAACCCATTGCCCCGATGCCTTTGTGGTGGGCTACGGCCTCGACTATGCCGAGCGCTATCGTAACCTTCCGTATCTGGGCATTTTGAAACCGGAGGTTTATTCGTAAGATGCCCGACGACCGTAACGACTACAATTCCCAGACACCCCGGGACCCTAAGATTCCGGGGATGCACGGAGGCAAGAAGCCCACGCGTACGGGCTGGCTGTATTTTCTTTTGGCTTGCGCACTTCTGGGCTACGCCTTCTTTAATATGGGCTCCGGCTTTGCCAACTCCAGCAATACCGTTAAGCTCGCGACGAGCGAGATGGTGAGCGCCATCAAGCAGGATCGCGTCGAAGATCTGACCTATACAGTTCAGGACGGAAGCGTGACGGGTCATTACTGGAAGGCGAAAAAGGACAAGGGCGACACGAGCGAGCTCAAGAGCTTTTCCTCGACCTATGTTGGCTCCGATTCGCTTGCCGAACTCATGGCGGAGCACCCCGACACTAAGTACATCGTCAACACCAACGACCCCGATTTTTGGGGCGACTTGGCGATGAGCGTACTGCCGACGATTGCCCTGATCGCCATCATGTTCTACTTTATGCGCCAGATGATGGGCGCCAATAATAGGAATATGCAGTTTGGCAAGACCAACGCCAAAACCAACGAGGCTACGCGTCCCAAGGTCAAGTTCGAAGACGTCGCCGGCGTGGACGAGGCTGTTGAGGAGCTCGAAGAGATTCGTGACTTCTTGAGCGACCCGGACCGCTATCGCAAGCTGGGCGCCAAGATTCCCCGCGGCGTGTTGCTGGTGGGCCCTCCGGGTACTGGTAAGACGCTGCTGGCCAAGGCCGTTGCCGGCGAGGCGGGCGTGCCGTTCTTTAGCATCTCGGGCTCTGACTTTGTCGAGATGTTCGTGGGCGTCGGCGCCAGCCGCGTGCGCGATCTCTTTAAGGAGGCCAAGTCTCAGGCTCCGTCAATCATCTTCATTGACGAGATCGACGCCGTGGGACGTCAGCGCGGAGCCGGTCTGGGCGGCGGCCACGACGAGCGCGAGCAGACGCTCAATCAGCTGCTGGTCGAAATGGACGGTTTTGAGGAAAGCGAATCGGTCATCCTGATCGCCGCAACCAACCGCCCCGATATTCTGGATCCGGCATTGCTGCGCCCCGGTCGTTTTGACCGCCAGGTTACGGTCGACCGCCCGGATGTGAAGGGGCGCGAGCAAATCTTGCGCGTGCATGCCGAGAACAAGCCAATGGATGAGGACGTTAAGTTTGAGAAGCTCGCCCAGATGACCGTTGGCTTTACTGGTGCCGATCTGGCAAACCTGCTCAACGAGTCCGCGCTGCTTGCCGCTCGTCGTCATCGTTCCGTGATCTCGATGGACGAGGTCGAAGAGTCGATGGAGCGCGTGATTGCCGGACCGCAACGCAAGGGGCGCGTGATGACCGAAGTCGAGCGCACCACGATTGCCTACCACGAGAGCGGTCATGCTCTGGTGGGTCACATCCTGGAGCACTCCGATCCAGTTCACAAGATTTCGATTGTCAGCCGTGGTCAGGCTCTGGGCTATACGCTGCAGCTTCCGCAGGAGGACCACTTCCTCAAGACCAAGAACGAGATGCTCGATGAGCTTGCCGTGTTCTTGGGCGGTCGCGTTGCCGAGGAGCTCATGTGCGATGACATTACGTCGGGCGCGAGCAACGATCTGGAGCGCGCGACCAAGATGGCGCGCGAGATGGTCACGCGCCTGGGCATGAGCGAGGAGCTGGGCACGCAAGTGTTTGGCGAGGCGCAGCATCAGGTGTTTCTTGGTCGCGATTATGCTGATCACCAGGATTACTCCGAGGAGACGGCGCGCCGCATTGATATCGAGGTTCAGCGTATCATGCGCGAGGCCCATCGCCGTGCGGTTGAGATTCTGGATGTCCGTCGCGATCAGCTCGATCTGATGGCGAAGGTGCTGCTTGAGCGCGAGACCGTCGAAGGCGACGCCGTGAACGCCCTGCTCGACAACGACTGGGATGCCTACCTTGAGCGCGAGGGCGACATTCTGGCAGCCAAGGAGGAGCGCAATGCCAAGGCGGCCGGCGTGCCGACCAAAAAGCGCGCACCTCGTATGAGCGAGGAGGAGCTGGCGGCTGATGCCGCGGCTTTTGCACAGGCGGCCATGCAGGAGGATGCCGAAGCCGCATCCGGTGATCCTGGCGATGACCATACCGTCAACGCTGATACCGACGCCGACAAATAGTTCTTTTAACGAAGGCCTCCGCGGGGAAACCTGCGGAGGCTTTTTGCTTTTGGGCGATCTGGGGACTGCCCGCCGGTTATAGGTGAAGACGATAAAATCGGGTCGCATTACTGCGGTACTTTGCTCAACTAAAGCGTACAATACCGCCTATGCGAAAGGGGAACAGATGATCAACGAAACCATGTTTGCTCGCGGCGCGGAAAGCTCTATCATCCGCGAGATCTTTAGCTATGGCCTTGAGCGCAAGGCACAGATCGGTGCGGAAAACGTATTTGATTTTTCGCTGGGCAACCCGAGTGTTCCGGCGCCTGCTGCCGTGGCTGAATCTATTAAGATGGCTTTGGAGCTGCCGAGCGACCAGCTGCACGGCTACACGCCCGCACCGGGCCTGCCGCAATGTCGTGCCGCTGTGGCCGAATCGCTCAACCGCCGCTTTGGCACGAGCTATGAGGGCAAGGATGTCTTTATGACGGTAGGTGCGGCGGCCTCGCTCACCTGCACGCTCAATGCTATTACCAATCCGGGTGACGAGGTCATCGTTATCGCCCCGTACTTTCCGGAGTATCGCGTTTGGATTGAGAAAGCCGGCTGTACGTGTGTCGAGGCGCTCGCCAACGAGGATACGTTCCAGCTGAGCGTGGGTAACGTGCTCAAGGCGATCACCGACAAGACAGCGGCGGTCATTATCGATTCGCCGAATAACCCCACGGGTGCCGTGTATACGCGCGACACGTTGACACGCCTGGCCAATGTTCTGCACGAGGTCAATGCCAAGCGCGATCCCGAGAATCCGATTATGCTGATTTCGGACGAACCGTACCGTGAGATTGTGTATGGCGCCGAAGTGCCCTGGGTGCCTTCGATCTATGAGCACACCATCGTCTGCTACTCGTATTCCAAGTCGCTGTCGCTACCGGGCGAGCGCGTGGGCTGGATTTTGGTCCCCAATACTAATCCGCAGGCTGCTCGCCTGATGCCAGCTATTGCCGGTGCCGCCCGCACGCTGGGCTTCGTGTGTGCACCGGCCCTCTTCCAGCGTGTAATCATCGACTGCATTGATGAGCCGAGCGATGTTGCGGCCTATGCGCGCAACCGCACCGCGCTTACCGACGCACTGGCGGAGTACGGCTACACCTATGTTGAGCCGGACGGTGCATTTTACCTGTGGGTGAAGGCGCTGGAGCCCGATGCGAATGCGTTCTGCGAGCGCGCGAAGAAGTATGAGCTGCTTGCGGTGCCCTCGGACAGCTTTGGCATGCCTGGTTGGTTCCGCCTGGGCTATTGCGTGAGTTACGAAACGATTATCAATTCGCTACCCGCTTGGAAACAGTTGGCGGACGAATATCGTTAAAAGTAAAGCGCTCTGCTTACAATGTTTTACGTGAAACGGGGTTTGGTGTTAAGCCAGGCCCCGTTGTCATGGACGTTGTGTCTTTGGGATGGAGCGGTTTTACGACTGTCAAAGGCTATGCGTACAATGAATATACGCGACGGCCATACCGGATAAGGAGACCCGATGCCCTACCTTCTTTCTTGTGACATTCATACTCATACGCTGTTCTCCGCGCATGCGTACTCAACCATTGAGGAGAACATCTATTGGGCAGCCGAGCGCGGTCTGCAGGTGCTTGGTTCTGCGGACCACCTGAGCTCGATGGTTTCGGCCTGCCCCAATGACCTGCGCAGTTATCAGTTCTTTATCAATCAGGATATCTGGCCGCGCATTTGGAGCGGTGTGTTGGTGCTGCGCGGCGCCGAGGCCGATATCGTTTCGCTGGACGGCGGCTTGTTTGGCGAGGATATTCCCGTCGACCTTGATATCGCCGGCGATTCGTACAGTCGTCAGCACTCACTGTTCAATTTGGTGACGCGCAATTTGGATTATTTGGTGGCAAGCGTGCATAATCCGCAGTTTGCCGAGGGCGCGACGCTGGCTCAAACGACCCAGATGTATATCAATGCCTTGGAGCATCCCAAGGTGTTCATGTTGGGGCATACGGGGCGCTCGAGCGTACCGTTTGATATCGACGAGGTACTGTTGGCGGCCAAGGCCAAGCACAAGATTATCGAGATTAACAACCATAGTCTTGAGCACGGTGCCGATTCCGAGCATTGGAGCGCATGCCGCAAGATTGCCGAGCGTTGCGCCGAGCTGGGCGTGGGGATTGGCGTCTCGACCGATGCGCACATTGGTATGGCAATTGGTAAGCTCGACCAAGCGCGCAAGATGCTCGACGAGATTCACTTTCCGCTGGATTTGATCGTGACGCGCGACCGCGAGACGCTACTGCGCGAGATGGCGGCAGCCGGCGTGTGCGACCTGCGCAAGGGGATGTAGCAAGGCTCAATATGCAACAAGAAAGGGGTGGTTCAGACGGGCCGCCCCTTTCTTATGCCAGTAGGTTTTTGGGACATGGTCAGAAATCTGCCAAGGCAGCTTAGCGGCGCTCGAGGACCGCGACGGTCTCGGTGTGATCGGTATGGGGAAACATGTCGACCGGCGTGATCTTGAGCAGGCGGTAGCCGCCATCGAGGAGCTGATGCAAGTCTCGCTCTTGGGTGACGGGATTGCAGCTGATGTAGGTGATGCGGCGTGGTTTGAGCGTACAAGCGGCTTCGAGGAACTCGGGTGTGGAGCCGGCGCGCGGTGGGTCGATGGAGAGAACGTCAACGCGCTCGTTGTTATCGGCGGCGTCGAGGATATAGTCAGTGGCATCGTCGGCCATAAACCAGGCGCTGCGGGTAAGACCGTTGAGCTCGGCATTGCGGCGTGCGTCGGCAATGCCCGCCGGGTTGCGCTCCACGCCGAGCAACATGATGCCGATGCTCTTGTTCTGAGCTTCTTTAGCTGCGCAAAGACCGATGGTGCCGCTGCCGCAGTAGGCATCCATGAGTACGTCGCCCTGCTGCAAATCCATGCCGTCAATGGCGAGTTGATAGAGCAGCTCGGTCTGCTGCGGGTTGGTCTGGTAGAACGCGGTGGGGGAGATATCGAACTCGCAGCCGAGTAGCTGGTCGCGCATGCATTCGGCGCCATACACGATGCGGGTTTCCTCACCTAGGATGGCGTTGCCAGGGCGTCCGTTGATGTTTTGGGCGACGGTGACGATACGCGGGTCGAGTGCGGCGACGGCCTCAAAGAATTCCTGCGCATGCGGTAGGTCGCGCTGGGCGGTCACGAGAGTGACCATGATCTGGTCGGTGCGCCAACCGCAGCGAACGACGGCATAGCGAAGCAAGCCCAGGTGCTTGTCCTCGTTAAAGGCAGGAATGTGCAGGCGCTCCGCCTCACGCGCGATGCCGTTAAGAATCTGGCGCGCACCGGGGGCCTCGACAGGGCACTCGGGAACGGCGACGATCTTGTGCGTGCCGCGCTCAAAAAAGCCGCAGCGGACAGTGCCCTCCTTGCCGGGCGCAAAGGGGGTGGCAGCCTTATGACGAAAACCACGCGGCGCAGGATACTTGCCCGGGTCGCCCAAGGTGACACCCATACCATGAATAGGATCGACGGCAATACCCTCACGCTCGCAAAGCGAGGCAAAAAGCTTCTCCATAGCAGCCTGCTTGGCGGCGAGCTGCTTTTTATAAGGACGATTGAGCGCCGTGCATCCACCACATGCATACATGATGGAGCATGGTGATTTGGGGTCTACGGCTTTGGGAGCGAGCTTAGGCGAATCCTTATGCAAATGCTTGGAACGAGTCCCGGATGTTTTAGTTCCGCCTTGGTGACCGTCGGAACGTTTGGCCTTAACCTTGCTTTTGGATGATTTACCCTTTGCAGCCCTAGACGACTTGGGCTTATTGGAAGATTTTTTCTCCACCGACCCCTCAGCTGCCTCGATCAAAGCACGACGAGCCTTACGCTCCGCACGAGATTCTGCCATGAATTAACCCCACTATTTAATAAAAGAAAAGACCGAAGTAATTGTACCGTGCATTCAACGTGCCCGATTGGAGGGGACGCCTATTTTAAGGCCCCGAGCACGTTGTCTCCCGGAATGCCGGCAGCCGTCACGGTATTTAATTTGTCGCGAGTTCCGCACGAACAGGAGGCCACTTAATGTGGCCTCCGTCGTGAGCAGGACTGTAGAGCAGCAAATTAAATACCGTGACGGCTGCCGGCATTCTGGGAGACAACCTTGTACTCCATCTCACTAAAGTGTATGATTCTGAACGTTACATGACTCACTTTACTTAACTAAAGTGCCATCAAGGGGGAATACCATGAATACCGATATGTCTCGTCGTCAGTTTGTTGGTCTAGCCGGCTCACTCGCTACGGTTCTAGGCCTTGGCTTGGTTGGCTGTGGCGGTGCCGATAAGGGCTCTGCTGCCGGATCTACCGCGGCAAAGGATGTGAAGGGCGCCGCCGAGTCCAAGAAGCTCGTGGTGGGCTTTGACAAGTCCTATCCTCCATACGGATTTGTGGGCGACGACGGCGAGTACACGGGCTTTGACCTCGACCTTGCCAAGGCCGTTGCCGATAAGCAGGGCTGGGATGTCGATTACGAGGCCATCGATTGGGATGCCAAGGACACGCTACTTAACTCCGGCGCCATCAATTGTATCTGGAACGGCTTTACCATGGAGGGTCGCGAGGACGACTACACGTTCTCCGAGCCGTACATGCTCAACGAGCAGGTGCTCGTGGTCAAGAAGGACGCGGACATCAAGAGCTGGGATGATCTTGCCGGTAAGACGGTGATCACCCAGACCGATTCCGCTGCTCAGGACGTGCTCGAGGGCGATCAGAAGGATTTGGCGGCGACGTTTGCCACGCTCGACACCATCGGCGAGTACAACACGGCCTTTATGCAGCTCGAGAGTGGCGCGGTCGATGCTGTGGCGTGCGACCTGTCGATTGCTCAGTATCAGCTTGCCGCAAAGCCCGACGCCTATACGCAGCTTGACAAGCCGCTGTCCAGCGAGCACTATGCCGTCGGCTTTAAGAAGGGCGACACCAAGTCGGCCGACGCCGTGACCGAGTCGCTCAAGGCGCTCTACGAGGACGGCACGGTCAAGGACCTGTGCGATAAATATGCAGATTACGGTCTTTCCTTCGACAACTGGGTCCTGAAATAGCGGCTTTCCCAGGCACCCGATTTTGCCGTTCAAACCGTCGCTTGCGTACATTTAGTACGCGGCGCTCCTCTTTCACGGCAAACTCGGGCACCTGGAAAACCCGCTTTAGCATTGGGTCCGCTGTCCCGTTACTGTGAAAGAGAGCTTGGGTTGTCTATTCAGGTCATGATGCAGATGCTTGGCCAGGGATTCTTGGTCAGCTTGCAGCTGTTTGTGCTGACGTTGCTCGGGTCGATTCCGCTGGGAATCCCCGTGGCGTTCATGCGCATGAGCAAAATTGCGCCGCTTCGCTGGATCGCGCGCATCTATATTTCGGTGATGCGCGGCACGCCGCTCATGCTACAGATGTTTGCCATCTACTTTGCCCCGTACTACGTGTTCGGCATCTCGCTCACGCCCGATTCCAAATGGACGGCGTGCGTCGTGGCGTTCATCATCAACTACGCCGGCTACTTTGCCGAGATCTATCGCTCGGGCTTACAGTCCATTCCGCGCGGTCAATACGAGGCGGCCAAGGTGCTGGGCTATTCGCGCATGCAGACGTTTCTGTATATCGTGATGCCGCAGGTCGCCAAGCGTATTCTGCCGGCGATGGGCAACGAAATCATTACGCTGGTCAAGGATACGTCGCTGGCGTTTGCCATTGGCGTGGGTGAGATGTTCTCGACCGCCAAGGCGCTGGTTGCCTCGCAGGTGAGCATGGTGCCGTTTGCGATCGCGGCACTGATCTACTGGGTCTTTAACTTTGTGGTCGAGATGCTGCTGGGAGCCGCCGAAAAGAAGCTGGACTATTATCATGACTAACTCAGTGATGAAAATCGATAGCGCACGCAAGGCGTTTGGCGGCAATGAGGTGCTCAAGGATATTTCGCTCGAGGTCAAGCGCGGCGAGGTCGTGGCGATTATCGGACCTTCGGGTGGCGGTAAGTCCACGCTGCTGCGCTGCGCCACGCTGCTCGAGACGCTCGACGGCGGCTCGCTTTCGTTTGGTGACCTTGCGGTTGCGACGGATGCGGGATCGGGTGCGATATATGCGAAAGGCGATGTTCCCAAGCGAGCGCGTTCGCGTTTTGGTCTGGTGTTCCAGAACTACAATCTGTTCCCGCACTATACCGTGATGAAAAACATCACCGATGCGCCGATTCGCGTGCTTAAGCGTCCGCGCGAGCAGGCGGAAGCCCGCGCTCACGAGCTGATTGCGCAAATGGGGCTGACGGGCAACGAGAACAAGGTGCCGTGTGAGCTTTCGGGCGGTCAGCAGCAGCGCGTGAGTATTGCCCGCGCCCTGGCGCTCGATCCGGAAATCCTATTCTTTGACGAGCCGACCTCGGCGCTCGACCCCGAGCTGACGGCCGAGGTGCTGCGTGTCATTAAGGACCTGGCGGCGCAGAATATGACGATGGTAATCGTGACCCACGCGATGCAGTTTGCGCGCGATGTCGCCGACCGCGTGGTCTTTATGGACGGCGGTCGTATTGTCGAGGAGGGTCCTGCCGAGCAGATCATCGACCATCCGCGCGAGCAGCGTACCCGTGAGTTCTTGAGCCGTATCGAGGGGTAAGCTCAGCTATTTGCTCAACTATTAATTGAGGCGAAGCCGCCGCAGGTCTTACGGCCTGCGGCGGCATTTTGTTTGCATCAGCAGGGTCCAATAATCGCATCGCATACGTCTTTTTTCCTCTCGCCGCCTGTATCCGTACGTGCGCCGAAAGGTGTGCATGGACAGTCACCCGTGAGGGTAGGGTGGTGGCATAGGACATTTGGAGGGTGAGTCGGCTCGGCTGCCGACCATGCTGCTCCCGGGACGGCACCGACCGCGAACTCTCCCCGTTGGCGCCGCGCATTGCGCGCGGCCCTGCAAGGAGGTCATCATGGGTGCTCCCAAGACCGGCAATGTAAGGAACGTGGTGCTCGTAGGCCAAGGCGGGGTGGGCAAGACTTCACTCGCCGAGGCCATGCTCCACCTTTCCGGCAAGACCGCCCGCCTGGGCGGCCACGACGGCACCAAGCCCACGCTCGACTATGACCCTGAAGAGGTCAAGCGTGCGTTTTCCATCTCGACGACCATCGCGCCGATCGACTGGAAGGGCGCCCGCATCAACGTGCTCGATGCCCCGTGCTACCCCGATTTTATCGGTGACGCCTTTGCCGCTATGAGCGTTTGCGAGACGGCTCTGTTTGTGGTCGACGCCGAGGCTGGCCCGCAGCCTACGACCGTCAAGCTTTGGTATGCGGCGGAGGATCTGCGTCTGGCGCGTGCGGTGTTTGTGAACCGCCTGTCGCGTTCCGAGGCCAGCTTTACGACCACGATGGACCTGTTGCAGGAGCGTTTTGGTACGCGTTTGGGCGCCGTGACCCTTCCCTGGGGCGAGGGCGAGGACTTTAACGGCATTATCGACCTGGTGCGCATGAAGGCGCGCCATTGCAACGGCACCGAAGCCGTTGAGTCGGAGATTCCCGAGGAGTATCGTGCCCAGGCCGAGGAGGCCCATGACCATCTGTGCGAGCTGGTGGCCGAGGCCGACGATGAGCTGATGATGAAGTACTTGGAAGGCGAGGAGACGCTGACGCAGGAGGAGCTTGAAGGCCTGCTGTCGAAGGCGATCGCCGAGCGCATCTTTGTGCCGGTCTTTGCGGGCGATTGCATTAAGGAGCAGGGCGTCAATTCGCTGATGGACGACATCGCGACGTACTTCCCAGCGCCGACTGACTATGGCGAGATGCCGCTCATCGACGGTGATTCGCTTAAGATCTCGAGTGACGATGATCGCCCGGTGGCGTTTGTGTTTAAGACGCTGGCCGATCCGCAGCAGGGTCGCATCAGCTTTATCAAGGTGCTGACAGGCACGCTTGAGCCGGGCCTTGAGCTGATCAACGCGCGCACCCGCAAGAGCGATCGTCTGGCTCACCTGTATGTGATGTGTGGCCGCGACATGACCGAGGTCGGTCACGCCTATGCCGGCGACATTATCGTGGCGCCCAAGTTGGCGGCAGAGACGGGTGACACGCTCTCCATTACCGGTAAGGTCGAGGCGGCGGCGTTTAAGTTCCCCAACTCGCAGTACCGCATTGCCATCGAGGCCGAGAACCGCGGCGACGAAGAGAAGCTCTACACGTTTATCGAGAAGGCGTGCAAGGCCGATCCGACCATGAGCATCGATCGTGACGAGGAGACGGGCCAGACTATCATCTCCGCCGTGGGTGAGGCACAGGTTTCGGTGCTGCTCAACCGTTTGGAGGATCGCACCAAGGTCGTGGCCAAAAGCGTGCCGATCCGCATTCCGTATCGCGAGACCATCCGCCGCACGGCGAGTGCCCAGGGCCGCCATAAGAAGCAGACTGGCGGTGCCGGTCAGTATGGCGACTGCTGGCTGCGCGTTGAGCCGCTCATTGGGCCCGACGGCACAAGCGATGGCTATGAGTTTGTGGACGAGGTCGTAGGTGGCCGTATTCCGCGCTCGCTGATCCCCGCCGTGGACAAGGGTGTCCAGGAGACCATGAAGGACGGCATCATTGCCGGCTACCCGCTCACGGGCATTCGCGTGGCTGTGTACGACGGCTCGTATCACAGCGTCGACTCCAACGAGATGGCGTTCCGCGCGGCGGCCCGCATCGGTCTGCGCAAGGCGTGCGCCGATGCCGACCCGGTGGTGCTGGAGCCCATCGAGGAAATCACGGTGACTATCCCCGAGAGCTACGCTGGCGCCGTGATGGGTGACATCTCGGCCTCGCGCGGTCGCGTGACGGGCATGGAGACCGATGAGCGCGGAGACACCGTGGTTATCGCGCAGGCACCTCTCGCTGAGCTGACGGATTATTCGACGCGTCTGCGCTCTATCACGCGTGGCACGGGCGACTTTACCATGAAGCCCGCCGGCTACGAGCAGGTTCCCTATGACGTTCAGGCCAAGCTAGTCGAGCGCTATGAGGAGGGCCGCGCCAAGTAACGAGCAGGCTTAGCCACAATATCCATGTCAACCAATGGGCCGCCTTGGGCAATCCGGGGCGGTCCATTTTGATCCGTATGCGACGGAGGAAAACGGATCATTTTGGTTTTTGGGATGATGCGGCGACTCTAGTCCCCCAAGGCCTGGTTGCGGCCGGTGGCGTAGTCGATCTGAACATGCGGCTGCAGGTTGTAGCAATATACGTGGAAGCACAGCGTCTTGCCGTGGTCCTCGACCGATTGTGCCTCAAGGCGCACGCCACGGCAGACAAGTTCCTCTTCGTTGTACATGGGCGTGACGCGATAGAGCACATGGTTACCCGTATCGTGAATATAGTTGAGAATCTGTTCTTCAAACGGCAGCATGCCCGTCTCGTTGAGATAGCGCGTACCGGTGAGGAGATTCTTGCGGTTGGCGTTTTCGCCGCAGAGCGACCAGGCGATAAGGTGGCAGCGGTTGTAGAGGCTCTGGCCCGGAATAAAGTCGTAGCGCTGCTGGTGCCATCCGGCGGGGTGGATGCGCGAGATATCGCCGCGCTTGCCTTGACCGAGCGATTTGGGGCCCACGCAGGCGAGCGCTTTGCGGGTGCGGCCCAGGCTGTCGAGCTTGGAGAACTTCTTAAAGCAGCCCTCTTCTGTAGCGCGCTCGTATTCATCGAGTGTGAATGATGGCGTGCCGAGCGGGTGTGTGCTATCGGCGCGCAGGGCAACATAGGGGTTACCCGCGTAGTCGGGAATGCTGCTGAGATATACGCCGCGGGCGCGGTCGAGATCGGGGTTTTCGACCTCGTCGATGGGGGTGGCGGCGCTGTCCGCGGAAGCGTCGTCACCGGTGTCGGGCGCGGCGGAATCGGAGCCATCGCCAGAGTCTTGGCTATTTTGCGAGTCCGAGGAGCTCGCTGTTCCCGATTCGAGTCGGGCAACCAGGTCTGCCTCGTCGTCGGTGCGGCTGGGACTCTCGTTTTGTTTTTCGGCCAGGGCTGCCGCCTGCTCATCGCTTTGCGGCGACAACAGCTTGGGCGCTCCGTCGAGCGACCCCGTGAACAGCGCAAACCCCAGCACCACGGTGGTGCCGATGGAAAGCACTTGCTTGTAGGCGGACTTGCGCGACATTGAGGCTCCTGGATGGACGGTTGGGAGTCTACCAGTCTAGCAGGAGCCGGCAGGGGCCGTTCTGTCGAACAAATACTTAAGATTTGGGGCAAACGCCACTGATTCATTTGCCTCATATGGAGCTGCGGTGGTTGGGCGTGTGGGGCTATTCGGCGTTTTCCCAGATAAAACCTACCAAAATAAACCTGTCCCTTTTTAGCAGGTTACTGATTCATGTTGCCGTGGATGTAGGGGGTGACCTCGGGGAAGATGTGGCCGCAGCCCAGCTCGCGCAGCGCGGACTCGATGGCGGCGGGCAGCGGGGTTTTGCCCTTGTCGTCGACGGCGGTGCCGCCGAGGGCGGCAATCTTGGTGACATCTGCGGGGGCGGCCTCGATATGCATGCAGCCGCCGACCAAGCGCGCGCGAACCTGCGCAAGGTCAAGATCGTGCAGGTAGTCCTCGCAGGCGCGGATTAAGTCGACCTTCTCGCGCGTAAGCTCCTCGCCCGTGGGGACGCGCGTGGCAAGACAGGCTCCCGCCGGTAGGTTCCAAACGGGGTAACCCCACGTGCGCAGCAGCTCGCGCTCTTCGTCCTTGGTAAAGCCGACCTCCATGAGAGGGGAGCGTACACCGAGCTCTTTTGCCGCGCGCATGCCAGGGCGATAGTCACCGCGATCGCTTGCATTGCTGCCATCGATGACGGTGGGAAAGCCGAGCGACTTGGCGTGGTTGACAATGGCGGTAAAGCCGGCGTGCTTGCAGTGGTAGCAGCGATTGGCATCGTTGCAAGCTACCTGGGGGAGCTGCAACTGATCGACCGAAAGATTGAGCACGGGGAGTTTAAAATGCGGCCCATCATTGGCTTGTCCGTCAACGGATCGCTCAAATGAAGCCTGCTCGGGCGTGCCGATGAGCGGCGTGGTGAGGTGAACGAGAAGCGTGTTGGTGGGCATGATGCGGGCGCAGACCGCGGCCAAAAAGCTGCTGTCGACGCCACCGGAAAAGCCGATGGCGACGCGTCCGTATGCCAAAAGCAACTGCTCGAGCTCTTCGAGTTTGTCCTGAAGCTCGTCTGCAGCTGCGGTAGTGTCTGAAAGCATGAAACGTTCCTTACCGTTGAGTACTCGGTCAAAAACTATAATCCTTAAATATTGCTCGCCGCGAGACTTCTGTCTGTGTAACGAAAGTGCAATATGGTATATACGTTATATACAAGTTTGCAAGTACGGTAAAGTTGCGGTGGTACAGCAGCGCGGAGCGTTGGGAGATCGATATGATCAAAGCTGTTATTTTTGACATGGACGGAACGCTGGTCGATACCGAGCGTTTAGGCATTAAGGCATGGAAGGCGGGTGCTGCCGAGCTGGGGGTCGCGATTGATGAGGCGCTGATTCATCAGTTTATCGGTCGTACGCTGCCCGATGTTATGGGCATCCTTGAGGCACATTACGACAGCAGAGAAACCGCTGAGGCGATCTATCGTCGCCACAAGGAGATTCGCGACGAGATGGTCAAGACCGATCTGGAGCTTAAGGCCGGCGCCGCCGAGTGCATAGACGAGCTGCTGACTGCGGGCTATCACGTGGGCCTAGCGACGTCGTCTCGCCTCGTTACGGCCGAGCGCAACCTTAAGATGGTCGGCCTCTTTGACAAGTTTGAAACGGTGACCTGCGGTGAGGACGTCGTGCACGGCAAGCCCGACCCCGAGATGTATCTGCTTGCCTGCGATCGCGCGGGCTTTGCCCCCGAGGAGTGCGCCGTGGTCGAGGATTCGCGCAACGGCTGCGTCTCGGGCATTACGGCCGGCTGCCATGTCTTTGCCGTTCCCGATATCGTGCCGCTGCCGCAGGACGTGGTGGATGGCTGCGAGGCCGTGCTCGATACGCTGTTCGACCTGGCGGCGGCAGTCGAGGCCGTGCGCTAGACAATTGCGGCGTTAAAACGAACAATTGCCCACGTTTGCGCTTAAGCAAAAGGGGCCCGGCAATGGTCGGGCCCCTTTTGCTTAAGCGGCGACTTAGCATACTTGCGGGCGTGTTATAGATACGCGCCGAGGTTGATGGCCGTAGCGTCGGTCTGGGTGCTTGCCTGGGTGCTGGCGCGCTCCAGTAGGAACGGACGTACCAGTTCTTGGCGGTTGATATCCTCGGCGGCGGTGACTGCGGTGACGGTGCGCGCTGCAGAGCCGACGCGGATATGCTTGGTCTTTGCCGGGGCCTTGTTCTCGATTTGCTCCATGAGCAGTTGGACACCCTTGCGGCCAATCTCGTAGCCCGGGGGCGCTACCGTAGTGAGCGGGACCGATCCGCTCCAAGCGAGCGGGTTGCCATCGCAGCCTGCTACGCGTACTTGCCCGGGGACAGAGATGCCCTTGTCGACCAGTGCCGAAACGACACCCGAGGCCAGCACGTCGGTTAGACCGACGACAAAATCGGGGCGTTCGTCGGCGAGACGCTCGGCGATTTGGTTGCCGATACCATAGCCGTCGGCCGCCGTGTTCCACTCGCCGGCGTCAATGACTTCGATCTTGATGTCGGGATGTAGGGCGAGCGCCTTATGAATGCCAAGGACGCGCAGGGTGAGTTGCATAAATGCTGCTCTACCCACAACGGTGATATGGCGTGCACCGCGGGCGATGGCGAGTTCGGCAATGATGCGACCCTGGGCCTCGTTGTCGGCCGCTACGTAGTAGCCGGGCTCGGAGCAATGGATGTCCAGGTGGACGATCGGCACGGGCATCTTGGTCATGGCGGGGTGCCAGTCGGGGGATGCCATGGACTGAACCATGACGCCGGACATCTGGGTGCCCATAAAGTAGCGCAGGTAATGGTCCTCGAGAATATCGTCGTTATCGGCGTTGGCGATGAGCAGGTCGTAGCCGTGCTTGCGGGCCTCGTTGTGGGCGCCGCTGGCGATTTGGAGCGAGAAGCCGTGGTCGAGACGGGGGAGCACTAGGCCAAAGGACTTGGTGGCACCGCCCGCGAGCTGACGAGCGCTTTGGTTGGGTAGGTAGCCCAGTCGATTGATGGTTTCGTTAATGAGCTTGAGGGTCTCGGGACGCAACTTTTCGGGATGGTTGAGCGCGTTGGAAACCGTGCCCAACGAAACCCCGGCTTCGCGCGCGACGTCGCTGATTTTAACCTTTGCCATAGCGGTCCCTTTGATGCGTTTCAAGTACAAGCCAGATTGTAGCATCGCCCGCCCCCGAGGTGTCAAAACCTGCCAATTAGGGATAGGTTTATTTCGGCAGGTTTTATCAGGGGAAACGCCGTTGCCAGCGCGACCACCACGAAGGGGACAGGCACCTTTGTGGTGGCTTGAGCTGCCCAGGCCTTCAATTGTCTCGATTTGTAACATCTGGACAGCAAAACCGGCTCTACCTGTTACAGATCGAGACATGGTGCAGGGACCGAACCGTAATGTCTCGATCTGTAACACTAAGCCGGCTTCCGGAACCCCAGATGTTACAGATCGAGATCTTTCGTCGGGACAGAGCGCCGCCCCGGTCCAAACCACCACAAAGGTGCCTGTCCCCTTTGTGGTGGTGGAGTGTGTATATCGAGTGGTATCCAGTTTAAGATACCACTTCTGGTATATCAGCTTGCGTTTGCGTGAGTACAATACTCGGACGTTATACGTCTCAGCGCCCCTTGTGCGTGGACGTTTTGCAGTCACGCGAACGAAGGGATTTATCCTATGTGCGGAATTGTCGGCTACACCGGCTCTGATATCGCAAAGAACATCCTAGTCACGGGCCTGAAGCGCATGGAATATCGTGGTTATGACTCCTCGGGCGTCGCGCTCGAGGTGGGCGAAGGCGCCGCGACGCACCTCGACGTCATTCGCCGCGTGGGCAAGGTCGCGGGCCTGGAGAGCGAGCTTTCCAACATCGACAGCGACGCTACCTGCGGTATCGGCCACACTCGTTGGGCCACCCACGGCAAGCCTTCCGTTGTCAATGCCCATCCCCACACCAGCTGCGACGGTCGTATCGCCATCGTCCACAACGGCATCATCGAGAACTTCGCCGAGCTGCGCGAAGAGCTGGAGGGCCGCGGCCATCACTTTAAGAGCGAGACCGATACCGAGGTCTTCGCACATCTGATCGAAGAGGCCTATAGCGAGACACATGACCTGATGGCCTCTGTGCGCGAGGCCTGCACCCACGTGGTGGGCGCCTATGGTTTGGCCGCCGTTTCCGCCGACGAGCCTGGCGTGATTGCCGTGGCCCGCAAGGATTCCCCGATCGTAGTCGGCGTGGGCGAAACCGGCTCCTATGTTGCTTCCGATGTCATCGCGCTCATCGACGCAACCCGCGACGTCGTGGTGCTCGAGGACGGCCAGTTTGCCAAGCTCACGCCCGTAGGCGTCGAGTATACCGACGAAGTCGGCAATGTGATTGAGCCCAAGGTTACCCATATCGACTGGGATCTGGACATGGCCGAAAAGGGTGGCTACCCCGACTTTATGCTCAAGGAGATCCATGAGCAGCCGCGCGTCGTGCGCGATACCCTGGTGGGTCGCATGACCCCCGCCGGTGAGCTTGATATCGACGAGCTGGGCCTTTCGCTCGAGGAACTCAACGATATCGACCGCGTCTACGTGATTGCTTGCGGCACCAGCTACCACGCCGGTCTCATTGCCAAGAACCTTATCGAGGGCTGGGCTCGTATTCCTACCGAGGTCGAGGCGGCCAGCGAGTTCCGCTACCGCAACCCCATCATCACGCCGACGACACTTGTCGTGGCCGTGTCCCAGTCGGGCGAGACGGCCGACACCCTTGCCGCCATTCGCGATGCGCGCATCAAGGGCGCCAAGGTCTTTGGTATCACCAACGTGGTAGGCAGCCCCGTGGCGCGCGAGAGCGACGGCGTCATTTACACCAAGGCTAACAAGGAGATCGCAGTCGCCTCGACCAAGAGCTTTATCGGCCAGGTTGTGAGTCTCACGCTGCTGGCCCTGCTGCTGGCTCAGGTCAAATACCGTTTAACCACCAAGCAGACGCGCATGCTGTTCCGCGAGCTTTCCGATACGGCCGAGCAGATTCAGTGGATTCTGGACACGCAGACCGAGGCCGTGCACGAGGCGGCACTCGCTTGCAAGGACGCGCAGTCCGCGTTGTTCGTGGGCCGCGGCATGGGCGCTGCTATTTCATGCGAGGGAGCGCTCAAGCTCAAGGAGGTCAGCTATCTGCACGCCGAGGCATATGCTGCCGGCGAGATGAAGCACGGTCCTATCGCACTGATCGACCCGGGATTCCCCGTCATTGCCGTGGCTACTAAGAGTGCCACCTACGATAAGACGGTGTCGAACCTTATGGAGTGCAAGGCGCGCGGCGCCAAGGTGATCGTCGTTGCCACCGAGGGCGACGAGGAGATTAACAAGATTGCCGACTGCATCATTCGCGTGCCGGCCGTCCGCGACGTGTTCAGCCCCATCACGGCGAGCGTGCCGCTGCAGTTGCTCGCCCGCGAGGTCGCCATCCTGCGCGGTTGCGACGTTGACCAGCCGCGCAACCTGGCGAAAAGCGTTACTGTCGAGTAGCGGATGTTCCGGCGTTTTGCCAAACGCCGGAACTGCTCGACGCTGCGCGGACGCCATTCGGCCGATCTGCCGCTCAAACCGTCGCTCGCGGCACCTCGACTCGAATGACGTCCGCTCGCTGGCTGCGCCAACTATGTGGTGTTGCCACAGCCGTCCAAATTTAAGTTGGAGGATCTTGCCGTCAGGGACGACGTCCGGGTAAGAAATCCTCATCTCGGCTTTTTCGCCAACAGTACCGTGAAACACTGGGGTGAGTTTAGTGAGATGGACAATACGGGGCCTATTGGAATCCTATCTCCAGCGGTCCTTACGGACCGCGTGGTCTTCCTCGATAAACTTGAGAAAGGGCAGAGCATCTTGAAGCCCTTCTTTCCGGAGCCGAAATCTCGCGGCGAGTGGATTGAGAGCGGGGCTTTGTTTGGAGCTGTTGGTCTGGGCAAGGACGTTACATTCGGTTGCGATGCGCGTGATGCAGCCGGCTTTGTTCCAGTGGGTGTTACCCGTTCGCATAGTGCAGGACTCGTCGGTGGCGCAGAGAGTGCGCTGCCGCGGGTAGTTGCAGCAGAGTTTCCTGCTGACGACTTCCATGAGGGGTGTGGCCGGAGTAGATGTGCTCGGTGATTTCGCGGCTCTCTGCTCCAGAATATTTATCTTGTTCATGATGACGAGGGTCGCGCCAAAGGGACGTTGTCGTATTCGCGGTCCCGACGGGGGACTTTATTCGCGCTGCGGAGGAACTTCACGTCCTTCCTCGTAGGTGAGCTTTGTGAAACTTGATTCCTCCCGGCAGGACTTGTTCTTGTCTGACAAGGTGCTATTTTCTGTTGTGGCTAGACTTGGCCGTTTACCCCAAACGACGAAAAGAGGGCATGTATTTCGGCAGGGGGTGTTTGCCTTGGCGCACATCTCAAAAGCCCCTTTCACGCGTCGTCTTACGTGTGGCTATAAGCAGGAAAGGGGCTCGTCTACTCACTATTTCAAATTATTAATTTATCAGTTGCTGAGTGAATGCTAATCGTTAACTAATGGCACTATCTACATGTCGGAGAAAAACTCTTCAAAGGTAATTCCAAACCCTTCAACGATTTTCGTTAAAGTGTCGACCCCAAAGTTTCGATTGCCCATTTCGATATCAGCTAAATAACTGCGGTTGAGATTAATCATGGTTGCAAAACGGCTTTGCGTGATGCCCTGGATATGCCGGAGGGCTTTAACGCGTAGCCCAATTTTGTTTCTGATATCAGTCTTTTCCATTTACCTAGCGTATGGAGCACGCTAGACTTACCTGTATGCTATCAGAAACATTCTTGGCTAATTTTATGACCAGGAAGGGGAGTGCAAAGTGAAACAGGAAGCGCAAAAAGTGAAATACTCCATTAGCATTTTTGTGCACATTGCGGGGATATTATCAGTGCTGTACTTTGCCTTTCAGTTGAATATGGACTCCGATGCAAGAGAGCTATTTGCTACTGCGTTGTGGGCCAGCAATTCAACCCTTGATGCTGAAGCCCAAGGTATATGGGCTGTAATTAGCTATCTGATTTTTAATGGCTTGCCTATTGTGCTTCCTCTGCTCTTAGTTGGCATTTGTCCGCTCTCGCATCTCTGGTCTACAGCACAAGTGTTGTTATTTATTATCCAATGGTTCATTACTCTGAGCTGCAACGTGTCTGTGGAACCAGGGGTTATGTGCCGATATGCTGGCTGGTTTCTTTATATTCCCATAGGGATAGGAGAGTTTCTTCCGACATCCTTTGTCATGAATGTCGTTAAACTGATGATTGTTTTGGTTTTCTGGGGAATGGTGATGTCTGCCGTTGCGGATCCTGCTGGTTACTTTGAAGGTGCCTTTTCGTCCTCTTCTAGCTCCACTCGCAGGTTTGGTGGTGGAGATATTCAAGATGACCTTGATCGCATTGAGCAGAGATCACAGCACAAGCAGGTCATGGACGAGCTAAACAGTATTCATACCGATGCGTTAAATGGAAGGTTCCGAGAATAGTTTTTGGGCAGGGGAGGAGAGCGAAATGTCACCTCCCCTTATTCGTCTCTCATTTCACGTCACCTTGGCGCAAATGCGGCTCGCTCGCTGTTAGTGACTGACATCGAGTGCCCCGTTGTCGAAACGCGTCAACAAGAAAGGCCCGGCTCCGTTGTGTGTGGCGGAGTCGGGCCTTGTTCCATTTGCCCAGATAAAACCTGCCAAAATAAACCTGTCCCTTTTTGGTAGGTTAGCGGAGCTTGCTGGTCTCGAAGTACTTGGGATATTGGTCCAGGACCTCGGTCTGGTTGCAGAACATCATATGCAGGTGCTTGCTGACCAAAAAGCTCGCCTCGATGGGGTCGCGGCCGGCGATGGCGCGGCGGATTTGCTTGTGCTCGTTAACAATCTCCTGATTGTCGAGCGTCTGCGTGGTGGCGCGCAGCCAGCGGAAGCGCTCCAGGTCGGCATTGGTCGTCTCGAGCCACGACCACACGGTGCTGCGGCACGCGATGCTAAAGATCATGCGGTGCATGAGGTTGTCGCTTAAGAAGAAGCCGATGCGATCCTCCTCGGCCATGGTCTTTTCCTGCAGCGCGATGGCTCGGTCGAGCTGCTCGATGCCAGCCGACGTGGCGCGCGCAGCACTCCACGATCACCTGCTTTTCCAGATGCTCGCGGATGTAACAGGCACTCTCGGCAAGGGTGAGGTTGATGGGCGAGACGTAGGTACCGCTCTGGGGCACGGTGCGCACCAGGCCTTCCTGCGCCAAACGAACTAAAGCCTCGCGCACAGGGGTGCGCCCCATATCTAGGTCGTCGCAAAGTTGCTTGACGCCCAGCTTTTCGCCCGGCTTGTAGTCCAGGTAGACGATTTTGCGTCGAATGGTGTGGTAGGACTGGTCCTGTAGGCTCGTTTCCTGCTCGCCGACGTGCATCGATTCTTCCATAGCGCCTCGCAACTGTTCTATCAAACTCATATGTCAGTTGTTAATTATGCCGCGAATCAGCTCTCCGCGGTGGGTAGTTCGGCTGTTGCCTGAGAACTATTGCGGCATCTTGGTCTGTGTTTGCGCAAGGCTGCGCTCAATGTTGCCGTATCATAAGCCGTCGCAAACGTGAAATAGAAAGAAGGAATCCCATATGCAACTGGCAAATATCGTACGCGAGCGCTGGAAAGGTGTCTTGTTCTGCCTGATCATCGCTATCCCCGCGACGTTGCTCGGCAAACAAATTGAGGTGGTCGGCGGGCCGGTATTTGCCATCCTTTTTGGCATGGTCCTGGCGCTCGTCTTTCCCAAGAATCGCCGCGAACAGCTCGCCGCCGGCGTTACCTATACGTCCAAAAAAGTCTTGCAGTACGCGGTTATCCTGCTTGGCTTTGGCATGAACCTCTCCCAGATTCTGTCCAAGGGCGCCCAGTCGCTGCCGATTATCGTGGCGACGATCTCGACCTCGCTTGTCATCGCCTTTGTGCTCTGCCGCGTTATGAATGTGCCGGGCAAGATCGCGACGCTTGTAGGTGTGGGTTCGTCGATTTGCGGCGGTTCGGCCATTGCTGCGACCGCGCCCGTCATCGACGCCGACGATCACGAGATTGCCCAGGCCATTTCGGTCATCTTCCTGTTTAACGTTATCGCGGCGCTCGTATTTCCGACGCTCGGCGGCATGCTCGGGCTGACCAACGAGGGCTTTGGCCTGTTTGCCGGCACCGCCATCAACGACACCTCGTCCGTAACGGCTGCGGCGAGCGCTTGGGACAGCATGCATCCCGGCGCCAATGTGCTCGAGAGCGCCACGGTGGTCAAGCTCACCAGAACGCTGGCCATTATTCCCATCACGTTGGTCCTCGCATGCTGGCAGATGCATCTGGCACGCAAGGCCGGCGGTGACGCCAAAAGCACGTTCTCGCTTAAACGTGCGTTTCCCATGTTTGTGCTGTTCTTTGTGCTGGCGAGCGTGATCACCACGGTGTTTCAGCTTCCCGTGTCCATCACGGCGCCCATCAAGGAGCTGTCGAAATTCTTTATTGTGATGGCCATGGCGGCTATTGGTTTTAATACCGATATCGTTGAGCTGGTCAAAAAGGGCGGCAAGCCCATCGCGCTGGGCTTTTGCTGCTGGATTGGCATTGCGTGCATGAGTTTGGGAATGCAACACGTACTGGGAATCTGGTAGAGAAGTAGCTTGTTTGCGTGCTGCGTGCTGGTGAGCGCAAGCCTGCGGTGGAGCGATAGGAGCTCTTGCGGGTATGGCTTGTCCGCAGGTTTATAAGTCCCGAAGAGCTCTTATCGCCCCGCCAGGATGGCGATGCGGGGCAACACCTATACTCGCAGGACGGCGCTTTCTGCCCTATAGTGTTTGGTGAGCAATATCGTTCAATTTTGAAACACTCGGTCGTGCGACCGTCGGCGGTTGCATGTCGCCGTGGACAGGGGCAAATCATGGATAGCGATGCCAAGCTGAACATCTTGACCGAGGCCCTGGCTGCTGCCGGGGCATCGGCATTGGCAATCGACGCGCGTGGGGACGTCGCGATCTCGACCATGAATGACGCGGCGCTTGAGCGGGGTGTGGCGACTTTTGTCGCTGAGCGCCTCGACCGTATAGGAGACGGCGCGCGTCTGGTTATGGGGCGTGAGGGTACGCGCCTGAGCCTGACCGTTCGCCCCACCGACAAAGAGGGCGGGGGCCTTTGGGTCGTCGTGGTCCGCGAGGTGCGCGGTGCCGCGGCGCATGCGGGCATCGAGTGGCTCAACGCCGACGAAGTTGAGGCCCGCTACGAATCGAGCGCGTACGGCATCGTTGAGGGGGCGGCCTCGGTGGCTGCACCGGTTGCTGAGAGCTACGCGCGCGGTGTGCCCCTTATGCTCGAGGGCGAGCTGGGAGCGGGTCAGGTCGAGATCGCCAAGCGCCTCTATCTGGACGGTCCTTTTGCCGGTCAGCCCTTTGTTTCCGTTGCGCTCGATGAACTCACCGATCGCGGTTGGCGCCATGTGCTCAAAAGCGCCGAATCGCCGTTGTTCCAAACAGGGCTGACCCTTTGCATTGAGGGCTGGAACGCGGTTGGCCCCCAGCGCCTCCGCGAGCTGGTCTCCACGATGGCCGACACCGCGTTGGCGACGCGCTGCCATGTGGTGCTGACGGCGAATGACATGCCGGGCGGTAGCGAAAGTGATCAAGCCGCCTTTGTGACCGAGCGCTTCGCCTGTGCGGTGAGCGTGGCGCCGGCAATCGTCGAGCAGGGGGCCGCGTCGACGAAGGTCGCGCGCTATTTGGAATATCTCGCTGATGCATTTGGGACGGCAGCGCCCACGCTGTCTGCCGCGGCGACGAAGACACTCGATGCCTACCGCTGGCCGCGCAACTATCTGCAGCTTCGCGAGGTCTCGGAACGACTGTATATATTGGTGGGGGCGGGCACGGTGGACCGCGCTGTGGCGGAGGAAGTGCTCGCCCAAGAGGACGTGATTAAGACCGCAGCCTTTGGCGCCCCGACGCTCGAAAGCGACCTGTATATCCTGCGACCGCTGGCCGATACCGAGCGAGATATCGCGCATCTGGTTGTAGATCATCTCCACGGCAACCGAACCCGTGCGGCGGAGGTACTGGGCATAAGCCGTACAACGCTGTGGCGCTTGCTGAAGGACGATGACCGTTGAGCGAGGCGCCCGTGACCGCGCGCGACGCGTGTGCTACAGTCCAAAGCGTTATTGTTTCGATTTGGTTACGGCGTGCGAGGGCATATGGCTGAGACTTCAAAACCGAGCCGCAGAAGGCGGAGTGCCGCGCCGGTCAACCGACGCACAACATCGGTGACGTGGGGCAAACACGCCTCGGGGTTTGATGGCTCGTTCAAGCGCACTAAATACGGCTACCCTTCGGCAAGCGCCCGCTTGGCAATGCAGGCAGAGTCCTCGCTGTGGGGCCGCAAACGCGTGGTGGGCTCAAAGCTCAAGCACGACGGAACGCTCGGCTACATCAGCCGCGGGGCGGCTCGCCGCAGCGGGCTCAATCCCGCCGGCTGGCATCGCTACGTGCCGATCGTGGCCGCCGTTGCAGTGATCGTCATCGCGCTCGCTGCGCTCGGATATGCCGGCGGTGGCGCCAACTTGGACGCAATGTTTAAATCGCCCGAGCTCGCGCATGTAGGTACAGAAATTGTCGAGGGCGCTCAGGCCCAGACGGGCGTCGCGCCCCAGCGCGGTATCGTTGCGGCGGCCTCCACCATCGCCGATGCGCAAAAGGACGAGGACGAACAAGGCAGCGAAGCCGAGACGGCCCAGACAAGCGAAGCGACGACAACTCAAATATCAACATAGCTTGCCGGCAGAAGGGGACGTTCCTTTTCTGCCGGCAGTTTGGGACACTCCCGCGCTACTTGACGTATACCACGTTGTCGCGGCGCGGCTTTGCCTCGGGTAGCGTGTCCTCGGCATAGCCCAGAATGCAGTTACCGACACCGCGCAGGCTTCCGTCGGCGGGCAGGCCCCAGCTGGCCAGCAGCTCCAGGCCCTCGGGCGAGTCAAAGACCTCATGCGCGCGGTGAATCCAGCACGAATCGACACCCAGCGCATAGGCGGCGTTGAGCAAGTTGCCCATGGCGAGCGAGCCGTCTTCCAGATGGGTGGGCACGCTGCGGTCAACCAGCACCACCACAACGGTCTTGGCACCGTAGAAGGGGTCGCCGTTGCTGCCCATGACCTGGGCGTTGAGCTGTGAGAGACGCTCGACGGTCGCGGGGTCGGTGACGGCGACAAACGTCACCGGCTGGCGGCCCATGCCGCTCGGTGCATATTGGCCGGCTTCGATAATACGTGCAAGCTTTTCGGCCTCGACGGGACGATCGCTGTATTTGCGGCAGCTGCGGCGGTGAATGAGTGCTTCGATGGTCTCCATGGTGTCTCCTTGCGGTGGCGTTGCAGATGCCCCGTTCATACCCGTTGGGCTCAAACGATAGACGGTCAATTGCCTGGCCAAAAGGATAGATTCCAATTGGGAAAGTAGGTTTGCATAAAAGTACCTTCAGAATGTGACAAACCGGTGGGATGGTTAAACGTTTTATCCCGTCTACCCTGCGGTTTTTTACCACTTGCCTAAATGATGCGCGCATAAGCTCTGATAAAGGTTTTACTAAAGGAGCACCAACGTTTATCAACGCGCCATGGTGGCGCCGGGCCAGGAGGTAACATCATGTTCCAGGCTGGAGATGTCGTCGAGACCGACTTCGAAGGATTTCTGAAGCTGCTGCGTTCCAAGACGCGCGCTTTCGTGTCGATCAATGATCACGAGTACTACATCACGCACACCGATGGCTATTGGCGTGTTCAGGATTGCGAGGCCCTCAACGATAAGGGCCACTTTACTGACTGCTCCGAGCTAGTCAACACGGTCTGCGAGGTCGTCGAACTGCCGTGGATCTGCGGCAAGAGCCTGCACGACAGCTTCTCGGGCGCCACGGTCTACGAGGCCGTCGCTGCTTAACAGGCAATAAAACCCGATTTTCACGTGACCGCTGGCGCCACCCCCGCGCCGGCGGTCTTTTTTGTCGATATGCCTATGTAGAGCCGACTATAAACAACGAGCTTATTGACGATAGTCAAAACTCGGACTAATGTAGAGATATAAATTGGTCAAAACTCGGACTATCGAATGGTGGGAGAGATGAATAGTGCAGTTAGCCTGGTCGATTTCGACCGGATGCTCAACGGGCTTGACCGTATCTATTCGGAGTTCGCGCGCGCCTGCGGTCTTTCGGACTGCGCCTACTGGATGCTCGTCGACACGAGTGCAGCGGGCGGAAGCGTTGCCGTGAGTCGGCTGACGAGTGAATGGTTCTACAGCAAACAGACCATCAATTCGGCGATCAAGACGCTTAGGGCGCGAGAGCTTGCGACGTTGGAGTTTGCCGAGGGCAGTCGTAAGAACAAGGTTGTGCGACTGACCGAAGAAGGCGTGCGGTTTGCCAGGCGCTACGCGTTACCGGCGCAAAAAGCCGAGCAACAGGCATTCGAAGCGCTCGAGCCGTGGGAACAGCGCGAGATCATGCGCCTGGTCGGTAAATTCTCCCATGTTCTGAACGAAGAGTGCGAGGCATTTAAACGGCAAGTGGCCGCCGAGAACGAGGCAGACGATAAGGGCGAGGGGGACACATGCGACTCTTAATGAGGTTTATGAGGCCGTATCGCGGTCTGATCGCGGTGACGCTGTTTGCGGTGCTGATAGATAACGTCGGTACGCTGTTGGTTCCCACGATGCTGGCGAACATGGTCAACACCGGTATTACCACGGGCGATGTCGACTATATTTTACGCAACGGCCTGTACATGCTTATCGCGACCGGCATGGCCAGCGGCGGCACGGTGTTGGGCTGCTATCTTTCGGCGCGCCTGGCCGCCAACGTGGCCTGCGATATCCGCAATGCCGTGTACGACAAGTCGCTCGAGCTGTCCGCCAGCGACTTTGAGCGCTTTGGCACGGGTTCGATGATCACGCGCTCGCTCAACGACATCAACGTGATTCAGCAAGCTGTCCTGCAGACGATTCAGTTGGTGCTGCCGGTACCGTTCTTGGCCGTGGCGGGCATCATCTTTGCCTGGTTTATCGATCCTGCCATGGGCACGCTGCTGGGCGTGGTGGTTGCGATCGTGCTGGTGGCGGCGGTCTTTACCGTTGCCAACGCCGCGCCGATCTTTATGCGACTGCAGAGCTTTATCGACCGTATGAACGTGGTGCTGCGCGAAAATATCGTGGGCGTGCGCGTTATCCGCGCATTTAACAAGGAGCGCCACGAGGAGCAGCGCCTGGACGAGGTGTTTAGCGATTACGCGGCCAACGCCATCAAGGTTAACCACCTGTTTGTGGGTCTCGACAGCTCCAGCTTCTTTTTGATGAACATCGCCGAGGTGGCGGTGCTGTGGGTGGGCGGCAACCGCGCGGGCGTCCATGCCATGCAAATCGGCAGCATCTCGGCCGTGTTGGAATACGCGATCCTGATCCTGTTCTTTGTGATGATGGCGCAGATGGTGATTCTGACGCTTCCGCGCGCTGCGGCGTGCCTCAACCGTGCGCAGCAGGTGCTCGAAATCGAGCCGAGCATTGTGGACGGCAAGTGCACGCTGGACACGTGCGCGGCGGAGCCTGTTGATGGTGCCGACGCGGTGGCCGTGTTCGACCATATGTCGTTCCGTTTTGACGATGCCGACGAGGACACCCTGTGCGACCTGAGCTTTGCCTGTCGCCGTGGCCAGACCACGGCAATTGTGGGCTCGACGGGTTCGGGCAAGTCGACGGTGGCCAAGCTCTTGCTCCGCTTCCACGATGCCACAAAGGGCACCATTCGCCTGAACGGCGTCGATCTGCGCGACCTTTCGCAAGGTGAGATTCGCGGGCATATCGCTTATGTGCCGCAGAAGGCGTGGCTGTTCTCGGGCACCGTTGCAAGCAACCTGCGCTTTGGCAACGAAGGCGCGACTGAGGCTGACATGCTCCATGCGCTGGAGGTTGCCCAGAGCACCTTTGTGCTCGACCAGCCCCAGGGGCTCGATACGCCGGTGGCCCAGGGCGGCACGAACTTCTCGGGCGGCCAGCGCCAGCGCCTGGCCATTGCTCGCGCACTCATGAAGCGCGCCGATCTATATATCTTCGACGACAGTTTTTCGGCCCTGGACTTTAAGACCGATGCGGCACTGCGCCATGCGCTGCAGGACGAGACGCGCGATGCCGCGGTGCTCATCATCGCCCAGCGCATCTCGACGATCTTGCACGCCGACCAGATCGTCGTGCTCAAGGACGGCGAGGTTGTGGGCTTGGGCACGCATGGCGAGCTTATGGAAACCTGCGAGGTGTACCGCGCCATCGCGGAATCGCAGATGAAGGGAGGTGAGTAGCATGACCGAGGAGCTCAGGAAGCAGGCCAGCGTTGATGACGCCGTTGCCGCGGGGCTGGTTGAGGAAACGGCTGCCGTAGCACCCGAGCTGGACGAGGCCGCCAAGGCTGCAGCCGAGCGCGAGGCTCGCCGCCAAGCGCTCTACGAGGAAAACGAACGCGCCGAGGACGAGCGCGCCCGCGCTGAGGCAGAGCGCATGCGCGATGTGGACGACGAGGACGAGGACGAGAAACCCCGCGACACCTGGGCGACGGTGCGCCGCCTGTGGAGCGAGGCTGCCGGTGACCATTGGCGCTTCTATATCGTGTTCGCGAGCATCGTGTTCTATGCCATCTTTAACACCGCTGCGCCGGCATATAGCGCCCGCGTGATCGATGAGCTGTGGGGCCACATTCAGGTGGCGTTTGCCAACAACGCTACCTTCAGCGTTACCTGGGAGAACTGCGGCAGGACCATCTTCATCTACTTTATGATCTGGACGGCCGCTGCCTCGTTCTACGCGCTCCAGAGCTTTTTGATGTCGAGCGTGGCCGAACGCCTTAACCTGCACCTGCGTAACCGCATCGCTCAAAAGCTCAACCGTCTGCCGCTTGCCTTCTTTGATGTGCATCGTCCCGGCGAGGTCGTCAGCCGTGCGACCAACGACTTAGACAAGATGTCTGAGAGCATGCAGCGCGGCTTGCTGCAGCTTCTGGTGTCGATCGGTACCGTGGTGGGCGCCGTGAGCGTGATGTTCGTGTTTAGCGTGCCGCTCACGCTTGTCTTTTTGTTCTTTACGGCGCTTTCGCTGCTGGTGACGAAGGTCGTTTCGCGCCGCACGCACGATGTGACGGGCGAGCGCCAGGAGTGGGTGTCCAAGATTACGAGCGCGGTCGAGGAAGGCTACTCGGGCCGTCTGGTGATCCGTGCGTTTAACCGCGAGCGCCAGAGCTCTGCCGAGGTGCACGAGGCTTCGAAGGAGCTGGCGCGCGTGAGCACCAAGGCCGACTTTATGATTAACGCCGTCGGTCCCGCGGTGCGTTTTATCGGCCGCTTGGCGCAAATCGTGATTGCGCTTGTGGGCTGCAGCATGTTGGTTGCCGGGCATATGACCGTCGGCGTGTTCCAGGCGTTCTTCCAGTTTATCTATGAGGCGTCCGAGCCCATGACGCAGCTGTCGTTTACCTTTAACTCGCTGCAGAGCGCTCTGGCGAGCGCCGAGCGTGTATTCGACCTGCTCGACGAGTCCGAGATGGAAGCCGATCCGTTGCCGGCGGCCGCCGCCAAGCTGCCGGGCAAGGTTGAGGGCCGTGTTGCCTTTGAACACGTGCGTTTTGGATATTCGCCCGACAAGCCGCTTATGCGCGACGTGTCGTTTACCGCCGAGCCGGGTCAGAAGATCGCGGTGGTGGGAACCACGGGTGCGGGTAAGACCACGCTCATCAACCTGCTCATGCGCTTTTACGAGATCGACGGCGGCCGCATTACGCTCGACGGCGTGGACACGAGCCGCATGGACCGCGGCGAGCTGCGCCAGCAGTTTGGCATGGTGTTGCAGGACGCCTGGCTGTTCGATGGCACCATTGCCGAGAACATCGCCTATGGCTGTCCCGAGGCGACGCGCGAGGAGATTGTCGCGGCCGCACGTGCCGCTCAGGTCGACTTCTTTGTGCGCACTATGCCGCAGGGCTACGACACGCGTGTGGCTAACGATGCCGAGAGCATCAGCCAGGGCCAACGTCAGCTGCTGACCATCGCGCGCGTGCTGCTCAACAACCCGGCGATCCTCATCCTGGACGAAGCGACGTCGAGTGTGGACACGCGCACCGAGCTCGCCATCGGCCGCGCCATGGACGCGCTCATGCGCGGGCGCACGAGCTTTGTGATCGCGCACCGTCTGTCGACGATCGTCGATGCCGACCTCATCCTGGTCATGGATCATGGCAATATCATCGAGCAGGGTACGCACAAGGAGCTGCTGGCTGCCGAGGGCGCTTATGCCGACCTCTACCTAAGCCAGTTCGCATAAGGTGGCAAAGGGGGCGGTCCCGCATGTCACATCGAAAAGAAGGCGCGCCGGGGGCGGATTCCCCGGCGCGCCTTTTGTGCTGGCGTTCATGCCGTGGCGGTTGCCCGCGGCCCTAGCGTTCGTCCACGAGCTTGGCGACGAGGGCTTTGAGCTCGGCCACCTCTTGCTCGAGTTCTTTGACGCGACGGGCGTTTTCGGTGATGCCCTGACGGTTGAGGGCGCTCTGCTCGGCGGCATCGTCGGGCATATACTCGCGATGCTGCTTGGCGTCGAAACTCTCCTCGAACACGCGGCAGCCGTTGCGCTTGATGATGCGCCCGGGCACGCCCACGACGGTGCAGTTGTCGGGCACGTCCTTGACGACGACCGAGTTGCCGCCGATTTTGACGTTGTTGCCAATGTGGATGTTGCCAAGCACCTTGGCGCCCGTGCCCACCGTGACATTGTTGCCCAGGGTGGGGTGGCGCTTGCCGGTCTCGTTGCCGGTGCCGCCGAGCGTGACGCCCTGGTAGAGCACACAGTTGTCGCCCACGATGGCAGTCTCGCCGATGACGACGCCCATGGCGTGGTCGATAAAGAAGTGCTTGCCGAGCTGCGCGGCGGGATGAATCTCGACGCCGGTGATATGGCGGGTGATTTGCGAGAGCACACGGGCGAGTGAGCGATGGCCGTGTTTCCAGAGCCAGTGCTCGGGCACGTGGTTCCACTTGGCGTGCAGACCAGGATAGGAAAGGAAGATGACCAGACCGTTTTGCGCGGCGGGGTCCTGCGCCTGGACGGTCTTGATGTCCTCGCGAATGGTATTGATAAAGCTCACTGGCCGCCCTCCCTTAGCGCCATGGCAATGCGATTCACTAAAGTATAGCGATTCGCTAGGGATTAGGAAGGGCGATTTTGCTGTGCTTTGGGCGACAAGTGTCAGTTATGCAAACTTGCTGGTAATGGAGTCATGCTTTTGTGGGGTTGCGCACGAGGGGGCGCCGCAACCGTATACTGGTCAACTTGGACGTGTCCGCGCCCACAACTGAGAGGTTTTACTTCATGGGTTTCATCAATTTTATCGCCGAGCTGCTTAAAGACCCGCGCACCGCGATTGCCAGCTGGATCGCCGCCGGCCCGCTTATGGCCTACGGCTGCGTGTTCCTGATCATCTTTATCGAGACGGGCGTGGTGTTCTTCCCGTTCCTTCCCGGCGACTCGCTGCTGTTTGCCTCGGGCTTCTTTGCCCATAATGGCGGCTTTAACATCGTGGCGCTTCTGGCCACCGCATGGGCCGCAGCCATCCTGGGCGATCAGTGCAACTTTATGATCGGCCACTTCTTTGGCCGCAGGATCATCGCCTCGGGCAAGGTAAAGGCCATGACGCCCGAGCGCATCAAAAAGTCCGAGGATTTCTTGGACAAGTGGGGCCATCTGGCCATCTTCCTCGGCCGCTTCTTCCCGTTCATCCGCACCTTTGTGCCTTTTATCGCCGGCATGGGCGGCATGCACTGGCGCAACTTCGTCGTCTTTAACGTGCTGGGTGGCATTACCTGGTCGACGGTCTTTACGCTGCTGGGTTACTTCTTTGGTGGCATTCCGTTTGTGCAGGAGCACTTTGAGCTGCTGATCGTGGGCATTGTCGCCGTGTCGATCATCCCGACCGTGGTCGGTCTGGTTAAGGCTAAGCTCGGTAAAAAGAACGCCTAGTCCGAGCTTGTTTTCGGACGTTAATTCCAAGGCCCGTCATCGGATTCGATGGCGGGCCTTTTGTGTTGGAGGCAAGTGAAAATACTTTACTTAGTTAAAGAAAAACGTTTTATCCAAGGCGTGCGGGGAGTACAATCACCTGCATGCGAATCGACGCGCCATCGGCTTTGATGCTGCCCGCGTGTCCTGCCCGGCCCTACGCTCCGGGCGTGCGACGTTGCGACGCGGCCGGCTTCGGTCCTTGCGTGCGGGTTCGCGAGTATGCAACCGTGTATGTAAGGAGCGACATATGACTGTCGAGAAGAAGGATATCGATTGGGGTAGCCTCGGCTTTGGCTACATGAAGACCGATTACAGCTACGAGGCCCATTGGAAGGATGGCGAGTGGGATGAGGGCGGCCTGACCACCGACCACACCCTGCACGTCTCCGAGTGCGGCGGCATCTTCCACTACTGCCAGGAGGTCTTTGAGGGCCTGAAGGCCTACACCGCCGAGGACGGCAGCATCGTCTGCTTCCGTCCCGATATGAACGCCGAGCGTATGTACAACTCCGCCCAGCGCCTCGAGATGCCCCCGTTCCCCAAGGACAAGTTCGTTGAGGCCGTCAAGCAGGTCGTCTCTGCCAACGCCGCATGGGTTCCGCCCTTCGGCTCTGGCGCAACCCTGTATGTGCGTCCGTTTATGATCGGCTCCGGTGACGTAATCGGCGTGGCTCCCGCTCCTGAGTACACGTTCCGCATTCTCGTGACCCCGGTCGGTCCGTACTTTAAGGGTGGCCTCAAGCCTGTCAAGCTGCGTGTTTCCGAGTACGACCGCGCCGCACCGCACGGCACCGGCAACATCAAGGCCGGCCTCAACTACGCCATGTCCCTTAAGCCCACGATGGAGGCTCACCGCGAGGGCTATGCCGAGAACCTGTATCTCGACTCCGAGTCCCGCACCTATGTCGAGGAGACCGGTGGCGCCAACGTCCTGTTCGTGAAGGAGGACGGCACGCTTGTCGTCCCGCAGTCGCACACCGACTCCATCCTGCCCTCCATCACCCGCCGTTCGCTCGTTCAGGTTGCTCAGGACCTGGGCATGACCGTCGACCAGCGTCCCGTCGAGTGGGCCGAGGTCAAGGCCGGCACCTTTGTGGAGTGCGGCCTGTGCGGTACCGCTGCCGTCATCTCCCCGGTCGGCGAGATCGACAACAAGGTCTACGGTGCCGATGAGACCGTGACCTTCCCGGCTGGCTACACCGAGATCGGCCCTGTGATGAAGAAGCTCCGCGAGACTCTGACGGGCATCCAGTCTGGTGCTGTTGAGGATAAGCACAACTGGGTTTACACCGTCGCGTAAGCTGTCTTAGCTGTTCGGCCCGAGGGCGACCTTCCTTTCCGGCGCGTCCTCGGACGTGCAAGAAGCCCTCGCTGCGTACTTCGTGCGGCGAGGGCTTCCTCCGTCCTGCGGAATGCGCCGGGAGGGGACTTGCTCTCCGCCCTGCGGGCTCGGCGTTGCCACAACGGGCAATAATTAATCTGAATAAAGATGGCGCGCGGCCTTTTGGCCGCGCTTTTGTTAAGACTTTAGTCTGCTGGCC
>CABQLM010000013.1 GCA_902465105.1 uncultured Collinsella sp.
CGACGAAACCTTTCGCAAGGAGATCTGGCCCCACCGTCCCATCACCGACATCTGGGGCATCGGCCCCGGCGTGGCAGCCCGACTCGAAAAGTATGGCGTCTACGACCTGATGGGCGTCGCCGCACTCGACGAAAACCTGCTTTACGACGAACTCGGCGTCAATGCCGAATATCTCATCGACCACGCCTTCGGGCGCGAGCCGACAACCATCGCCGATATCCAAGCCTATCGCCCGCAGGCAACCTCAACAACCACAGGGCAAGTGTTATCGAAAGGCTATGCCTACGAGCAGGCCTACACCGTCTTGCGCGAGATGGTCGACAACGCCGTGTTGGACTTAGTCGATAAGCACGTGGTGTGCGACAGCATCTCGCTCTTTGTAGGCTACGCGAGCGAGCGCGCCGACATACGCCGGCTCGACGCCAGCGGCACAGCGCAGTATGTGGACGGATGCGGGCACCTGCGCTCGAGCACGTCGAGCATCGAGCCCCCCGCAACCGCCGGCCCCGAGCTCGCACCCCGTGCGCCCAAGCCCGTCCAGCGCGATGACGAGCGACACCGCCTGGTGCGCGAGGCGCAGGCAATCGATGGCATCTTTGTGGGAGAGCATGGCGGCAAACCGCGCGGTGGCTATGCCGCGCTCTTCGCGCACTCCAACGCTTCGCGAAAGCTACCCGAGCGCACCAATTCGTTTAAGAAGATCATGGGCTATTTCGATGAGCTCTGGGCGCAGACTGTCGATCCCAAACGACCAGTCAAGCGCATCAACCTGGGATTTGGCAACCTCATGCCCGAGGAATTTACCACTATCGACCTGTTCAGCGATGTTAAGGCCGATGAGCGCGAGCGCGACCTGGCGCGCGCCGTCCTGGCCGTGAAGGGCAAGTACGGCAAGAACGCGCTCGTCAAGGGATTAAGCTTCACCGCCGGCGCCACCGCACGCGAACGCAACGATCAGGTAGGAGGACATCGTGCCTAAGTCCCAACAACAGCCGATGCGGCCACCGACGCCTTTTGAACGTCTAGCGGACCCCGAGGGAAGACGTCGTTCCGCCGACCCCAAGCTCACCGCTAACGGCGCCGTCCGTGCCGGCCGGGCCGCGCAGTTTATGCCCTTTGCCGCCCTCACGGGATACTACGAGCTCGTTCGCAAACAAGAAATCACCGTCGAACCAAAATGCGAGCTCACGGAAGAAAAAGCCCTCGAGCTTTCGAAAAAGCTCGAGGACCTCAAACGCGGCGACCTGGTGCGCGTCACCTATTACGATACGTACGGCTATCGCGCTCGCACGGGCATCCTCGACGAGGTGCTCCCCGCCTTCAAGCTCCTCAAGCTCAAAGACATCGCCATCGACTTCGACGACATCCAAGACATTGAGCTACGCGGACGAGCCTAGCCAAGGAAGCGCATCCAAGGCAAGGCCTACAGCGTCATGACGTAGTAGCCCGCGTCTTTCACGGCCGTCTCGAGGACACCGCGGTCAACCGGCTGTTTAGAGCGCACACGTGCCGTGTGATCCGCATACGTCACCGTTGCCCACACGCCATCCAGCGCATTGAGGGCATTGGCTACGTTCTGAGCGCAGCCGTCACAGCTCATGCCGCCGATGAGCAACTCATCGCTATAGGGATAGTGTGACGCATCGGTATCCACCACAACAACCTTTTTGGCCTTCTTGCCGCTCGCACCATCGCTGCAGCAACTCTTCCCGTGTGTCGAAGCGGCTATGCGACGCAGTCCAAAAAACATACCGACGGCAATGACGGCCAGCACGATGAGATTCGAAGGGTTGAGCAAGTCACTCATGCGTTCCCCTTTCAAGTAGCACTATCTAGATACCCCCATGGGGTGTCCCTATCTTAAACCAAAATCATGTCTGTTCGGTCAATTAGTTTCCCTATTCAAACTTTTTAGTTGACCAAAGCTTACTTTCGTGTATAAGTTTTCCTAGGCTAACAGTTTAGATCCGTAAGGAGCGCCGTGACTCGAACCATAGACATCCCAACGTTTCAGGCAGCAGTCGTGCGCAACTGCTCTCCCACGCTCGCGGGCATCAAGCCGGCATCGCTCTTTACCTATCCAGGCACCTACGCCCACGGGGACGGCTCGACCGCAACCGAAACAATCGCAGAACGCCGAGCACGCCTGCTCAACGTTATCGCCCAGTGTAATCGCGAGCTTGACCCGCTCGGCATCCACCTGAGTGTTTTAGTCTGGCGGCCCTGCGGAGCACTCGTGTACGTGTACCGAGCCAAAAGCCTCACCACCTATTTCGCAGACCCTCGCGCCCAAACAGCGCTCGCCTCGGAAGGCTACGACACGAGAGACCTTTCGACATGCCTTGTGCATTTGGCATCACGCATCACGCTCGCGAGCAATAACGTCGCGGAATGCGCCTGTAGCCAGACTCGATGCGCACTACCCCAGCAAGCTAGCTGCAGCAACGACTGCACCTGCGAGTTTCCGCACGAAATAGGCTACTTCCTTGGATATCCCTACGACGACGTGCACGAGTTTATCGTCCAGCGCGGCGAGAACTACAAGGTCTTTGGAGCTTGGAAGGTCTACACGAATGTCGAGCAAGCGCTTGCGACGTTTGACGCCTACCGTGCTTGCACTCAATACCTCACCTTTGTCTATCAGCAGGGCTGCAGCTTGGCGCAACTTGCCCAGGCAACCCGATAGAGCATACAAAACGCGGTCGCACGCCGCACAACCGAAAGGAAAACGTATGAGCAAGATCGCCGTCGTCTATTGGAGCGGTACAGGCAACACCGAGGCCATGGCAAACCTCGTTGCAGAGGGCGCGACGTCAGCCGGCGCCGAGGCAGAGGTCATCCCCTGCGCCGACTTCTCTGCCGACAAGGCTGCCGAATATGATGCCTTCGCCTTCGGCTGCCCCGCCATGGGTTCCGAGGAGCTTGAATACGATGAGTTCCAGCCCATGTGGGATGAGGTCAAGGAAGCCCTCGGTGACAAGAAGGTCGTCCTCTTTGGTTCCTATTCGTGGGCCGAGGGCGAGTGGATGGACAACTGGAAGGCCGACGCCGACGAGGCAGGCGTCAACGTGGTCGATTCCGTCATCTGCTACGACGCACCCGACGATGAGGGCGAGGCGGCCTGCAAGGCCCTGGGAGCGGAGCTGGCATAAACCACCCGTTGACGCGACAGATGCAACGCAAACGGGCTCCGGGTCGTCTTAACCCGGAGCCCGTTCATCTATAAAGCCACGACACGAACGGCACAACTCACCCGCGTATCAAACGACGGACGTTACAGGCATCGAGTCGCTATGCGTTCTTACGGGAGCGCACATACCACGCACCAATAGCCGCAAGGCACACGATACCGACAGCAACACCGGTAACAGCGACCGGATTAACGCCGTCTCGTCCATCCAAAGCACCCTTGCGTGATGCGGCAGCAGCAGACGTCGTTTTCGAACCGGAAGACTCGTCAGAGCCGGACTTCTTATCGGACTCGCCCTTGTTGGCATCCACATTCTGCGGCATCTCCGACTTCGAGCCATCCTGCTTATCGCCGGAGCCATCGCCCTTCTGCGAACCGGTCGGCATGACCGCGGGCGTCGGATTCTTCGTCGGGACCGTAGGAACGGGCACCTCGGGCGTCACGGGTTTTTTCGAGCCGCCCGGTTCGACGACACCGGCTTTTACGCCGCCGATCTTGGACCAGTTCACACCGGACCCTGCGGACTTATAGGCCGAAAGGGCTCGTAAGGCCTGTACCGTCGCAAGCGCGTTGGCATTGCCGGGCTTACCGTCGGATCCCATAGTATGGGCGTAGCCCTTGCCGTCGGCAACCTCGTAGGCGCAGATTGCGGCAATCAGGCTATTCGCACCCGTTGCAAAACCGTTCTTGCTATTTACGGGATCCTTGCCAAGAGCCATAAGAGCGAGCAGTACCTGGGCATTAGACTCGACGGACCCAAAATCGCAAAGGCCGTTCATCTGGCCCCTAAGGAAGCCGAGCGCATTGTCGACAGCAGATGCAACAGAAGGTTGGCCATTCGAGGCCGGGGCGACGGCACACGCGTCATCATCGACATAGGGTGCAAGCGCCTGAAGTGCCATAGCGGTCATATCGACGTTGCTCGCACCGCCCGCATCGATGGTGAAACCGCCGTCGGGATTCTGGAACGAAAGCAGCGCGCAAACAAGCTGAGCACGCGTCCAAGAAGAGCCGGACGCACGCAACGCCTCATTCGAAATACCCGCCTCGTCAAGGGCAATCAGCGCATAGACCACGTTGTTCGCCGAAGCCACAAGATCTTCGTGAGAGCAAATGTCAGCAATGAGATTTACGCCATCGAAAGAGGTGATATCCTCGCCAAGCGCGGTTAGTGCAAGCGCAACTCGCTCGCAATCAGTCACCTTGGCGGTGTTGCCCGACCACTCGGCCTTATGAACGGTAAGGGACTTCTTGTAATTCGCAATAAGTGCGTCGTCAATCTTGCGCCCCGACGTCGCGAAGGCGTAAATCTCCCATTCTTGACCATAGGTGTACGCATCGATCGTACGGTTGACGTCAAAGTACTTGGCAGCGGAAAGGGCACCTTCGTCGGCCTTTGCCTCGTTATCCGGCGAGGCAACGATTCCGTCAACCGTAATCTCAAAGGAGATGGCCTGGGCACCAGCAGTCTGATCGATCGGCGTACCGGTCACCGTATAGGTACCGGCCTTGTTCGCCGTCAGGACATAGGCGCCGCTCGCCACAAACAAGCCGTCGTCAGGAGCACCGTCAACGTGCTTCCAATCACCAAGAGCGCGTCGGTCGATACTCGCGGCATCCGAGGCATCCCGACCCTCCTCGGTCGTCACACTCCATTTCATACCGGGCTCGGAAACACTCCAGCCCTCGGCATCGTTCTCACCCGTATAACTCAGGTTGAGTTCGACGGTCTTACCGGCCTTAACGGACGCGGGGACATTTGTGATTGTCACCGATTTCAGTGGGTTCCGGTACGCGTAGGTAACCTCTCGCTTACCCGAGGAGATGACGCTGCCGTCCTGGTTTTCGACCGTCGCCTCAAACGTCGTCTTACCGGCCTTATACGGCGTAAAGCCAATCTCGCCACTCGCAGTGTACTCGGCAACCGAAGAATCACTCGAAGTGACCGTGTAGCACGCGCGATCACTCGCGTTTTCGGGTCCCACAACCGGCGCAGCCTTATCGGTCAGGAAGGCGCCTTTGGCAAGCGGATTGCGACCGTGCAGATAGACAGTCTCGCCGTCCTCGTTATAGCCGAGCGAGACGCTCGTCGCCGGCACATAGCTCGACGTGACCGTCACGCTCTTGGAGGCGATATCGAGATTTGCGCGTGAAGATACCCGAATCGTGGCCTCGCCCGGCTTCTTAAAATAAAAGCAGGCGGATCCGGGATTGGAGTAAAGTACGTTCGCAGGCGTGCCGGCAAAGCGAAAACGCGCATAGGAAACAGAAGTGTACTCGCCCTCGGCGGCATCGGTGTAATGAACACGGATTTCAAGATTCTTGACCTCGGAACCCGCAACCGCAATAGCGCCGCCCGTCACGTTTGCGCCGTTATACCAAATCTGAAAATCATCGATCGGTTTGGACACCGCCTTGACCACAACGGTCGCGACGTTCTCGGTAGTGCCGTCGTCCTTGTGGAGTGTGGCGGTTACCGTACCTACGGCGTCGTTATACACGTGCAACAGGCCCGTTTCCTCGTTAACGGCGATATCACCCCTGTTGGCATCTGGGGTACCCCAGGTCACCTTGGCATCCTTGGGCAGGCCATCGAGCTCAAGCGTGCCCGAAACGCAGGCGGCACCGTTCTCGCCCACCACAACGTCGTCGGGAGACGGGCAGAGCACACCATCGGCAGCAGTTACGGTCTTGCCGGTACGGGCAGACGTGAACTTCACCTCGTACTTATTGCTTGCGGTAGGGCCCTCGGAAGACTCGTAGTCTAGATTCTCACCGAAGTGCGGAAAGCCATCAGGACCCATACCCCACACGCTACCGTTTTCACCACGATTGACGTTGAGGTTTTCGACAAAGGTCGCCGTCTTCATGTCATCGGTATCGACAGCATAGGAGTTAACGAGCGCGTCCGCGGGAAAGACGACCTTGTTGGTAAGGCCCTCCTGCCAGTACGTATTGATGAGCCGTCCGGAGTCGTAGCTCGCAAAGAGCACGCCGCCGGTCGAAGCGGCGGTGGACATGCAATTGGAGATCACGCCGCCCTTGAGTGTACGGCCAAAGCCAGCAACGCCCTTACCCGTAACGGACGTGGAGCAATTAATGACAGAGCCCTTTACCTGATTGCCAAGCGGACCAAACGACTTGCCGTCCATGGCCTGTTTGAGCTCACCGGCAAAAGAGACATTCTGGATGACGCCGGTGGAGCCAACGCTCTCAAACAGAGACTTAACGCCTCCCTTGTTGTCAAAGGTAATAGTGTGGCCCTGTCCGTCAAACGTGCAATTGAGCTCGCCTGTGGGTCCGAAGAACCATGCGTCATCAATCACAATGTCGCTATCGAGCACATAGTAGTTGCTCGCATCCTTGACGTTCATAGACACGAAGTCATCCTGCGACGAGATGTGCTTGACGCTCTCCGGCTGGGCGACGGGAGCCATCGGCTTCTTTTTCTCAAGCGCATCCGAGGCATCCTTGAGCGTCTTGACCGCCGCATTTACATCGGACTGAGATGCATCGTCGTTATCGTTGACGATTTTGGCATTAGCAAGAGCAGCGATAAAGGCGGACCAGGAATCCGTTGTGTAGTCTGACTCGTTGAGTGCCTCGGCGGCCGTGATAGCCGCGACGAGCGCGTCCTTATTGACAACGACGGGGGCAGAGCCGCTCACAAGCAAGGGCAGGCCACCGTTGGACACCCAGGAAAAGCCAGTCGACGGCACATCGGTATTGAGCACGTCGAGTGATTCAGCAGAAGAGAGGTCGGCGGCTTTAGCCGCGTTTCCCTTGTTAAAGCCGCTAGGGTTGTTCATCTCGGCAGGCGAAAAACCTACGGTATATAGGCAGTTCGACAGCGATCCGGCCTGAGCCTCACCGACCAGGCCACCGTTCATCTCAACGCCTGAGCCGGCAAAATAGGAATTGACGATCTTTCCGGACGTCATACCGCCGACCAGGCCACCGGCACAGCCCAACCAGCCGCTAAGGTTCACACTCGCCGTGGACCAGCACATCTGGATGGTGCCAGAAAGTTTCATGGCAATGGAGCCCACATTGTCGGTGCTCGAGACAGAGCCTGTCACGCCCAGGTTCTGAATCGAGCCGGTCACATTATTCGCAACGGCCTTGCCGTTAATGGTGACCGTATGGCCCTGGCCATCCAGGGTGCCGCCAACAGTCTCAATCTGCTGGTCAGCGCCCATCGAAATATTCGCGCCGAGCTTGACGGTCGCACCCGCCTCAATGGTCTCAGGCATATCGGCCGCATCATTGACGACCAACGTCTCGCCCGAGCGCACTACCTTGGCGAAAGAACCTGCTTCTTCGATTTGTGCAGCCGGAACCGTTTCCTCGGACGCAATAGACCGCACGGCAACACCGGAGCTTTCCTGTTCCTGTGTGCTGCCGCCATCTGCCATGCCGGTTTCAGCGTCGGCAGAAGGCTCACCTTCATCATGACTGCCCTGCCCAGCATCGCCCGCCGCGGTGACCTGATCTGCCGCCGCGGCTACGCCCGTGCTCACCTCCTCGGCAAACGCGGTCATTCCCGTGCTCGAACTGGCAAAGATAAACGCCATGAGCACGACGAAGAATTTCCTCGTACCTGTTCGGATGTTGTTGAGCATCCTTTCCCCCTTGGTCTGGAAGATCACTACCCCAATAAGAATCGAGGCCGACCATGTAAAGGGAAACGGAGCACAGCAAAACGCCCGCACCTGACAGCATGCGGCAATGCCCCCGCATCGCATACGGGATGCTTGGAGCAAATATGATGTCATCTTCTGCTCACCGGAATCCAGCGGCTCCCAAAAGACCCTCGACACGAGAAGACCGTGGGCAAGTAATCTGACTCGCGGGACAGCCCCGCACACAGTAACCGCCTTGTCTGGGATTCCCACCCAGTTCCCTTTTATGCGCCAAGCGCACCCATGGTCCGGCTTCTTTTCAAACAGCATGTAATTGTATGGAAGACCAGGCAACGAGCGTCCGCCGATATCACGCACACATAACTTCACCGAAAATGTGGTTGAAAATCCGCCAGGGCAACGACGAGACCTTTATCCGAAATGCAAAACGGGGCCGCAGCATCATTGCCACGGCCCCGCCCGCTCAAGCAAACTCTCATTCCGAGACGCTGCTGATCATCTACGAGATGTTGCCCAAAAACGCCTTGGTGCGTTCGCTCTTGGGATGGTCGAAGACCTCGCTCGGCGTGCCCTCTTCCACGATAACGCCGCCGTCCATAAAGACGACGCGGTCGGCAACGTCGCGGGCAAAGCCCATCTCGTGCGTCACCACAATCATGGTCATACCGTCACGTGCAAGATCGCGCATAACGCCAAGAACGTCGCGGACAAGCTCGGGGTCAAGCGCCGACGTGGCCTCGTCAAAGAGCATCACGTGCGGATTCATCGACAGGGCGCGGGCGATGGCCACGCGCTGCTGCTGACCGCCCGAAAGCTGACTCGGCATAAAATCGATGCGCTCGGCCAGGCCGACCTTGGTCAGCTCCTCGATGGCAATCTTCTCGGCCTCTTCCTTGCTGCGCTTGAGCACCTTTTGCTGCGCAAGCATGACGTTCTTTTTGACCGACAGGTGCGGGAACAGGTTGAACTGCTGAAACACCATGCCCAAGTGCGTACGCACCTTATTGAGGTCAACGCCCTTGGCGCACACATCCACGCCCTCGACGACAATCGAGCCACTCGTGGGCTCCTCGAGACGGTTAATGCAGCGAAGCATCGTCGACTTGCCCGAGCCCGAGGGGCCCAAGACCACCACGACCTCACCCTTGTGCACATCCAGATCGATATCGCGCAGGACTACGTTGTCGCCAAAGGCCTTCTGGAGATTCTTGATGCTGACGACGACCTCGTTCGAGTTATTGGTTTCGCTCATAATAGAACCTCCTTACAGGCCAGCGATATGGTCGGCGGGCGTCGCGACAACCTGTCCGGCGCTCTTGGTGGGACGCTTCTTTTTGGTTTCGGCCGTACCCAGCAGCCTCGCCTCAAGACCGCTCACCAAGCGCGCAAGCGGCAGGGTAATGACCAGATAGAACAGGGCGGCAACCACATACGGCGTAATGGAGCCCGTCGTGGCCACGATGGTGCGGGCGTTCATGACGATCTCGACCACGCCCACAGCGGCAAGTAGCGACGTATCCTTGTAAAGCAGAATAAACTCGCTGGTCAGCGTAGGCAGGACATTGCGGAACGTCTGCGGAATCATAACGTAAAGCAGCGTCTGGAAGGCATTCATGCCCAGCGAGCGAGCAGCCTCGTTCTGGCCCTTGGGGATCGATTGAATACCGGCACGGAAGATCTCGCACAGGTACGCAGACGAGTTCATGGCCATGACGATAACGCCCAGCACATAGTCGTCCACTTTGACACCGGCCAGCGGCAGGCCAAAGAACGCAATATAGATCTGCAAGAACGCCGGCGTACCGCGGATGACATTCACGTAGATGCCGGCAAGGCAGCGCAGGATGCGCGATTTAGAGATGCGCATAAGCGACAGGGCAAAGCCAAAGGGGATCGCCAGCGGAAACGCCACGAGCACGATCGAGAGCGACATAAGGAAGCCCTTGAAGACGATCGGCAGGCTCTGGACCAAAATCACCGGGTTCAAGAACAGGCGCAGGAACATATTGGAGTTCCAGGCCTCGACCCACGGCTGTTCCTTAAGATCGGCCAGGAAGTTATCGAACGCCGTCACGCCCTTGATCTCGACGGAAGGAATCTTGGAAATCTTCTTAGTCGAACCGTCGGCGAGCGTATAGGTGCCGCTAAAGGCCTCATCGCCGCCCTCGACGGGAAACGTCACGCCGTAAACCTCGACGCGGAAATAGCCGCCGGCAGGCGCCGTCTCGCCAAAGTCGATCTTGAGCGTCTGGCCGTCAGCCTTGCACGTGGCCTTCATGGGCGTACGATCCATGAGGTCCTCGCCCGAGAGCATCGTCAATCGCGTGTCATCGGTACCAAACGTCGTGCCGTCGACAAACGTCAGCGAAAGACCGCTCAGCTCCTCGTCGGCATCGGCCTGGACCTCCCAGGTAATGCGCGTCTCGGTACCGCCGACCACAGCGCTGCCCGAACCGGTGTTGGGTCGGGCGGTAATCTTTGCGGTCTCAAGCGCCTGGGCAGTCGTGGGCGCATATGCCCCCGCGCACACCAGCGCAAGCGCCACGGCCATGACGCAGACTAGCTTTTGGAGCAAGGCGGGCAGTGGAAAACGCTGCTCCGCGGCCCCTTTGTTCAGTCGAGACAAGGTGGCTCCTATCGTAGAAGTTGCCGGCAAAACGAGACGGAAATGCTCTCCGTCAAGAGAAGCGCAAAGGCCCTCTCCGCCAAAACGGAAAGGGCCCGCGCGCAATCAAGTAGTTATTTTACTTGATGTTGTACTTAGCCATGAGGGCGTCGACGGTACCGTCGTCGGTCAGGTCCTTGATGGCCTGGTTGATATCGTCCTTGAGCTTGGTGTTGCCCTGGTTGATGGCGATGGCGTACTCCTCGCCGGTGCTGATCTGCTTAATGGTCTGGCAGGTGTTGAACTGCTCGGCGGTCAGCTGGCTGGCAACGGAGCGATTGGTGACTACGGCGTCGCCCTTATCGGACTGCAGTGCGCTGAAGCACTCGGTAGCGTCCTTGTAGGGGACGATCTTGGCCTTGGGGAAGTTCTCCTGGGCAAAGGACTCGGCAGTCGAACCAGACTGGACGATGATGGTAGCGTCGGCGTTGTTGAGCTTCTCGCTGTAGTTGTCGGCCGTGATGTCGGTGTTATCGACCTTGGTCACGATAGCCTGATCGTCCATGTAGTAGGAATCGGAGAAAGTGACTTCCTTCTCACGCTCGGGCGTGTCGGTGATAGCCGCGATGGAGACGTCATACTTGGCGCCCGAAGCGACGCCCGGAACCAGCGTGTCAAAGTCATTGTTGACATACTCGACATCCAGGCCCAGCTTGTCGCCGATAGCCTTGATGAGCTCAAGGTCAAAGCCCTGATAATCGCCGTTGTCATCCTTGTACTCAAACGGAGCGTACTCGGCAGAGGTGCCGACGGTCAGCGTACCGTCCTTGACGAGCGCGTACTCCTTGGAACCGTCGACCTTCTCGACCTTAGCGTCGTCAGAGCTGCTGGAACCGGCATCAGAACCAGAGGTGGCGTTGGACGAGCCGCAGCCCGTCAGAGCGAGGGCGAGCGCCATAGCACCCGTGGCGGCAAATGCGCCAAGCTTCTTCAGCTTCATAATCAGTCTCCTTCCAATGACCCCACGTGATTCAGAGGTCTGCAAAAACTGAGGGTTATTATGCACCTGCTTGGAAGAATCTGCAATTAGAAAACTGATTGAAACAAACCCATTACGTGAATGGAGCACTTCAGTTTATGGCAGGCATTACTGCTGCAACGACCTTAACAGTTTGATTTCAGCCGCATAACCTGCAAGTTCGTTCGGTGTCTCCAAAATGAATGGCAATGCGCGCAGGCGGCCATTCGATACAATATTCTGCATAACCTGCATACCGCCGCCAAACTCTTCACTACCCAGGTAGCCCTTGCCGATGCACTCGTGGCGATCCTTATGGGCGCCGCAGGGGTTCTTGGAGTCATTGATATGCACGGCGCGCAGGCGCTTGATACCCACCACGCGGTCGAACTCGTCGAGCACGCCGTCCAGATCATGGATGATGTCGTAGCCGGCATCGCTCACATGGCAGGTGTCAAGGCACACGCCCAGCTTGTCCGATAGCTCTGGACGCCTGGCAGCAGCACCCTCGATAATGCGTGCCAGTTCCTCAAAGCTGCGGCCCACCTCAGTGCCCTTGCCGGCCATGGTCTCGAGCAGCACCGTCGTCTGCTGGCCCTCAAACATCACCTGGCACAGGGTGTCGACGATCATCTGAATGCCGGCGTCGGAGCCCTGCCCCACATGCGCGCCGGGATGGAAGTTGTAGTAGTTACCGGGCAGCGCCTCCATACGCTGCAGGTCCTCGGCCATGGCCTCCAGGGCAAACTCGCGCGCCCGCTCTTTGGCCGAGCAGGGGTTATAGGTATACGGGGCATGGGCCACGAGCGGACCAAAGCCGTTTTGCTCCATAAGCTCACGCAGGGCCGCCACGTCATCCATGTCAAGGTCTTTCGCCTTGCCGCCGCGCGGGTTGCGCGTAAAGAATGCAAAGGTATTGGCGCCAATGGATAGCGCCGCCTCCCCCATTGCCCGATAGCCCTTCGTCGTGGATAGGTGACACCCGATCGTCAGCATCCCCAACTCCCCCTCATCAGTTGCGGTGAAATAGTTCCTGTTGGTGCTCTATTCTGCCGCAAACAGGAACTATTCCACCGTAACTTATAAAAGGGGCATCAGAGATGCGGGCCACCAAGCACCACGGACACCGGCATCATGATCCCCCATGCGTCGGCGCAAAGTCCTAGAGGGCTAGACGGATTGCATCGATAATGCGCGCGCAGCGCTGTGTGGCGGCAAGGGGCATGACGGGGCTCTCGAGTTTCCCCGCCCGGATGAGCTGGGTCGCATGCTGGATTTCGCCATAGAAATCATCGACCTCAAACGGGGCATTTATATCGAGCATTCGTCCGTCGGAGTACTTCACATGGGCGAGCTCGGGGCGATGGAGGCGTTCGATTTCCAACGAGCCCAGCTCGCAGACAATCGTTAAGCGGCTTTCATATGCTGCTTTGCCGTCGCACACCATATGAATGGGTATACCGCCGACACTCATACGGATCTCATCGGCCCAATCCACGCGGCCGCCCGATACGTCATGCCAGCGAACTTCACGAAACGAAACATCGCACGCACCCGCAAGCAAATCCTCAAACCACCCGACCGCATAGCAGCCCATGTCATATAGACAGCCACCCTGCAACGAATCAAGCAGGTAACTCGAAGGGGACTCACCATAATCGAGTTTTTGTACGCTTTCGATCGAGACGATACGGCCGAGCTCGCCCGACGCAAGCAAACCCTTCACGCAAGTATGCATCGGACAAAACCGATTTTTCATCGCCTCCATAAACGGCACACCGCACCCACGGGAAACGGAGGCGATCGCATGGGCCTCTTCTTCATTCAAAACGGCCGGCTTTTCGCACAGTACAGCCTTTCCCGCGCGCAGTGCCCGACAGACCCAATGAGCATGCATGCCATGCGGAAGCGCCAAATAAATGGCATCGACATCGGGATTGGCAATCAGCGCATCATAAGCCGCATCGCCGCTATCGTCAGCCGTGGCATAACTGTGCGCGGCATCAATCGAAAACGCCCTGCAAAACTCCTCAACATGCGAAGGAGTGCGGCCAGCGGCAGCCACAAGCCGTGCCCCGTCCACCTCCTTGAGCGATGACGCAAATCGATGCGAAATGTGCCCAGCGCCCAAAACGCCCCAACGAACCTCACGCAAATCATCACATGAATCCCGATGACCCACGACAGCCCCCTTCAATTGCGGTGAAATAGTTCCTGTTTGGCCCCCATTCTGCCGCAAACAGGAACTATTCCACCGCAGCTAATAAAAAAAGAGCATCAGGAGCGCGTTTTGCAAAAGGCTTTAAGCACGGCCGTTACGGGGCCAGGCTGGAAACGTCGGCGCACATCGTCGAGACGCTCGGGATATCAATGTGTTGCGGACAGTGGCGTGCGCATTTGCCGCACTTGACACAATTACTCACGAGCTTGGCCTCACTCGTACGCACCGCGCTCGCCGTAAAGTACTGTGACAGGCCCGTAAACCAGCTATGTGCATAGCTCGCGTTGTAGGCGGCAAAGCAGCCGGGAATATTGATGCCCCTAGGGCACGGCATGCAGTAGCCGCACGCCGTGCACGGAACGCGGTTCGATTTCTCAAACTCCGTCAGCACGCGTGCGATGGCATCGAGCTGAGTAGCTGTCATCGAATCCGGCAGGGCCCGATCGGCCAGTGCCGCGTTCTCATCCACCTGCGTTGTATCGGTCATGCCCGAAAGCAGCATCGTCACCTGCGGATGGTTCCACACCCACGAAAGCCCCCAGGCGGCAGGAGTGCGCAAATGCGGGTCACGGGCGCTCTCGAGCACAGCGCGGGCCCGCGGCGGTAGCTTGCCCGCTAAACGCCCACCCAGCAGCGGCTCCATAACAAACACCGCGAGTCCGCGCTCCGCAGCCGCCATGAGTCCTGCCGTTCCCGCTTGGTAACGCTCGCCGGCATAGTTGTACTGTATCTGGCAAAAATCCCAGTCATATGCGTCAAGCATTGTCAGGAAATCCGCCGCACTGCCGTGATACGAAAAGCCAATCTGGAGAATGCGCCCCGCCGCCTTTTGGCGCGCAATCCAGTCCTCGATACCCAACGCCGTCACGCGCTCCCATTGCGCAGGCGAGGTGATGTTGTGCATGAGGTAATAGTCGATATGGTCAGTCTGCAGGCGGCGCAGCTGCTCGTCGAAAAACCGGTCGAAATCCTCCGCGCACCTGCACGAAGCGTGCGGCAGCTTAGTCGCCAGCAACACCCGGTCGCGCAGCCCCAAGCGCTCAAGCGAGGCGCCCACGCACGCCTCGTTACCGGGATAGAGATACGCGGTGTCCAGATAATTAATCCCCTGCTCCACCGCACGGGAAATGATGGCATCGGCCGTCTTCGCATCCGGACGTCCCGGCGCACCGGGAAACCTCATGCAGCCCAGACCCAGAGTGGATATTCGGTTACCACTTTTGGGGTCAACGCGGTATTGCACGGCCCCTCCCTTCGCCATCAGCGGCCCGGCAAGGCGAAACACAATGGTCACGCGGCCGAAACATCGTGGAATCGCAATCGAGAACGTATCGTAACGCAGCAAAAATCGAGCTGTCACGGCACCGCTTTAACATCAGCAAAAAGCCCGATGAAAGGAGGCGAGCGTGACCACACGCGAGGATGCCTACCCCTACCCCAGCGAACAATGCATCCTCTCGGTCGACCGTTACCAGATCGAGGTCATGGACCATCTGGACGAGCTTCCCGCCACAGGCGCCGTCATCTTCTGCACCTTCCCTAAGGTCCGCGATGGTGTCGGATACCCCGCACGCGTTTTTGCGGTCTGTCCCGTAGCGTAAGCTCTGCGCGTCCATTCATTTAAAAATCGCCACCCTGCATGCACAAGGTGCGCTGGCGGCATACAATCCATCAGGCGCCCCGCACGCGGGCACCTTTTGTGAGGAGATGATTCACATGTAAATCAACAAGGTCGCCTTTATTGGCAAGGGCGGCGTGGGCCTGCTCTACGGCAGCATGATCGCCCGGGCGCTCGGCAACGACGCCGTCGAATACGTCATGGATGACGCCCGTTTTGAGCGTCATGCGAACGACGCGCTCACCGTCAACGGCAAGCCCTGCGATCTCATGTCCGTCCGTGCCAGCGAGGCAACGCCCGCCGATCTGGTCATCCTGACGGTCAAGGCCACCGGTCTCGACCAAGCACTCAAGACTATGGAGTGCGTCGTGGGACCCAATACGCTCATCGCCTCGCTGTGCAACGGCATTACAAGCGAGCAAAAGATTGCCGAGCGCTTTGGCTGGAAGCACACCGTCCTGGGTATCTGCCAGGGCATGGACGCCGTATTCCTCGACGGCGCGCTCACCTTTACCAATGCGGGCGAAATCCGCTTTGGCGCGGCGGCCGGTACGGATTCCGCAACCGTTACCGCCATCGACGAGCTCTATACGCGCTGCGGCATCACCCATACCGTCGAGAGCGACATTGCGCACCGCATGTGGGCCAAACTCATGCTCAACGACGGCATCAACCAAACCTGTATGGCCTACGGCGGGACCTACGGAAGCGCCACGGAGCCGGGCTCCGAGCAGCGTCGCTGCTTTGTCTCTGCCATGCGAGAGACACTTGCGGTCGCCAATGCCGAGGGCATCGAACTCACCGAAGCGGACCTGACGCAGATGGTGCATCTCATCGAGGGAATCGACCCCGCCGGTATGCCCTCGATGGCGCAGGACCGCATCGCACAACGAAAAACCGAAGTCGAGGAGTTCGCGGGCACCATTTGCCGCCTAGCCACCAAACACGATATCCAAGTGCCGCAAAACGATTGGCTCTACCAGAGGATTCGCGAAATAGAAAGCAGCTGGTAGCCTCGGCCGCATCGCGACGTGCGCAATACAAGCAGACAGGCCTTCGCGAGGATTCCGTCATTCGCGAAGGCCTGTTGCATTTAGCTCGAGGCTAAAACTGAGGCTTATTTTGCGATTCCGGAACCTCATCCTCGTCATCGCGGCAAAGTAGCACGCCGGCGCTTCCCAGCAGCGCCGCTGCAATCAAGGCGCCCACAATCACAGGAGCGGCGCCCGTAGCGGACTGCAAGCCGGCAGTTAACGCCGCCGTCGGACCAAGACATCCGATCAAAAGGGCAACGACGGCAATAGCGACATCTCGAGCGTTCATGGAACCACTTCCTCCACGAGAAAGACTTTGTTTCTCGTGACTTAGTGTGCCCCGCGCCCATATGCGCGGCGTACTGCCACGGTAAGCGCTCTGTTAACTCAAACGCATACATAGAACGGGCGTCCTTACGTTGCCCTAAAGCTCGGTAAAGACGCCCGTCCGCCAAATATCCGTGATGCAGAAAAATTACCAGCCAGTGTAGTAGTCGGTGGTTCCGGCTGCGCAGCCGGAGTCATAGACCTTGCACTCGCCCTTGGAACCGGTAAACGTGGAGCCCTGGGCCTTATCGCCCGCGGCCACGACGTAGTAACCATCAGAATCGCGCCAAAAGCCCTCGGAATCCTGCGTCCATTCGCCCGTGCGGTAGTGATACAACACGTTGCTGCTGTAATAAGTCTCGCGGCGGCCGTTATAGTTATTGACGCCGCTCGAGCGCGTCAGGCCCGAGCCGTTCGCGTAATACGCAGCAGACGCGTAAGACGAGCCGGAGCCGGCGTTGTAATACGAAGCCTGAACGGCCTCAGCGACCTCGGCTTCGGCTGCGGCAGCCTCGAGCGCCTCGCACTTGGCATCCTCAAGCGTGGAGCGAAGCTTGTCGAGCTCGGCCGACTTCGCGTCGACCTCCTCCATCGTCAAAAGATTGCCCGCACCGTCGATACAACCCTGCAGCACAGCGCGCTCGTCATCGGTGGCATAGTCGCCGTACATGTTCATGATAATCCGCGCGCGGACCTCTAGGGAATCGCGCTTGGCCGCCATAGAGGCGTTCCACTCCTGCATGGAGCCAAAGCCGTCGCCGCGATAGTCGACGGGCTGCATCAGGGTCGCCTCGGACGGCGTGGATCCGACCGTGTCGGACAGTGTTGCCGCGTGGGCATCGGTTGCGCCGGCGCCCGCCAAAAGTGCCACGGCCAGAGCGGTGGAAAGGGCGGCGGCTTTCGGTTTTCGTGAATCAATCCTCATGTAGCTGGAAACCTCCGTAGTGCGTTTTTGCTGCGTTTGAGCTGCGTGTGATTCGATCGCGCTGCATAGTACCCCGAGCAAATCGCGACCTGCGGTTTTTCTCAAAAGGTGCACGTCATTTGCGTAAAACTCACATCCTCTCAACAGGAGTTTTCCACATCTCGATTGCATAAAGCATGCCAAAAACCCTGTAATAGCGCCCTTCCTATGCAAAAAGGCGTCTGCGCAACCATTGCTTGCGCAGACGCCTTGAGCAGGCATTTTATGCAGTTATACCTATCGAGTCGCAAGGGGTCCTTGCACAAGTCACCCTACTCGTCCAGTGCGGCAAAGGCCTGCTTCAGGTCCCAAATAATGTCCTCGGCGTTCTCGGTACCGATGGAAAGACGGATCGTGGAGGGTGTGATGTTCTGCTCGGCGAGCTCCTCGGCAGAGAGCTGGGAGTGCGTAGTCGTAGCCGGGTGCACGACGAGGGACTTGACATCGGCCACGTTGGCGAGCAGCGAGAACACCTGCAAGTGGTCGATGAACTTCCATGCAGCCTTCTGGCCGCCCTTGATCTCGAAGGTAAAAATCGAGGCACCGCCGTTGGGGAAATACTGCTTGTAAAGCTCATGGTCGGCGTGCTCGGGCAAGCTCGGGTGGTTCACCTTGGCAACGTGGCTGTCGCCGGTAAGGAACTCAACGACCTTCTTGGTGTTCTCGACATGGCGGTCGACGCGCAGCGACAGGGTCTCGGTGCCCTGGAGCAAGATCCATGCGTTGAACGGGCTAATGCAAGCGCCCTCGTCACGCAGCAGGATGGCGCGGACATAGGTCGCGAAGGCGGCAGGGCCGGCAGCCTCGGTAAACGAAACACCGTGGTAGGAGGGGTTGGGCTCAGCGATCTGGGCGTACTTTCCGCTCGCCTTCCAATCGAAGTTACCGCCGTCGACGATCACACCGCCCAGCGAGGTGCCGTGGCCGCCGATGAACTTGGTTGCGGAGTGGACGACGATGTTGGCACCATGCTCCAGCGGACGGAACAGATACGGGGTGCCGAAGGTGTTGTCGACGACAACCGGCAGACCGTGCTTCTTGGCGATCTTGGAGATGGCGTCGATGTTGGGGATGTCGGAGTTGGGGTTACCGAGCGTCTCGAGATAGATGACCGTGGTGTTGTCCTTGATGGCGCCCTCGACCTCGTCCAGGTTGTGGGCATCGACGAAGGTGGTCTCGACACCAAACTGGGAGAGCGTGTGCTCCAGCAGGTTGTAGGAACCGCCGTAGATGGTCTTCTGGGCCACCACATGGTCGCCGGCCTGAGCGAGCGCCTGCAGGGTATAGGTGATGGCGGCGGCACCAGAGGCGACGGCGAGGCCAGCAACGCCACCCTCGAGCGCGGCGATGCGGTCCTCAAAGACGCCCTGGGTGGAGTTGGTCAGACGACCGTAGATGTTACCGGCGTCGGCAAGACCAAAGCGGTCGGCAGCGTGCTGGGAGTTGCGGAACACATAGCTCGTGGTCTGGTAGATAGGCACGGCACGGGAGTCGGATGCAGGATCGGCGCTCTCCTGGCCAACATGCAGCTGCAGGGTGTCAAAGCCAAAGGTGTGCTCGGGGTTGTTGATAAACTGGCTCATGATGATCTCCTTGATCGAACAAAGGTAAATAAAAAGAGAGAAGTAAGTCGCTGTCTCCTGATCACGCCGACGGACGCAAACAGGAGCCCGGCATTCGTCTTAGTAAGCAGTTCATATGCGGTCCTCCTTTTGACATCCCGGTTCCGTGGTCGGCTTAATTACCTACCGCCTTTGTGTGTTTTGAATAGTACGAGCATTGTTTCGCTCGGTCAATCACTTAAAAGCGCTAACTTGTTATCGGTTTTTTAGATAGCTATCGAAAGGACGGGTGCCGATGACCCTCCAGCAGCTCCGTTTTCTGATCGCCGTGGCAGAATCCGGCTCAATTAACGCCGCAGCTCAGCGCCTCTATACCGCGCAATCCAATATCTCCAACGCCGTCAAAAGCCTAGAGCAGGAGCTCCATCTGGAAATCTTTACGCGCTCCAGCCGCGGCGTCACGCTCACCAACGACGGTACCGAGCTCTTAGGCTATGCGCGCCAGGTCGTAGAGCAGGCCGATATGCTCGAGGCCCGCTACGAGGACGGCGGCACACCCCAGGCGCGCCTTGCCGTCTCGGCCCAGCACTACGCTTTTTCGGTCGAGGCCTTTGTCAACGTCGTCGAGCGCTGCCGCGACAGTAAGTTCGAGTTCATCATGCGCGAGACCACCACCTCGCAGATCATCGACGACGTCCGCGCATTTCGCAGCGATATCGGCATTCTGTATCTGGATGACTTTAACGCCCGCGTCCTGCAGAAGGCCTTCGCTGATGCCCGCGCAAGCTTCCATCCCCTCTTCGACGCGACGGTCCACGTATTCGTCAGCGAACGCCACCCGCTCGCCCGCCGCCCGCAGCTGTCGCTTGCCGACCTTACACCCTATACGCGCTATAGCTTTGAGCAGGGAACCTCTAATTCCTTCTATTACGCCGAGGAACCTTTTAGTTATATCCCCTGCGACCGCAACATACGAATCTCAGACCGCGGGACGCTCACTAACTTACTTATCACGTCGAACGGCTACACTCTGTCGACCGGTGTCCTCTCCAACGAAATGCAATGGGGTATGGCATCAATCCCGTTAGCAGACGCCCCAACGATGCACGTAGGCTATATCATGCACGACGAGCGCAAGCCCTCTCCCCTGCTGCGGCAATACCTCAACGAGCTCGACCGTATCATCCGCGAAGGCCAACCATTTGGGGACGGGGTAGAAATGGCAGATTTAAAAGCCCTCTAGCTCTTGACAACGCAACTCGCCCATCCCTCTTAACGACAACGTCTCCACCATCCTTATGGAGCCGCGCGCCTTGCAAAAAACAGGATGGACCGGGGCGCTACAATAGACAGCCGCAAGAAAGGAACAAGACGAAAGGAAGTCCGTGAAGGTCATCATCTATACCGACGGCTCGGCTCGATCCAATCCGGGACGCGGTGGCTACGGCGCCGTGCTCAAATACACCAACCCCGCCGGCAAGACCTTCACCTCCGAGCTTTCGCGTGGCTACGCCAAGACCACCAACAACCGCATGGAGCTCATGGCGGTCATCGTGGCGCTCGAAGCGCTCAACCGCCCCTGCGAGGTCGAAGTCCACTCCGACTCGCAGTACGTCGTCAACGCCTTCAACAAGCACTGGATCGACGGCTGGAAAAAGCGCGGGTGGAAAACCGCCAACAAGCAGCCCGTCAAGAATCGCGACCTGTGGGAACGCCTGCTTGCCGCAAAGAGCGAGCATAAGGTGGAGTTCATCTGGGTTAAGGGGCATGCCGGCCACGAGCTCAACGAGCGCTGCGACGAGCTCGCCACCACCGCGGCCGATGGAGCCGACCTCGATATCGACACCGGCTTTAACGAAAGCGACCTGTAACGGCGTTTTCGCGCGATTCCCGTGCCCCCACGCGCTACACTCATCCTGTAAACCGAACGGCACGAGGGGGATACATGCTGCGTATAGCGACCATCGGCACATCCATGATTACCGACGACTTTATCCAGGTCGTCAACGCCAACGACCAAGCCGCGTTTGTGGGCACGCTCTCGCGCGATGCAGATCGCGGCGCCGCCTTCACCACTGAGCACGACGGCGAGCGTAACTTCACCGCGCTTGACGAGCTTGCGTCCGCCGACGACGTCGACGCCGTCTACATCGGCAGCCCCAACGCGCTCCACTACGAGCAGGCGCTCGCCTGCATCGCCGGCGGCAAGCACGTTATCGTCGAAAAGCCCTTTTGTGCCACCGAGGCGCAGGCGCTCGAGGTCTTTCGCGCAGCCGAGACAGCGGGCGTCGTAGCCCTCGAGGCCATGCGCCCGCTCCATGACCCCGCTTTCCACGTCGTCGAGGACGCCCTGGGCGAGATTGCGCCCATTCGTCGCGCCTCGCTGCGCTTTGGCAAGTATTCTTCGCGCTACAACGAGGTTCTCGCGGGGCGCGCCACCAATATCTTCGACTGCCACATGGCCTCGGGCTCCCTCATGGACATCGGCGTCTATACCGTCGAGCCCATGGTCGAAATCTTCGGCATGCCCTCCGGTATCACCAGCATGACCACGCTGCTCGACCCCTCAACGCAGGAGCTCACCCATGGCCCCATCGATGGCTGCGGTTCCATCCTTGCCAGCTACGGCGGTGGCCGTATCTCCGTCGAGCTCGCGCACTCCAAAATTACGAATGACCTGCTGCCTTCGCAAATCGAAGGTGAGCGCGGCACCATTCAAATTGACCATCTGTCCACGCCCCGCAACGTACGCATCGATTATCGCGGCGACGTCGTGCGCGGATCGGCGACCGAGGCGCCGCGCGAGCAAGGCGGCAACGGACGCGCGCTCGACCTTCCCAAGTCAAGCAACACCATGGAATACGAGCTCGCGGACTTTATCACCGCCATCGACGGCATCGATAACGTTAAGGAAGAGATTTGGGAGACCCCGGCGGGACGCCACGAGCTTGGCCACTACCGCGATGTCACGCTCGTCTCGCTGCGCATCATGGATGCCGTGCGCCAGCAGGCCGGCATAACCTTCCCGGCCGACGCAGGCAAGCAGGCATAGCGATGGGCTTCTTCGATACGTTCTTCTCCAGCGTCACCGGCGGCAGTCGAGAGCCTCAAAAACCATCAAACGCCGAGCTCGAGCTGCGCCGCAGGCTTACTGTACTCGCAAACGACGAGGCCACTCAAGACACTCCCCTGCGCTATTTCCTGCGCTGGGCGGGACAAGTCCAAGGCGTTGGTTTTCGCTTTACCAACACCAACCTCGCGCAGGCACGCGCACTCACCGGCTGGGTGCGTAACATGGAAGACGGCTCAGTCGAGATGGAGATACAGGGGGCTCCGGCAAACATCCTATCTCATCTCGAGGCGCTTCATGCCTCCTACGAGCGCATGGGAACGCGTTTTCGCCTCGTAGACGCCCAGACCCGAGCCCCACTTGCCAATGAAGACGGTTTCAGTCCTCATTATTAGTATTGTGTGCTAAATACGGTATCATTTACCTACCTACATTGACAGAAAAGAGGCGAGGCGCATGGCCGTGCAAAGAAGAAACACCAAGCAGCGAAAGCTGGTTCTTGATGCCGTGCGCCAAAGTTACAACCATCCCACCGCCGATGAGATCTACAACGCCGTGCGCGAACAGGATGACAAGATCAGCCGCGGCACGGTCTACCGCAACCTCAATCTCTTGGCAGATGCCGGAGAAATCCTCTCCATCAAGACGCCGGGCGGCAGCCGCTTCGATCGCACCATCGAGCCGCACGCACATATCATCTGCACCTCGTGCGGCCGCGTCATCGACGTACCGCTCCCCTTCGATGCCCAGCTCGACGCCAAAGCGTCCGAGCAAATCGGCTGGCACGTCACGTCGCACTACACCATCTTCGAGGGTCTCTGCCCCGACTGCCGGTAGCCCTTAGAGGCATGCCCGCAAATCTACTTGCCCATCCGCTACAGCAAACAGCACATTTCTAGACATGTCCCAAATGTCTACTCAGCAAGTAGACGACGCAGCTCTTCTTCGACCGTGCGCACGTAGCGGACGCGGTCGTTGATGCCACGCATAGAAGGATTGCAGCTCTCCATTAGATAAGGATGGCCCACTACGTTGAGCATGTCGCGATCGTTCTCATTGTCGCCAAACGCCATCATCTCATCGGGCGAAATCCCCAGGGCACGACCGTAATCGGCAAGCGCGGAGCCCTTGCCCGAACCGAAACCGATAAAGTCCGTCCATTCGGTTCCCGACGTCATCACGTCAACGCGGTCGCTAAAGAGGCGCTCGAAATACTCCAGGGCCGCCGGCTGATCCACCTCGGGCGTCTGGAAGGCAATCTTAATGACGCCCTCGTCGATGTCCTCGGGACGGTCGACCACCGCCACATCGCAGTGGACCTCATAGCGCAAATGGTCGACGAACACATCGTTGCCGCTCATGGTGTAGAGGTGTCCCTCACACGAAAGGGTCACGTCGGCATGGGGATACGCAACCACGGCATTCGCGATATCCATAGCAAGGCTACGCTCCATGGAACGCTTGACAACGGCACGCCCCTCGCTCATCACCAGGGCTCCGTTTTCGCATACATAGGCGAGCTCATCGGCCACCGGGGCAAACAGGTAACGCAAGCTCGCATATTGACGACCACTCGCCGGCATAAACACAATACCGCGACGATGCAGCTCGTCGACAAGCTCAAAGGCCTCGGAACGCGGCTCGCGCTCCCCCGGATGCAGCAACGTGCCGTCCAAATCGCATGCAATCAGCTTGATTCCCTCAAGACCCATATGCTTCCCCAAAGCCTCCTAACAACAGTAAGACGGACTTTGAATAGTTGCCTCTCAAAGTCCGTCTTACTCATACGCACGTTAACCGCGCGCCTTCTTTACGATCGTAAAGTCGGGAGCCATACCCACAACGGCATCCGCCGCACTCGACGCAAAGCGCCGGTCCGCATCGAGTTCACGGGTGACCACCGAGAGCCGAACACCCTCGACGCCCCGGAGCATGCAGCCCAAAACAGGCTGCACCGGCGTATACATGCGCACGGTATGCTCGTCCGAATCGCCTCGGAAAAGCGGCGCGTGCATATTGCCGATCTCCCAGCATGTATGCGCGAGCGCAATCGGGTCCATGCGGTCAACTTCGACCAAATAGACCTCGGCGCTGCGCAGGCGCACGACAACCGCCACGGGCACCATGCCCGAACGGTCGATGGCGAGCACGTCGCCGTCGGCAAGACGACCGCCGTCGGCAGCATCCAGCCGAACATCGACCGTGCGCCCCAGCTCCGTCACACCCACAAACGCGCATACATCAGCCTGGTCCCAATCGAGCAGCAGCTCGTCAACTTCAAAGACGCCGCCCAACTTCCGGCGAAGCAGGAGTTCATAGGACGGATCGTTGAGATTTCCCAAGCATGTCGTCGAAACCAAGCGTTCGGGCATACTCTAACCCTCGACCTCGACGAGCTCGATATCAAAGTTGAGATCCTTGCCGGCAAGCTCGTGGTTGGCGTCGAGCGTCACGGCCTCGGGTGTCACGTCAATGACCACGGCGGGGACGGGCATACCGCTCGGCGTGGACAGGAAGAGCTTCATGCCCTTCTCGATCTGCTCGATGTTGGGAACCTGTTCGGCCGGGAAGGTAATAACCATCTCGGGATTGTGCTCGCCGTAGGCATCGGCAGCAGGAATGTGCACGGTCTTCTTCTCGCCCACCTGCATGTCGACAACAGCGGCGTCGAAGCCCTTGATCATCTGGCCGGCGCCGCAGGTGAACTCCAGCGGCTCGCCGCGATCGTAGGAGCTATCGAACTGCGTGCCGTCATCGAGCGTGCCACGATAATGGGTCTTGACCTTCTTGCCCTGGTTGGACATGGAAACCTCCGTGATAAGGGCGGCGCACAACGCGGGCCGCCATGAACATATGGCGCTAACTATACCCTAGTCATACAATTCAAAGACAGTTTGCAAAGAAACGCTGCAACCGGAGGAACCATGGCATATCCCGTATTTGACCTACACTGCGACACCGCCGACCGCATTGGCTGGGCCACGCTCGATCTCGATCTGCGCTTTACCGCCGGTACCGACGGTTATTTCCCCGGCGACGAAACGCATCCGCAAGATTTCGACCTCATCGAGGGCAACGCCTGCGCCATCTCGCTCGCAAAGATCGGCAACACGCCGTGGGCACAGTGCTTCGCCACGTTTGTCCCCGACGAGATTCCCACCGCCCACGCCGCGCGCTTCCAGGCACAGATCATGGCACACATGAGCGGCCAGGCCATGCTCAACCACGACCGCATGGTCAACGTGCGCAGCGCCGCAGACATTCGCCCCGCGCTCAAGGACGGCAAGGTCGCTTGCGTCCACACCATCGAAAACGCCACGTTCTTTGCCGAAGACCCCGCGCTGATCGAGGTGCTCAAGAGCTTGGGCGTACTCATGGCATCACTCAGCTGGAACGCGCAGGGACCGCTCGCGAGCGGACACGATTCCCACGCCGGTCTCACCGCCGCCGGCATCGAGGCACTCACGCAGATGGAGCACGCCGGCATGGTACTCGACGTCTCCCACCTCAACGATGAGTGCTTTGACGAGGTCGCCGCCCGCGCCACGCGTCCCTTCGTCGCCAGCCACTCCAACTCCCGTGCGGTTTGCGGCGTCAAACGCAACCTTACCGACGACCAGTTCCGCACCATTCGCGACATGGGTGGCATCGTCGGCCTCAACTACTGCAGCGAGTTCCTTTCCAACGACGCAACCGACAAGACCGCCGCAGACGTCACCTTCGACCAGCTGGCGGCACATATCGAGCACTGGCTCGACCTGGGCGGCGAGGACGTCATCGCGCTCGGCGGCGACTGGGACGGTGCCACTGTGCCCGCTTTCCTCTCCGATGCCAGCATGATGCCCGAGTTCCAGAACATGCTCTCCAAGCATTTTGGCAAGACCGTGATGCAAAAGCTCTGCAGCGACAACGCGCTTGCCTTCTTCGAACGTTATTAATTTCACATCCCTTGAGCGGGCCGGCATGTCGAACGGTCGACATGCCGGCCCGTCCCCAATCTGAAGGACCGCTTTTGACGCAGCAGTTTACGATTTCCGTATCCCGACCGGATGGGACGCCCATCCCCGTCGTCGTTACCAAAAAGCGCGTCAAAAACTTCAACCTACGCGTCACATCGAGCGGTGAGATCCACGCCAGTGCACCGCTCGGCGCCACCCGCGAGCGTATCGAAGCGTTTGTGAAGCGCAACAGCGCCTGGATTATCAGCCGACTTGCCCAGCGTGAGCGACGTCAGGCGACGGCGCGAGAGCCGCTCAGCCCCTCGTCCATCATTGCACTTTGGGGCAAGCCCATCACGGTACAGGATGCGCTCGATCACAACTTTGTATCACCCACACCGCGACCCAAACAGGCCACCTTCGCAAGTTTTATGGATACCGATGAGCCAAGTGGGCGCGCGCAGGCAAAGCAGCGCACGGTCCTCGACGGCTTAACGTCCGATGAGCTCCAAGCCCACATCGACCAGCTTTATACGTCCGAAGTCACATCGGCGCTGCGCGATATGGTGCACGCATACGAAATCGCAATGGGTGTCGCCGTTTCCCGCGTTTCCGTACGCAGCATGAAAACACGTTGGGGCTCATGCACGCCCAAATCCGGCACCGTTCGCATCGCACGAGAACTTGCCACCTACCCCGTCGAATGCCTCGACATGGTTGTCGCCCACGAGCTCGTCCACTTGCTCGAGCCAAGCCACAATCAGCGGTTTCACGCCTTGCTCGACACGTACTGTCCCAACAATAGAGTTTTGTCGCAGCGGCTCAAGCAACCACCCATAGAGACGTATTAGAACCGGTTAACGCACGCGCTCGATCTCAACGCCGCAGCTTGCCAGGGGAAGACCGACGGGCGCCCAAGGCTTATCGAGCTTAACACGCACGCCAAGCAGCAGGGGGTAACGACGTAGCAGCATCTGGGCCACGCCCTCGGCTGCAGCCTCGATAAGCTTAAAGGTATGCTCACGCAGATAGCCATCGACATCGTGGCACACCGAGCCGTAGTCAATCGAGGCGTCCAGGTTATCGTGCTCCCCCGCTGCACGCAGGTCGGCATAGAGCACCAGGGACACGATGAACTTCTGGCCCAGCGCGTTCTCTTCGGGATACACGCCGTGGTTGGCAAAGACCTCGAGACCGTCGATAGTAATGCGATCGGCATGGCGCAGATCGTCATAGCTCACGTGGGGCACCGCCGTTGCAGTGGATATTTCGCCCCTTCCACGGCGGGCGAGTTCGGCGCCTTCAGTCTTAGTTGCATTCTCGGGCAGTTTCTTGTTACTCATCGCGATCGTCTCCTTCGTTTAGAACCCCGACCGCGCAAACTAACTACACGCGAATCGACAGGTTCTTTTTATCATCGCTCCAGTTGCAAGCATTGCGCGCGGGGCATGCAAAGCAGGCGCGCGACGCTTTGTCGGCTGCATAGAGCAGACGCTCAAGCGGTTGGCTGTTCACGCGCAGCTTTCGATGGCCCAGAATGGCCGTCTTAATAGCTGCGGCATCGGCCGGCTCAAACGCCACGTCATCGGGCATGCCGCCGAGAATCGCATCAGCGACGCGCTCGCTTGCAACATCATGGGATATACCCGATTCATACTGTTCATCTTTGCCGATATCGTGAAGAAGTGCCGTAGCGTAGATGACCTCGCGGTCAAATTCGAGCTGTTCCTCGAGATTCTTAATCCACATAATGCGCGCGACATCAAGCAGATGGTCAATACCGTGGCGGCAAAAGATGCGCCCCGATTCCAACTGTGCAATATTGCCCAGATGCCGCCGGAACAGCCCGTTGGCACAAATGTAATCAATGCGAGGCATGGCGCCAAAGGGAGTCAGGCCCGAAGCCATAAAGCCGCGACGCGGCGTCCCCTCATCGGTCTTCGATGTAAAGTCGTTGACGGCCCCCATGCTAACGGCCCAACATCCTAAAGAACCGCTCCTCGAGCGCGGGATCGGTCTCAAAGACGCCGCGGCGAGCGAGCGTCACGGTCTTGGTGCCGGGCTTTTGCACGCCGCGCATGGTCATGCACATATGCTCGGCTTCCATCAGCACAATCGCCCCTTGGGGAGCTAGATACTCCATGAGGGCATCGGCAACCTGTGCACACAACTGCTCCTGCAGCTGCAGACGACGGGCATAGACCTCAACCGTGCGAGCAAGCTTAGACAGACCCGCCACGCGACCGTTAGGGATATAGCCGATCGCAGCCTTGCCATAAAACGGCAGCAGATGGTGCTCGCACAGCGAGTAAAACGTAATATCGCGCTCGATAACCAAATCGTTCGAAGCAACGGCAAAAGTTTTGGACAGGTGTTCCTCGGCACTCTGGTCCATACCGCCGGCAATCTCGCCATACATACGGGCAACGCGTGCCGGCGTCTCCAGCAGGCCCTCACGAGTTGGGTCCTCGCCTATACCTTCAAGCAGCAGCTTAATGGCAGTCTCGACTTTTTCCTGATCGACCATCTGGGCCTCACTTTTTTCGATTTCGCGTTCGCGCTATGGTACCACGCCGGCACGCAGCCTCTGCCAGCTACATAGTATGGGTCGAATAGACCGGATCGTCTCGCCAAAGCTCCACAGCATCGCAAAGCACAACGCCCTCACGCGCAGCACGAGCGCGCGTGGCGTTCATGTCGATCACGCGCTGATTACTCGAGCCCCTAAAACGCAACGAGATATCGTACAGGTCTTGAACGAACGGACCATCCACCAACATGTCGAGGCAGGCAAGGATACGGTCCGTCACCTCGGTATGATGACGGCCGCCCGGCACAAGCTCCTCGAGCACGTCGCCGGTAAAGCACCAAACGGTCTTCCCCGACTCCACAGGATAGGCCGCACGCACGCGTTCGATAAAGTCAACGAGCCCCACCTGGTTCTCGGGTTCCATAGGCTCCCCGCCCAGAATCGTCAGGCCATCGATAAAGGGATGGTCGAGACTCTCGATAATCTTGTCCTCGACGGCGCGATCGAACGGCTCACCCGCAGCAAAGTCCCACGCAACAGAGTTAAAGCAGTTCTTGCACCCACGACGGCACCCACTCACAAACAGAGAAGTACGGACGCCTTCCCCATCAGCAATATCGAAATACTTAATGTTCGCGTAGTTCATAAGTAACTCTCCCGGGAGGCCGGGACATATCATCCCGTCCTCAAACATTCTCGGCCTTCGGCCTGCGAAACTGCGGGCGGGACGATATGTCCCGGCCTCATGCAAAGGGTAACTCAATGAACGAAGCGAACATTGAGTATAGGGTTCGCGGTCTAATAAAAACTTTGTTGCAGCTCAACTGCCATCACAAGTAGATCGCAGCTGCAGCTCGAATTGTTTCCGCTAAGAACTTCGAGGAGTGAGCAGGCCTCATGCTGCATCTCAGCTACGTCAACTTGGCTGAGCCGAGAGGGCCGCTTGGGCTTTTGCTCGATATGAGTTCCGCACGCAAAGAAGGCCACTTAATGTGGCCTTCGTCTTGCGCAGGACTGTCCGAAATAGCGAGCAAATGCCCAAGCGGCCCTCTCGGCTCAGCCCCGGAGCGGTATTAGAGATGCAGCACGCGGTCGCGGATCTCCTCGGTTCGACCCTGGTTCCAGAACTGGGTGCCGATGTAGCCGCACGTACGACGGGCGACGTTCATCTTCTCCTGGTCACGATTGCCGCAATTGGGGCACTCCCACACTAGCTTGCCGTCATCCTCGACAATCTTGATCTCACCGTCGTAGCCGCACACCTGGCAGTAGTCGCTCTTGGTGTTGAGCTCGGCGTACATGATGTTGTCGTAGATGTACTGCATCACGCGAATGACAGCCTTAAGGTTGTCCTGCATGTTGGGAACCTCGACGTAGGAGATGGCGCCGCCCGGCGAAAGCTGCTGGAACATGCCCTCAAACTTAAGCTTATCGAAGGCATCGATCTCCTCGGACACGTGAACATGGTAGCTATTGGTGATATAGCCCTTGTCCGTCACGCCCGGAATGATGCCAAAACGGCGCTGCAGGCACTTGGCGAACTTGTACGTCGTCGACTCCAGCGGCGTACCGTACAGCGAGAAATCGATATCGCTCGCGGCCTTCCACTCCGCGCACTTGTCGTTCATACGCTGCATAACTGCCATGGCAAAGGGCGTGCCCTCCTTCTCGGTGTGGCTGTGGCCCGTCATGTACTTGACGCACTCATACAGACCGGCGTAACCCAGGCTGATGGTGGAATAGCCGCCCACGAGCAGCTTATCGATCGTCTCGCCCTTCTTCAGACGAGCGAGGGCGCCGTACTGCCACAGAATCGGTGCGGCGTCAGAAAGCGTACCCATCAGGCGCTCATGACGGCACAGCAGGGCACGGTGGCACAGCTCAAGGCGCTCGTCGAAGATCTTCCAGAACTTGTCCATGTCCTGGTGCGAGCTCAGCGCGACATCAGGCAGGTTGATGGTCACGACGCCCTGGTTAAAGCGACCATAGTACTTAGGCTTGCTCGGGTCGTAGTTCAGCGCGTTGGCAACGTTGTCAAAACCGTTGCCCGAACGGTCGGGCGTCAGGAAACTGCGGCAACCCATGCAGGTGTAGCAATCGCCGTTGCCGGCGGTCTCGCCCTTCGACAGCTTGAGCTCGCGCATCTTCTTCTCGGAGATGTAATCGGGCACCATGCGCTTGGCGGTGCACTTGGCAGCCAGCTGGGTCAGGTAGAAGTACGGGGAATCCTCGTGAACGTTATCGTCCTCGAGTACATAGATAAGCTTGGGGAATGCCGGGGTAATCCACACGCCGGCCTCGTTCTTAACGCCCTCGTAGCGCTGGCGAAGCGTCTCCTCCACAATCATGGCAAGGTCGTGCTTCTCTTGGGGCGTACGGGCCTCGTTAAGATACATAAAGACCGTCACGAACGGCGCCTGGCCATTGGTGGTCATAAGGGTCACGACCTGATACTGAATCGTCTGGACGCCGCGACGGATCTCGTCACGCAGGCGATCCTCAACGACCTCGCGAACCTTTTCGGCAGAGGCAGAGACGCCAAGCTCATCGAGCTCGCGGGCAACCTCGCCGCGAATCTTCTGGCGGCTCACCTCGACGAACGGGGCAAGATGGGTCAGCGAAATCGACTGGCCGCCGTACTGGGAGGAAGCAACCTGGGCGATGATCTGCGTCGCGATGTTGCAGGCAGTCGAGAAGCTATGCGGCTTCTCAATCAGCGTGCCCGAGATAACAGTACCGTTCTGGAGCATGTCCTCCAGGTTCACCAGGTCGCAGTTATGCATGTGCTGGGCAAAGTAATCCGAATCATGGAAGTGAATCAGGCCCTCATTGTGCGCATCCACGATCTCCTGGGGCAGCAGCACGCGCTGGGTCAGATCCTTGGAGATCTCGCCGGCCATGTAGTCACGCTGAACGGAGTTGACGGTCGGATTCTTGTTGGAGTTCTCCTGCTTGACCTCTTCGTTGTTGCACTCGATCAGCGACAGGATCTTGTCATCGGTCGTGTTCTTCTGGCGCTTCAGACTCTGGACATAGCGATAGATGATGTAGTGGCGGGCAACCTCGTAGCAGTCGAGACGCATGATCTCGTCCTCGACCAAATCCTGGATCTCCTCGACCGAAACGGTGTGGCCCGCGTTCTCGCATGCATCGGCGACGTTTTGCGCCGCATAAACCACCTGGCGGTCGGTTAGACGAGAGCTCTCCTCGACCTCCAAGTTTGCGGCGCGAATCGCATTGACAATCTTATCGATGTCAAAGACAACCTCGGTGCCGCTGCGCTTGATGATCTTCATCCTCTTGCCTCTTTCACGTCGTAGCCTCATTGCGCTTCAGAGCCAAACGATGCCCGGCGGGGCTTGCCCCTGTCTTGCGGCGCCGTCGCGCAATCTGTGTTCTCGATAAACCATAGGTCCTCATGCGGACAATCCTCGCGGCCGATCAAGCGGCTCAAAGGCGTGTCCAAATGGGACGAATAAGGTCTTCGTTCTCTGTCCGCCATCTATCATACGACAAAGATGCATCTATATCCTGTATTCTTTTTTTAGGTCAAACACAACATATAGTGTTTCAGCAGGTCAAAGCAATTGGTCATTTTGCAGACGCATTAATTATGAGGGATTCTTGGCAAGTCGGTAAAACGTTACCAACACGGCTACCTGCATGGCAGTTATAAAACCCCCTTAGTCAAGCCGCTGACAAATCCTACCAAAACCAAGCCGCTCACGCCAAAAGAATCCAAAAGATTATGCTTGACCAACATGTTGCGGTCGTGTCTTGCCGAGCCTCATGCAACCGCGGCACAAATCCTTGAAAGATATGTGTATGCAGACGAAGAAGATGAGGGTTTCCTCAGATGACTACTGAGAAGCATCCCGAAAGATCAAAAAAATCGAAATTTGGTGACGTATTTGGCAACACATTTGGCAACCAAAACAAAACAGCCCAGAGACATAGTCTCTGAGCTGCGAACATTTGGTGGGCGTTAGAAGATTTGAACTTCTGACCTCTTCCGTGTCAGGGAAGCGCTCTCCCCCTGAGCTAAACGCCCAAATGGAGCGGACAACGGGGCTCGAACCCGCGACCCCAACCTTGGCAAGGTTGTGCTCTACCAACTGAGCCATGTCCGCCTGCGAGGATTTAATATACGGGATGATCCACCCGAATGCAAGAACTATTTTCGAATAATTTGAAAAAATTCGAGCCCAAGCTATGGATACGAAAAAGCCCGGCTACCGTAGTAGTTGGGCTGTTGCGCCTGAAGCGGACAACGGGGCGTCCGCGTATCCGCTTCGCGGATCCGCACCGGCTTCGGCCGCCTGCCGGCGTCCTCGCCAGCTCGCTACAAACGCTCCGCGTTTGCTTAACGCTCGCTCCTTCTCGGGTTCGAGCCCAGGCGATGGGTACGAAAAAGCCCGCCTACCGAAGTAGTCGGGCTATTGTGCTTGGAGCGGACAACGGGGCTCGAACCCGCGACCCCAACCTTGGCAAGGTTGTGCTCTACCAACTGAGCCATGTCCGCATATGTAAAACAAAACGGGCGCCGGAGCGCCCGGATGTTACCTGGAGGCGAAGCCCGGATTCGAACCGGGGGTAAAGGCTTTGCAGGCCTCTGCCTTACCACTTGGCCACTTCGCCGAAAAAGGACCGCTATAAACGGTCCGGAAATGCAATGGAGCGGACAACGGGGCTCGAACCCGCGACCCCAACCTTGGCAAGGTTGTGCTCTACCAACTGAGCCATGTCCGCTTGCGGGTTATTAATTTACGCGAGTTGCCCAAAAGACGCAAGTACTTTTTTCAAAAAAGTTGTTTAAAGCAAGTTCACGCATGTAAATAATGCCAAGCCAAGGCACTAAGCGCATGACTCCAATGCTCCGCTAAACAACTTCACTATCCGAACGCGCGTGCCAGCGCCATCCGTACGACGGGCAACCTCCACATTATCGACGAGCATACGCATCAGCTTGATACCACGCCCGCGCTCCTCGGATGCCACCGGTTCACTCGCCCTATCAATAGAATAGCCAGCGCCCCGATCAAGCACCTCAAGCACAACACGGTCAGCATAGGCCTGAACCGTCAGGATGCAGCCAATACCGCCCGCATGGTCATATGCATTACCCAACGCCTCCCCCAGCGCCAATGCGACGTCATAACGTTCATCGCGCCTCAGGGGAAGCGACTCGAGGAGCTCAGCAACGCGGTGCCGATAATACGGGAGATTCTCGATGCCTCGTTGCACTTCGACACTCTTGCTCCATCGTGGCAACTCCCCCACCGGGATGGCGGGAATCGACTCCCGCGCCGGACCCGCGACATGGAGGATGTCAACGAGTCGGGCAATCTCCAAAAAGCGAACGACCTCATCGGAGGCGTTGACGAGCGAAAGCAGTCCCTCTCGTCTCATAAGCTCTCTCGCACGTGTAAGCAAAAACGCCAAACCCGTCGAGTCGATAAAGCTCACGGTCTGGCAATTGATGACAACACGACGCACGCCCCGCTCGATCAAATTATCCAACCGTCGGCGCAGTACGGACACCGAGGCGATGTCGATATCGCCCGGTGGCGTCAAGACCGCTATGTCATTCCACTCATTCATACGACCATGGTTCCCCAAAAGAGCTCGCTCAATGCACACATTTCTGCAACCGCACGGATTCCGCCTGCCCAGCGTTATTTATGACTGACCCCGTAAAAACTCAAGGGACACCAATGCGATGTCATCGTCCAGCGCCGACTCGGTAAAGCGGTCAAGCTCGCCCAAGACCTTACCGCAGATTCCCGATACGCCCTCACCCGAAACAGAAAGCAGAAGGTCACGAAGGCGTTGCTCGCCAAAGAATGCACCCGAGCGATCGCGCGCTTCGATCGTTCCGTCGGTATACATAAATAGCATGTCACCAGGAGCGAACGTAAAGACGCCCGTCTCGTACACCATGCTCTCGAAGGCGCCGATCACGCCCGATTGACACCCAAGAAGCTCCACCTCTCCCCCGCGGCCCTCTCCGCCGCCAAGCGGCGTCGTCGACGGTCTAATGACCATAGTGGGAGGATGTCCCGCCGAGCAGTAGGTGGCGCGGCCCGCTTTCAGATCGATTTTGGCGATAAACGCCGTTACAAACGTCTCCACCCTCGAAAAGCCCATGAGCATGCTGTTGAGCGAGCGTGCCATGCGGGCGGGTCCCGCACCCTCCCAGGAATAGGCAGTCAGTGCCGTCTTGACGAGCGCCGACATCGACGCTGCCTCGATTCCCTTGCCGGATACATCACCCAAAATCATAACGGCGCAATCGTCGGGAAGACGAACAAGCGTATAGAAGTCGCCGCCGACCAACGCCGAATTCGTCGCCGATAGGTATACCGAATCGGTTGCGATACCCGGAACGTCACCAAGAGAATTTCTCATGCCGATCTGAAGTGTCTGGGCGATATGGTGCTCTTCGCGCTTTTGAGACTCGCCCTCATAGATCAACTCAAAGTCGTGTGCCAAATGCACCATGTAGTCATATTCAAGGTCGTCGATCGGCTCCTGGCTGCCATCGCGGAGTAGCAAAGCGCGCGTCGTCGGCCCCTTGGCGACATCAGCGGGAACGATCGCCTCATTGCTTCGTTTGCCATCCGCCTCCACACGGTAGCGCCCCGCCTCGATACCAGAGTCGACATAAAGTCCCTGACACGGCAGGCCGTGGGCCCTCAACCATGCGCCCATCGACGTAGATTCGTCCACGCGCGTAAGGCGCACGTGCTTGAGGTCATCGGCACTCGTCCCGCTCAGCACCGATGTCTCGAACCCATCTGAGGTTGCCCCGAGGCGCGCAGCCGGCGCCGTAGTGGAAAAGAAAAGTGACTCCGGATCGCCCGGCAACGCCACACGACTGCCACCCTCAAAATCGATGACATAGGTTTCGAGGCCCGCATCATACTCCACGGGGCAGAAATGGCAATTGAGTACGGCGCAGATTTCCGACGACACCGCACGCGAAGCGGCAACAGGATCATCGAGGTAGGTAAACAAATCATCCCGAAGTACATTAAGCGAGCGTCCAAGCTCTGCCGTACGACGCGAGCGAAGACTTGACGCCATGCCAACCAGCTGAATGGAGAGGTAATCGCAAATGACCTCGAGTACGTTGACGTCATAGGCAAGCGGCGCCTGTGGACGTTTCCAACCGACCTCCAATACACCGAGCACCTGAGTACCATAAAACACGGGAAGACAAATCTCGCTGCGATATGGAGGCATATCTTGCATACGCAGCAGGTGCTTAGAACGATTGTCCAGATCCATGAACATACCCGAAGCGATCCTATCGCCCTCAAGGTCCTGCTGAATCGACAAGCGGCAGGCACGCGACTCGCGGAGCACATACGTCGGGATACCCGCGCCATACGGCATAAACTCGGGCAGGTAGCTGTCATGCAGCTCCTTAGAAACACCGCGAAGCTTAAAACCGCCGCTCTCAGAAAAATAGATGGCAGCACCCGAGGCATCGAGGGTTCCTACAAGCTGGTTTAAAACGGTATCCAACAAACTAGGCAGCTCATCGGAGCCCACCGTGCTCATAATGACCGACAACGTGCCCGAGAGGCGTTTATTCGCCACCCTGAGCTCAGAAAGCGCTCGCTTGAGCTGACGGTCGTGCGAATACTGTTCTTCGATGCTATGGAGCGCCACCAATACGCGCGGGGCACGGCGCCCAAAGATGCGCGGCGGCGTTACCGAGCCGGCGCGAACTAAGACGGGAATAAAGGAGCCGTCACTGAGCTTAAGCATCAACTCGCTCTTTGTTCCATTGGTCTCAAAAGGAAGACGATGTTCTGTCGCGCGTTCAAATGCTGACGAGTATAAGAGGTCCTTGACGTCTCCGTTAATCACATCGGAACGTTCCTCACACATCAAGTCGAGCAAGCGATTATTTACATGCAAAATGGTTCCGTCGAGCTCGCAGATAATGACAGCATCGCTCGTAATCTCGACCAATTGGGCAACGTCAGCCCACTCATTGCGCTCAAGCGTTTCCATCGTGAACCTCACCGTCTATCGGTAACAAAAAAGCCTCCGAAGAGGCTTCTAAATGCGATGGTGTCGGAGGCGGGACTTGAACCCGCATGACCAAAAAGCGGTCACTAGCACCTCAAGCTAGCGCGTCTGCCAATTCCGCCACTCCGACATGCTATGTTGTTGATTCGCAGTTCGTTTTGTTGGACCCGCGCGTTCAACGAGGAAGATAATAACCTATGATTCGAGAACTGTGCAAGCACTTTTTTGAAAAAAGTTTACGAATTTGTAAATGCGCAGGTAGATCTATATGTCCGGCCCCGTATCGGTGTTGCCTCCCGGCGCGTCCTCGGGCATGAGCGATATTTTGTTACGCACTTCATGCTGCAAAATATCACTCCCCCTGCGGAATGCGCCGGGAGGCAACACCGATTCGGGGCCTGCAAATACGTACTTCAGGCACAGTTCTCAAAACATGTTCTGGAGCTAATACAAATTTGGTGGCTCGGCTTTGCCGAGCCCTTATATAAGGAGGCCGGAGCTAAAGCTCCGGCC
>CABQLM010000014.1 GCA_902465105.1 uncultured Collinsella sp.
GCGTAGCGGGTGGTTTAAAGCTGGCCGCTGCGCGGCCAGCAGACTAAAGTCTTAACGAAAAGCCCCGCCGGAATATCCGACGGGGCTTCATTCAATGGCAAGAAGTGCGCGGCCTAGAGCTCGTTGCGCTTCTTCATGACGACGGCGGCGCCGAGGGCGGTCGCGCCGAGTGCGACGATGGCGAGGGCGTTCGCGCTCTGGTCGCCGGTCTGGGGAAGAGCCTTGCGAGAGGTCTTCTTTGCAGCGGGCTTCTCGGTTGAGGGCTTCTCGGCGGGGGCGGCAGCAATCTCGTGGGTGTTCGTGATGGTTCCCTCGTTGCCAACGGTCGCGTTGTCCGTGGTGTAGCCGTCGATGTTCGCCTGGGTCACCTGGTAGGCGATCTCGTGGCGGACACCGTTCTCGTCATAGGCGTACTTGCGGACGTTGTCGAAGACAACGTTGTAGGTGTCGCCGTTCTCCACAATGACGGCCTGCGCGTCGGTGGGCTCGCCGTCAGCGGTGAGCGTGAGGTACTTGGCGAAGTCCTCGGCGCTCGGGCGGATACCGTCCTTGTTGGAGGAGTCCTTCCAAGCGACAGTTACGTTTACTTGGGTGTAAGCGGGGGTGATGGTGAGCGTGCCGGGGATGACTTGGACCTGGACGTAGCCGGAGGTATCGTCGCCGACGAGCTGATAGTAGTGGTAGCCCTCGTAGTCGAGGCTGCCGATGCCCGTGCGGTTTTTGGCGGTGTTGCTGGTGTAGGGCGCAGGAATCTTCTCAGGGTCGGTCGCGACGGTGATGTCGTACTCACCGGGCGCGTAGTTGGCCTTCTCGGCGGCATCGCAGCTGAGGATGAAGTCGGAAAGGTTGAGGGGGTTGTTGGGGTTGCCGCTCAGCACGTTGAGGTCGGCGGCGAGGGAGGGCTTTTCCTCGCCCTCCTGCATGGTCACGTTCGGGACTTTGAGCTGATACTGCGTCCAGACGCTGTGGCGAATTGAGTTGTCGGCGTAGTCCTCGTACTTGCCGATGCCGTGAATGTTCTCCCACACGAAGCCGGCGGCAGTCATTCCATCGTCGGAATCCTTCCACTCGGTCTCGCTCGAGGGATTCCAGCTGCGCTGGTCTGTGTAGTAGTACCGGCGGACGAAATCCGTACCCTCAACGAGCTCCTTGCCGTTCTTGTCCTTGACGGTGCTCTTGAAGTGGTGCTCCTGGCCGTTATAGGAAACGGACTGCGGTGCGGAAGCCGTGAACTGACCTGCCTCGCCGGCCAGCGCGGTCACCGGCAGCGCGAGGACGACGGCGGCAACGAAGGCCACCGCTAAAGCAATAAATCTGCTATGACTGTGCTTCACTTGTGTTCCCCTCCTGTAAGGTTCGGTTATGAAATACGTGGTTATGGGCGCATCAACTACCTATTGGAATTGGCCCTGCGACGAATCGCCTCACCAAAGCCGAGCACCGCAGTGCCAACACCGGCGAGGGCGGCAGTCATCACAGCGCTGCTTTTATCACCGGTCGAAGGAAGTGACTTGGTGCTCTTGGTGCTCTTGGTCTTCTTGGCAATCTCCGTCTTGGGTTTTTCACTCGGCTGAACGGGCTTCTTCGTCCACTTGCCGTAGAGCGTCATCGAACCCGTCAGCGAATCGCCGTCGTTCCACAGGACCGTGCAGCCCTCGTCGGTATACCAACCATCGAACGTCCAACCATCGACAGCCTTCTGCTCCTTGGCGGCATACGCAGAGCCAATCTCAAGGCCCTCATCGGCATCGGGCAACTTTGCCTTCTCGGGGGCTTCGCCGACATACTGGTAATCGACGCTCACCAGGCCATGGGCAGCCTTGAATGCAACAGGGGCTTCTTTTGCCTCGTAAGTACCAGGTTGAGCAGCCTCTACATATTTGGCCTCGCCATGAGCGGACCAGCGAGAGTCTTTTGCATCGACATACCAACCATCGATCGCATGACCGCAGCCCTCAAAATCGGAAAGCATGTTGTTATGCGTTGCGCCGAAGGAGATGGTACCGCCCTTCTCGACATAGAGGTCATCGCCAGCAAGAGCAGCGTTGTTGTTGTCAATCACAGCAGAGGCGGGAAGCGTGAGGCTCGATCCGCCACGCACGACAACACCGCCACCCATCTGAGCGGTATCTTTCTTGGTGGAGCAGTTCTCCTGAGAGGCATCGTTGCGCGTAATGGTAAGGCCGGAACCCTCGGCGAACGCAGCCTGCGCACCGGAATCAAGGAAGAGGCCGGTGACTTTGTTGCCAGTGATGGAAACTGTAGAAGCAGCGTCAACATCGAGCCTTGCGTTCTTCTTCATCAGACGCATGCCAGCGTTCCAGTAGCTTGTGCCCTTAGTGCCGGAAATCTGAACATTCGCGCTCTTGAACTCGCCCTTGCCAGTAAAAATGATGCCCGTGAGAGCGTTATTGCTGGCCGTAACCGTAGAGCTATTGATGGTGAGGTTACCGGCGGAAAGGCCGTGAGAGCCGTTACCAGAGAAGTCAACCACGGAGCCATTCTTGATATTGAAGTGCGAGCCATTCGAACCGTTGCCGGTCGAGTTCACGACGTTGACCTTCGATTTGTCAACCGTGACGATAAACGTGCCCGTAAAGCCAGAACGGCAGTGATCGGAGGTGTAGGTAGAGCCGCCTTCGATGTTCACGTTGTAGCCGCCATCGCCGCCATCCCACTCAAGAGCGTCCTGCTTGTAGTTCTTAATGGTGAGATTAGAGCCATTCTTCAGGTTAAGCTTATTGTTGCTACAGAAATAAATGGCATGAACGTTACCGGCACCGGTGCCGTCCATGGTGAGCGTAGCGCCATCGAGCGTGAGCGAGGCATTCTTGCTCGCACACACAGACATCCATTTCCACTCGGCGGTATACGGAGTGGAGCCAACGCCGGCCATGCTTGCATTGACGTTCTTGAGCACAAGCGCGTGGCCCCAAAGGGCAATGCCCTTGTCGGTGAACTTCAGCGCGTGGCCATTGCCGTCGATGGTGAGGTCCTTGTCCAAATTAAGGCCCGAAGTCTCGGCATCGGCAAGGAGCTTGATGGTCGCGCCGTCAGTTTTCTTGGCGGCAGCAAGCGCTTCATCAAAGGTCGCGTACTGGGTCCCGTTAAACTCTGCGACAGAAGCACCGTTCCTTGCGCCCGCAGAAGCACTTGCGGCAACAGGAGCCAAGGGAGGGAGCGGTCGCAGCGGATTCGCAGAAGAGGCGACAGGCGTGCCAGATTCGTTCGCAGACGCGGCATCGACTTGGGGCTTGGCAACCGTGCTCACCGAAGACGCCTCAACGGCAGGCTCGGAAACAGAAGCAAAACCGTCATCCGCAAAAGCCTGAGGTGCAAGAAAGCAGAGGGATGTCATAAGCCCTGCTGTTACCGCAAGAACGGCATGGGAGCGTTTTTTCATGGAATGCCTTTCCTTTCGTATCGAGCCCGGCAGAACGCCGGCACAACTTTCTTACGCCACTATTCTTATGGCATAAGCGAAATACGCATTAGGATATAGCTCAAGCGTTATCGCATTGCAAACATTTTAAATTGTCATAGTACCATCACATTTTTGGCGAGTTTCTTGCACAACTGTTGGCGCCAGCCCCAAACCTCTAGGAGTTGGTACCAACAAGATGATTCGCTTCCTTTGTCCCCCTACAGATCAGTTATCCGTGGAAACGAGCGGTAGGCGCGAGCGGCTGCTCGCGAAAGACCCGTTCGACGGCGGCGCGGTATTCGTCGACCTTTTTGGTCTTGCGCACGAGCTTGTGGACGGTGGCAGGATCGGCAAAGGCGCACTTGGCGTAGAACCACCACTCCTTCATGCGAAAGACTGCATTACCGCCAATCTCTTCTGCATATGCCGCAAACAGTGTGTCGTGGAAGCGTTGCATCTCGGCGGCCGTGGCAGCAGGACCACCCTTGATCATGCGAGCCAGCGCGGGGTTTGCGAGCAGACCACGTCCCAACATCACATGGCGCGTGCCGGGATAAGCCTTCACCAGCACGTCCATGTCCTCAAGATCAAAGATGTCACCGTTGTATGCCACCGGAAACGGCGCCCGCTCCAACGTCTCGCCGTAAAACTCCTTGCGCGGCGAGCCCGCATAGCGGTCCTTTTGCACGCGCGGATGCACGATCAGCTCTGCCAGCGGCATGCGGCAGTACAGATCTAGCACGCGCTCGTATTCGTCGTCGCTCTCGAGTCCCAACCTAGTCTTTACCGATACCGGCAGCGGAGAGCGTTTGCACACGTCGCCCAAGAACACCTCGAGCTCATCGAGATGGCGCAGAAAACCCGAGCCCTTGCCCTTGGCGACAACCGTCCCCGAGGGGCAACCCAAGTTGAGGTTGACCTCGCGATAGCCCATGTCGGCGAGCACCTGCGCCGCCCACACAAACTCGTCCGCATTCTTGGACATGAGCTGGGGCACCACGTTAAGCCCTTGGTTGTTAGCTGGATCGACTTCCTTAAACGCCTTGCCGCCAAAGCGATTGCCTACCCGCGGCGGCGGCAAAAACGGCGTGTAGTAGCAGTCGAGCGCGCCAAAGCACTCCGCATGCACGCGGCGGAACACATGCCCAGTAATTCCCTCCATGGGGGCAAGCGAAAGGATCATCTACTCTTCTCTCATATCAACAAATGTGACAAAAGGGACCGTCCCCTTTGCCACATGCATTATGCCTTGTGCTTCAGGCAATTCACAAGGCAGAGATAACTACTTGACGATGGCCACCCCTCCAGCCGCCCCTGTGCAACGAAGGTGAATGGCGCCCGCAAACAGCAAGAAGGGCCGCCCCACAGCAGCTCCCTCACTCGCCACTTATCCTTTGGTAGCGACTTCATGCTCCAAAAGACGAGGTTCACGATCAAGCGATCGCCAACAGCACGCTGTTGACCGCCATGCCTGAACAACAGATACCCTACACTCATCTATACTCAAGAGCGTGTGCGCATCGCCCCCGAAAAACGATGAGAGTCGAGGCCCCATGCAGCAGCTCACCGAACAAGAAAAGAAACGCATCCAGCGGTACTGCACGTACCCCAAGATTGCAGCGACCGCACTCGTCATGTCGTTCGTAGCATGCCTGTTGATGTTGCCGCTCCAAATGATCAACGATATCGCGTTCCACCAAAAGGAATTCCAACCCGCGGGCATATATACCGCCATTGCACTCACCGCAATCGAACTCGCCATCTTTTGCTATTGCGCTCTTGCGCCGCGCTTTGGAATGCAGGGCAAACAGTGGAAGGAGCTGCAGAGCAGGCTTGCGGTAGCCCAAACCAACAAAGACCGCTCCGCGGAGGTCGCCGGCGTGCTCGCCGCGCAAGCAGCCGGCCGCCTGCTCAAGAACAGCGATAACGATTTTACGCGCAACCTGGGCGGCGCCGCAGAGGTTGCTGGAGCCGTAGGAGCAGTCGCCACCGCGGCGGACGTGCTAGCCGAAACCTCGAGCAATGCCGAGGCCATGGCGAACGCATACGGCGTGACGATTCCAAGCGTCAAGAAGCAGATCACAGCTCTCGCGGTGGTGCCCACCATTGTGCTGCTTGGCGTCTACATCCCGCAGTTTGTCCAGGGAAATAACGAGCTTCAGGCAAGAAAGGCTGCAGCCGCCGAGCAGCTCGCCATCGCGCAAGATGCCTTGGACCCCGCGTGCGAACGCGTCGCGGCAGACGACCCATACGAGTCGTATCACGACTACGGCTACCGCATTATCGGCTATCTGCGCGATAATGACCTCGGCGCCCAAGCAGCCTATGTCTACCTTTCTTTCGATGCAGATGGCATGCTCACGGACGTCGATTACACCAGTCAGATCGACCCCGAGGCAAGCCTTGCAGACAACCTCGCCCGCGCCGAGCAGGATATCGCGACACTCTGCGCCCCGCTCAACGGGTTGGACATTTCCGTTGCCACACCGGGCCTCCTCACGCCATGCAGCCTGTCGGATGAATTTAAACAGGCATTTTTAGCCGGATCCTTATACGAGGGGATCAGCATCAAGACGGAGGACGAATCTATCAAGTCGTACTACACCTTTGACACCGAGCCCAAAGAAGAGTTCGACGAATACACCCGTCCGGTAATTAGCCTCATGCTCTCCGCAAAGGAGGACTAGCAGCTTACGCCCTAATTGACGCTCGCAAACGCCGTCTATATCTCAAGGTCTAATACTTTTTCCGAGAAGTGAACGGCTATATTTGGACCCCCGAAGCATCGACATTTTTAGACGTCAAACCCGCAGGATTTGGCTGGCAAAACCGCAGGAAATTGCATTTCAAAAGTGTCGATGCTTCGGGGGTCCGTTTTTACTCGTTCACTTCTCGGGAAAAGTATTAGACCTCGATTTTGCAAGCCATTCAATATGACAAAATGGCTGTCCCTTTGTCACATTATTCGGAGCGCAGGGCTTCTACGGGGTCTTTCTTGGATGCGCTGCGGGCCGGCAGCAGGCCAGCGGCAACCGTCAGCAGCACCGAAATCGCGATGAGCACCAGTGCGTCTTGTACGGGCAGGCTCATCAGGTTGGGAACCTGTTTGGCCGCAAGCGCCCAGGCATTGACCGGGAAGCTCACGAGCACCACGACGACAATGGCGAAGACGCCGGCGATGAGACCTTCGATAAAGGTCTCGGCGTTGAACACGTTTGCCACGTTGCGCTTCGACGCGCCGATTGCGCGCAGAATACCAATCTCCTTTTTGCGCTCCAGCACGCTGATGTAGGTGATGATGCCGATCATGATGGAACTCACCACTAGGCTAATGCTCACAAACGCAATGAGCACCAAGCTGATGGTGTTCACGATGTCGGTCACCGAACCCATGATGATGCCCATGTAGTCGGTGTACGAGATCGCCTGCTCGTCGTGACCGGCGGCTTTGACCTGCTTGTTATAAGCATCGATGTGATCGAGCACGCGCTCCTTGGCCTCAAAGTCGCGCGGGAAGATCTTGACCGAGATGGGGTCTGCCTCGTCCGCATAGCCCAGTGTGGTCAGGTTGTTGTCGTAGGTGAGCTTCGACGCCTTGGCATAGCTCATCATGAGCGAGCTCAGGTCCTCGGCGTCCATGTTGAAGTGGATGGCACGAGCAAAAGCACTCGCATCTACGTGCATGGCGCTCGACAGGTTGGCAAAGCTAGCGGACACCTGCGCGGCCATCTGGTCCACAAGACCCGCTGCACCCGCTTTGAGCTGGGACGACACGGTCGTTGCGATCTGGTCGCTAATTGCATTCATCACCTGGTCCATAGCCTGCTGCAGATACGAAGCCAGCTGCTTTTGCACATAGTCGGTCATCGCCTGCTGCAAGCGCTCGGCCAGGGCATCGCCGCCGAGCGCCTTGAGTTGCGCCAGGCATTGCTGGGCTGCGGCATCGTTCTCAAGATACGCCGAGAATGCGGCAGCAAGCTTCGACGCGTCCTTAAGATCGCCGGGCGTGAGCGCCTTAAACTGCTCCGATTGCATAAAGCCCTCAAACAGCTGGTTGGCAAGCGTTCCCACCTGCTGCATTTGCTCGGGCGTGAGCTCCAGGCCGTCAAAGACGCCCGAGAAATCTGGGGTTGGCGCTTTGGCCATGATGTCGCTGAAGTCGACGTCCTTGCCAACGCCCGAAAGGTCAATATCCAGACCCGACAAATCGATGCCCGAAAGATCCATGTCACTGGCAGCACCCGAGAGTGCAGACACATCAAACGAGAACGCGCTCTTGAGCGCCGCCTCGTCCACGCTGAACATACTGCCCAGGTCCACACCCTGTTTGGCCTCGCCCTGCAACTCGTCGAACGTTTTGCCGGTAAAGACATCCGTCTCGGGGTGGGCGAGTTGCTCCTGCACAATCTGTGAATCGGCGGCGCGCTCCATAAGCTGGCGAGTCAGCGCGTGTGTATAGGCAATACCCGGAGACAACGCGCTCGCGTTGGCCGTCTCGTTGGGTCGCACCACGCCCACAATGTGCACGTCAATACCGTCGGCAACCTTGGCCGCCATAAAGTCGGCGTCACCAGACATATCGGTCCACATACCGGTCTCATCGTTTTTGCGATACGCATCTGCCGGCGACAGTACCTTAAACGTCGTGGACAGTGCATCGTCGTAGGTAAAGTCGGCGCCGGTCTCGGGCGCCTCGATCTTACCGTCGGCCGTCATGGCACTGTTGACCAGGTCGTTAAGCTCATTGATATCCAGCGCACCGATGCTGTAGAGCGTATAGTCGCCCACCGTACCGCGGCTCGAAAGCACCATCACGGCTTCGTTGGCAGACGTAGGCCAATGCCCCGCCACGACATCGTACTGACTGTCGAGCAGGCTCTGGTCGTCGATCATCTCGTTAAAGACCGAGGTTCCCATGGATTCCATGCTCACCGTTGCCGCCGAACTCGCGCCTCCGCTCATGGCCTCAGTCATGGCGTTGGGCACCAGCTGGACAGGCTTCTCATCGCCCTTGCCGGCACGATAGACAACCGGCGATACACCGTAGCCGTACTGAATGGCGTTGGCCTCTTTATCGATGCCGTCGCCACCGGCATCGAGCCATGCCTTAAAGCTCGTCATATCGTTGGACTTAACGCTTGCAAACATATCCTTTACGGCCGTGACCACGGGAATCTTATCGGTTCCCTTAGCCTTGCCGCCGGCACTGTCGTCGGACGAATCCACATTTTCAGGCGAGTCATCATCCGCAGCCCCCTGTCCGCCCATCATGGACGATAGGTCGTAGTCCTGCTTGGAGATCGTAAGCGGATAGCTCGACAGCGTATCCTCCTCGACCTTTTGGATGTAGTCGTTTACGCCGTTGGAAAGCGCCAGAATCGCCGCGATGCCGATGATGCCGATGGACCCCGCAAAGGCCGTCATGGCCGTGCGGCCCTTCTTAGTCATAAGGTTTCGGGCAGAAAGACCCAGCGCCGTCACAAAGCTCATCGAGGTTTTGCGCGTGGGCTTGGCCTCGCGACGTGCGGCTTTGGCAACATCGAAGGGATCGGAATCATCGGTGATCTTACCGTCCGCCAGGTTGACGATGCGCGTAGCGTACTTGTACGCCAGCTCGGGATTGTGCGTGACCATGATGACCAGGCGGTCGCGTGCAACATCCTTGAGCAAGTCCATGACCTGCACGGACGTTGTAGAGTCCAAGGCACCGGTCGGCTCGTCTGCCAGCACGATCTCGGGGTCGTTGATCAGGGCACGGGCAATCGCCACGCGCTGCATCTGTCCACCCGAAAGCTGGCTCGGACGCTTGTTAACGTGCTCGCCCAGGCCAACAGCCTCGAGCGCCTCGCGCGCACGCTGGCGGCGCTCGGCATGCCCCACACCCGTGAGCGTAAGCGCCAGCTCCACGTTTTCCAAGATGGTCTGATGCAGAATGAGGTTATAGCTCTGGAACACAAAGCCGATGCGGTTGTTGCGATAAGCATCCCAATCGCGATCACGGAAGTCCTTGGTCGAAATGCCATCGATGAGCAGGTCGCCAGAATCAAAGTGATCGAGTCCGCCAATAACGTTGAGCATCGTAGTTTTGCCCGACCCCGAAGGGCCCAGAATGGCCACGAACTCGTTATCGCGAAAAGCCAGGCTCACGTTATCGAGCGCCACCTGCGTAAACGACTGCGTGACGTACCTTTTGCAAATACCTTTGAGCTCCAGCATGGACGGCAACCTCTCCCACGCGGGCACCCCGCCCGCTCTCCCCCGCCGTTCGTATCCGACGCGTTTGTCCTACTCTATCCCCATTTTTTGCCGGCGCCAGTGAGGAATGTAACGAACCGCGCCAAAAAACGAGCAGGACGGCACATCGCGTGACATACCATCCCGTGCATACCGTCGAAAATGTGACAAAGGGACTGTCCCTTTGTCACATTAGTCAATTGTGAGTGCATCCTCTGGAGCGATATCCAAAGCCTCGCTGCCCAGCACCAGCACGCCGTGCCAGCCTTCCTGTAAGCCACCTTTCTCGGGGATAAGATCCGAGCTGTCGATCGTACTGATGGCGGGCAGCGGTTTGCCAAGAATCGCATTGGGAAACATCCACCACTTCAAGAGTCCCGTGGTGGCGCGGTTGATGAGAACCTTTGCCGAATAGCGCAAGCCACCGTGATAATCAAAAAGATGTCCGCACGGATTGATATGCTCGCCGATAACGAGCAGCCACGCCGCAAGTTTCTCCGCGGCAACAATACGGGAGGCGACCATGAACGATTGCGGCCAAACAAGCACGCCTAAGGACAGCGCCAGTGCGAAGGATTATAAAAACGCCCTCGATTACATGCTGTCCGGGCTGAATACCTATGTACGAGACACCGATCTTTCACCTCAGGTCGCCGCGCTCTACAAGCCCGGCACAATCTTTCGCAGCAAGAACCCCGCCGACATATCGCCCCACATTGGCGGCATGAGCACATCGCATCGTTTTCTCATCCTGTCGAACCACATCATCGATCTAACCGAACTGGAGCAAGACGCCGGTCGAGAACACTGTGCGACCCCGTCGGAGTCTCGTTTTTTAGTGCTCGATGCGTACGAATACCACGGAAAGACACAAATTACGCTGCTGCATCTTTTGGACGACGAACGCTGGCGTTACTTTATCGATGCGGTGCCGGCAGCACCCGAACTTGAAATTGATGCCATACGCATCAATTTCAGTGCCATATGCGAACAGCAGCCCATCGGCGATCTAGCATCCGAAGAATGGCTCGATTGTTGCTCGGACCCCATCGGCGTAAACCCCCAAGGAGAACTGTATTCACCCGAGCCTAAGCCTGCGGAGGCACTTTGGTCCGTCTTCTACACGAACTTTAGAAGATTCGTTGGCAGAGTTGTCTATCTGACTCCTGGCGAAGATGATGACGGCAGCTGGCTTAAAGTCACACAGCGCGATGACATACACGCCGTCCTTGCCTACGCTTATATTGATTACGAGCATGGCATGTCGTTTCGCTATTTATGCCCCGCAAAAGTCGAAAACGACCGATGGGTGCTCTCTAAAGCCGACGACACCATAGTCATTATAAGAGCCGGTGCCCTAAAGAAGGCCCGCTGGTGTCCCACCGATATCGATCCGGCTGCATTCGGTGAAATAGCGGCAGAAATTGACGCCCTCTATAAGCCAAGCAGTGCTGTCGAGACGTTACGAAAGCTCGAGACCATCGACCACTTGAGAGAACCCCTCTTTCCCGATGATATATTCGCCTTTCTCATTGGCCCGCAATGCAAAAGTCTGGAGCTTGTCTGGCTTAGGCTTTGTGATCGGCAAGATGGCACCATCTACGGCAGTCTTCTCAACGAGCCCGATAACAATTGGGGTATCCACAGGGGTGATGTACTTCCCATTGCCTTTAGCGTGAACAACGGATCCCTTGTTTCGGCCATCTTTGTGGATGAGCTTGAAAAGCGATAAGCGCTCTGACCTGCCGTACAGCGAAATGGAAATTCCGCGGTCTCCATCACTTGATACGATACGAAGCAGTAGGCAATCCGAAAGGAGCAAACGATGGACCTTAATCCCAACAACGCTTATGGAGTCGAAAAGGAAGACATCGCGCGCATGGCAGAACTTGCCGGTATGGAGTTTGTCGACCATGGCGAGGACGAATGCGACGAGGATTTTCCTTCCGAAGATCTTATCTATGGGCCCGAGCAGGAAAAAGACCTCCTCGCCGAGATGGCAGACGTTGCATTCTCCGCGCCTGGCGATGATTATGCCCAGTATATCTGCGAAAACAGAAAGCGCATCTACCGTGCGGCCCGTATGTCTTCAGCAGTTATGGAAATGCTCGTCTTGGGCTACAGACTGGGAGTTTCGTCCGGCAGCGGAGCCTGTATGAACGATTTAGGCGCCCTCTACTATATGGGAGACCTTGTTGAGCAGGACTACACAAAGGCCGCGGAACTCTATGAAATGGCGGCCGACGCAGGTTGCTTCCAGAGCATCATCAACCTCGGCTATATCTACGAGTACGGAAGGACTGGCAAGCCCGACCACGCCAAAGCCTATCAGTGGTATTCGCTTGCCGCAGCGCTTGCGCCCTCCAGCGAGGCAGTGTACAAACTCGGCGACATGTTCAGCCGCGGTCGCGCCGTGCCGCAAGATAAGTCAAAAGCGTACCGCCTGTACGAACGCAGTCTTGAGCTTGCCCGCGACGATGCAGAGTTCGCCCAACCCGCCATTCGTATAGCCTCTATGCTCATTGACCCCGACGCCCCCTCTTGTGGCATCGACCGTAATCCCCTGCGCGCGTTGACGCTCTATCAACGCGCCGAGATCGGCCTGCGCATCGACATCGCCAATGGCATGACGTATTACGCCAAGCGTCTCCGCGAGGCCATCGAAGGTCAGGAGAAGGCTCGCGAGCTCGTCGAGATGGACAATTTTGTGATTGACCGCTAAGTGCTACTCTCGCGCGTCTTGTCAACATCAATGATCTGATCCTGCCATGGAGTCCCTCCATGGCAGGATCAGATGTTTATCCCGGGCAATCGAAAACAAAGAGGTCCCAGGGGATCCCGAGACCTCTACAAAATGCATAGTTCAGCTTGTTTACTGCTCGCTATTCGCAATCGCCTGATCGATCAGCTTGTTGAGCGCCTCGCGCTGCTCGGCGGAGTTGATGCCACCCATGATCGGCTCTCCTACGATGTTGCCGTTCTGGTCGATCACGTAAGTGGTCGGGAACGAGTACAGGTTGGAGGTAAATTTGCCGGCCTCGCTATCCGACTTGAACCAGATGTTCTTGTACGTCACGCCCTTCTTGGAAAGTACGTCCTTGGCATCGGCCACCTCGTCTTTGTTGCCATCGAGCGTAAAGGAATTAACGCCCACGACCTGGCCGCCCTTCTCGGCAAGCTCCTTATTGAGCTTCTCCAGATCGCCCAGCTCTCCCACGCACGGCTTGCAGGTGGTAAACCAGAAGTTCATGACGGTGACCTTGTTCTTGGAGAACAGCTCGTCGCTGTTTACATCGTTGCCGTCCAAGTCCTTGCCCTTAAAGCTGGGAAACTTCGTCTCCTCGCTCTCGCCGCTGGTCATGCCTGCGGTCGAGGCATCGACGCTCTCCCCCTCTCCGGGCGTGCTGCCGCATCCGGGAAACTCCTTCTCCAGCGCCATGAGCTTTTCCTCGATCTCCTTGACCTGCTGCGCGCCGGCCTTGAGCGTCTTGAGCTCGTCAGCCGTAAACTGATCCTTGGCGCCCTCGATGGTATCAAGCAAAAAGTCGCCGTAGTTCTTGCCGTCCTCAATCATGGGAGTGTCTTTGTTGGCCGCAAGGAACACCTTTTCCCATAGGGCGTTATCGCTCGCAAAGATCTCATTTTCCTTTTGCAGCAGCTGCTGGTACAGCTCGGCCGCCTCCTCGGCGCTCGACGGCTTGCGCCACAAGCTCGGCAATCTGCGCATCGCCGCTCGCGGTATCCTTCGCGTCGCCCTTGGGGGCAGAGCACGCCGCGAGAGTCAGCGCCAGCACGGGCAGCATCAACAGAGCCGCAATTTTTGACAGTTTCATGGTTCCTCCGTTATATCGAAGCTTATATAGGTACCTATTTGTTTTCGCAGGCTTGCGCGGGCTGTGCGGGCTTGTCGCCCGTCACACCCAGCCCGTAGCGAAAGCTAATAGCATCGACGGGACATGCGCCTATGCACTTGCCGCAGCGAATGCACTCGGCATGGTTGGGCGTGCGCGTAACGTCCACGTCCATCTGGCACGCCTTGGCGCACTTGCCGCACGAAACGCATTTGCACTGGTCAACGTTGATCCCCAGCAATGACACCTTGTTCATGAGCGCATAAAACGCGCCGAGGGGGCAGACCCATTTGCAGAAGGGGCGGTAGAACAGCACGCTCAGCACCGCAACCGCTATAAGAATCGCGAGCTTCCAGGTAAAGAGCTTTCCCAGCGCGGAGCGGATTCCCGTATTCATGATGGACAGCGGAATCGCGCCCTCGAGCACGCCCTGCGGACAGATGTACTTGCAAAAGAACGGGTCGCCCATACCCAGATCGTTGACCACCAAGACAGGCAGCAGCACCACGGCAAACAGCAGCACGGCGTACTTGATATACGTGAGCGGCTTGAGCTTTTTTGTCGACAGCTTTTTGCCGGGAATCTTGTGCAGGAGTTCCTGCAGCCATCCAAACGGGCACAAAAAGCCGCACACAAAACGCCCCAACAGCACGCCAATCAGAATGAGCGTTCCGGTCACGTAATACGAGAAGCTAAATTTTGACGAGCCCACCACCGACTGAAACGATCCGATGGGGCACGCACCCGATGCCGCGGGGCACGAATAGCAGTTAAGCCCAGGTACGCAAACTGTTTTTCCCGCACCCTGATAGATGCTGCCTTTGGCAAAGTTTGGCAGGTGAATGTTGGTGACGAGCGTCGCCGCCGCCTGAATGAATCCGCGAAATCGGGCCAAAACATGCGACGCAGTGTTTTCTCTTTTATCCAATTCCGATACACTCCAAGCACAGCCTAATCGCTTTGGCCAGCACGGCATCCGCCTCGCCACGCATAACACCAAAGCACACCATGGTGATTCCGACGATCAACAAAGCGACCTGTACCACGGGTTTTACCGCTTTGAACAACTCGACCACTCCTTTCGTTACGCGACCATTGGACCATATCGACTATAAAATCCGTGTTAAGCGCGATTTGGAATGTGCAGGGAGACTGTTATGCGTATTTTGATCGTCGAAGACGAGCGAGCACTGTGCGATGCAATCGCGCGCAGCTTGCGAAACTTGGCGTACAGCGTCGACTGCTGTCACGACGGACAGGAGGCGCTCGACCTACTGGACGTTGAGGCCTTCGACCTCGTGGTGCTCGACCTCAACCTTCCCCGTATCGACGGCATGACCGTACTCAGGGAACTTAGGAAAACTGACTGCGAGACTAAGGTACTGATTCTGTCCGCACGTGGCGGAGTATCCGATAAAGTCGCCGGACTCGATGCCGGCGCCAACGATTACCTCACCAAGCCGTTTCATCTGGACGAGCTTGCGGCAAGGATTCGCAGCCTTACCCTCAGACGCTTTACACAAAGCGACATAGTTTTAGCCTGCGGAAAGCTCCGCTTTGACACCAAGGCGCGCATCGCTTCCGTGGACAGCGAGGCTTTATCTCTTACGCGCAAGGAAACGGGAATCTTGGAATACCTGATGCTTAATCAGGGGCGACCGGTAAGCCAAGAGGAGCTTATAGAGCACGTTTGGGATAGCACCGTGAACAGCTTTAGCAACGCAACCCGCGTTCATATCTCGTCGCTCCGCAAAAAGCTACGCAGCGCTTTGGGATACGACCCGATTCGCAATCGGATTGGAGAGGGCTACGTTATGGAGGATGGAGAATGAAAGGGCTTTCGCTGCAATGGCGCATAACGATCATGACGGCACTGCTGACGTGTGCGGCGTGCGTGCTGACGAACTGCCTGGTCGGCTATACGGGCATGCGCTATATGGATGCCATCGGCAGTAATATCTCGGCCTTTAACGCAACCGGCGAAGATTCGCCCCAGGCGTTCGACCCAACGAAAGCGACCCTCGATGACGAGGTCACGATCGTCGTAAACGACGCACAGGAGTCTTTTGGCACGATAACCTGGTGCATCACGGCTGGAATCACACTCCTTGGCGGCGTGCTGGCATACTTTGTGAGCGGCCATGCACTCAAACCGCTACGGGCTTTTGCAGCCCAGGTTGAGCGCGTGCAGCCTGACAACCTAAGCGAAATCAGACTCAGCAAAGATGTACCCACCGAACTGCAGCGATGCAGCGCCTCATTCAACGATATGATTGGCCGACTCGACGAAGGGTTCTCTGCACAGCGTCAGTTTACCGGCAACGCCGCGCACGAGTTGCGCACCCCGCTCGCCCTTATGCAGGCACAGATTGAACTATTCATCTCCGAGCACTCCGATTTGCAACCCGAAACAGCCAAGCTGCTCGGCCTGCTACAAGAACAAACTGAGCGAATGTCGCGGATGACCAAGGTGTTGCTCGAGATGAGTGAGCTCCGCAGCGTCCCTTGCGGGGACGCCGTTGAACTCGGTCCCTTGTCCGAAGAGGTCCTCACCGACCTTGCGCCACTTGCCGAAAATAAGGGCATGGCCCTCAATTGTGCTGGAGACGCTTTAGTAATCGGGAGCGACACGCTCCTCTATCGGCTGGTGTTTAACCTAACAGAGAACGCCATCCGTTACAGCCGCTCCGGCTCGACTGTCAACGTCTCCATCAGCGACAGCGGCAGCCACGTGCTCCTGCGAGTCAAAGATGAGGGCCCGGGAATACCCAAGCAGTACCGTGAGAGCATCTTCCAACCGTTCTTTCGCCTGGATAAATCCCGCAGCAGGGCATACGGCGGCGCAGGACTCGGGCTGGCGCTTGTTTGGGAGATTGCAGTGCTTCACGGTGGCACGGTAGAGGTCGAAGCAAGTTCCGAGAACGGGACCACCATGCTCGTAAGCCTTCCAAAACGATCCGCAGCGTTAACCGAACAGTAAAACGAAAGGGGTCCCGCACACGTTTGCGTGGGACCCCCTCTCCGCCAATGCAATTCGCCCAAAAGAGTAGAAGCTTACTCCCACTCGACCGTGCCAACGGGCTTGGGCGTGAGGTCGTAGCACACGCGGCAGATACCGGGAACCTCGGCGGTGACGCGGGCGGTGATGCGCTTGAGCAGTGCCCAGTCGAGCTCGGGCACCTCGGCGGTCATCACGTCGACGGTGTTGATGCAGCGGATGATGCAGGGCCAATCGTAGGCGCGCTTGCCCTCGCGCACGCCGGTGGCGCGGAAGTCGGGTACGACGGCAAAATACTGCCAGATGGTCAGGCCTGCCTTGTCGATCTCCTCGCGCACGATGGCGTCGGCTTCGCGCAGCGCCTCAAGACGGTCGCGGGTGATGGCACCAAGGCAGCGGACGCCCAGGCCGGGGCCTGGGAACGGTTGGCGCTCAACCATGTTCTCGGGCAGGCCGAGCTCGCGACCGACCACGCGGACCTCGTCCTTGTACAGCAGTTTGACGGGCTCGCAGAGCTCAAACCGCAGGTCCTCGGGCAGGCCGCCCACGTTGTGGTGAGCCTTCACGCCGTCCTGAGACTCCAGAATGTCGGGATAAATGGTGCCCTGGGCGAGGAAGCTGACCTCGTCGCCAACCTTGCGGGCCTCCTCCTCGAACACGCGAATGAACTCGGCGCCGATAATCTTGCGCTTGGCCTCGGGCTCCTCAACATCGACGAGCTTGTCCAAGAAGCGGTCGGTGACGTCAACGTAAACCAGGTTGGCATCCATCTGGTTCTTGAAGACGTCGACGACCTGCTCGCTCTCGCCCTTGCGCATCAAGCCGTGGTTCACATGCACGCAAATGAGCTGCTTGCCGATGGCTTTAATCAGAAGAGCCGCAACGACGGAGCTGTCAACGCCGCCAGAAAGGGCCAGCAGGACCTTCTTATCGCCGATCTGCTCGCGGATTGCAGTGACCTGCTCTTCGATGAACACCTGGGCAAGTTCGGGAGTGGTGATACGCACCATGTCGTCGGGACGCTTGTTGGGATCCATGCAGAGCTCCTTCTCGGTTCGATGGAAATGCGCCGCGCGTATGCAAACGCACCGTCATATGACCTCATTATATGCAGAGCAAGGTCCATTCCCATCGCTGCGGTAGAGCTTTTTACAGGGGCGGCATTTTTTCTATATCCCAAGGTCAGCTAGGCTTCGATAACCACTTCGGGGGCGGCATCGGTAAACTTGCCGTTTATACGCTCGGCGCACTCGTAGGCGATTCCTACGGCAGGACCGACATGCACGCCAATGACGGGGCTCGCAGGTACAACCCGGGCCCTAAAGCCAGCCAGCGGATTAATAACCTCCTCGGCCCATTCCTCTGCCGGGGCCTTCGACCCAATGTAGTGCACGGTCAAGTTTTTGAGGCCACACGCCGCGACGTCCTCTTGCCACATCTTGACGATCTTTGCCATGGCCTTCTTTTGCGTGCGCGTCTTGCCCGCCGTGCTCGCCTCACCATCCTTGACGGTGAGAATCGGGGCGATACTCATAACGTTGCCGATCAGCGCGGCAGCTCTTCCAATGCGGCCGCCCTTTTCCAAAAAGCGCAGGGACTCGGGCGTAAAGAGAAAGCGCCCGGAATACAGTGTGTTCTCGGCGGCGGCAGCGCACGCCTGCAGGTCCTGTCCATCGCGTGCGGCCTGGGCGGCAGCAAGCACGGCATGACCCAGCTCCATACAGTTGGTCATGCTGTCGATAACGGCAAACTTAAACCCGGGGTGCCCCTGAGCGACCTCGCGCGCCATGCGCAAGAAAGTCTCAAACGTGCCGGACATCTTGCTGCTGATGAAAATGCCCAACGCCTCGTCACCGTCTGCTTGAATGCGCTCAAGCAGCTCCTTGGCATCTTCGGGCGAGGGTTGACTCGAGGTCGGAATGTCATCAACCATCTCGTAAATGTCCTGGTAAAAGGCATCCAGATCGGTCTCGGCCTCGACATAACTCTTGCCGCCGCGGTTGATGACCAGCGACAGCACCTCGATACCGAGCCCTTCCCGTATGTCAGCAGGAATAGAGGAAGTCGAATCAGTAATGACACGAATCATGGGATGCTGCCTTTCAATCGTCCGCGTTTTGTCCGCGCCGCGAAGGCAGACACGCATGGAGCCGTTATTGGACTTGAGTCCAATAACTATTGTATCCAATGCGGGCGGGACTATTCTGGGAGCACAAATCTCGGCACGCTGTCTTCGGCTTTAGCTGCCGAGCGGCGGGGTAAAATGGCTGCTAATGTTGCCACCTGATGGGAGATGAAAGATGGACTGCGATGGCTACCCATGCGTTCCCATGCCGTTGATGTGCACCGCCTTTGTGCCGGGACAGATTGACGCTGCGGTTGCGGGCATTTCCGACCCCGATTCACGCACCATCGCCACGGCAGAAGCGCTGTACTTTCGCGGACAGGCCACCCTCGCCGCCAAGACGGCGCGCCCCTATCTCGACGCCACCGACCCCGCACTGCGCTATTCCGCATGCTTTATCTGCGGATATGCCAGTCTGTCGCTCAACCGTATCGCCGATGCCCGCCGTTGCCTCGCGGGCATCCTCGATACGCCAACTGACGAGGAATCGCCTGCCGTCCACGCCATGCATATCCTGTTCGCCTCCGCCGCGAGCGTCCTGCTACACCTGCCTTCCCCGTATTCTGCCGAAGAATTTTATCCGCTTGCGGCGCACCTACCCGAAGGCCTGCGTCTGTTCGCCAGCTACGTGATGGCGCACGCCTTGTATCTGCGCGGCGAATACGGCCGCAGTCTGGGCATGGCGGAAAACGCCCTGATCATGAAACAGGGAAGCTATCCGATCTCGGAACTGTTCCTGCACCTGTCGGCTTCCATTGCCTGCATGAGCCTCAAGGACATCGACGCCGCAAAAGCACACTTCGGAGCCGCTTGGGACATTGCGCGTCCCGACGGCCTTATCGAGCTCATCGGCGAACACCACGGCCTTTTGCAGGGACTCATCGAGGCATGCCTAAAATCGCAATACCCTGACGATTTCGCACGCATCATCGAGATTACGTACCGCTTCAGCTACGGCTGGCGGCGCATCCACAACCCCGATTCGGGCGAGGACGTGGCCGACGATTTAACGACCACAGAGTTCACCATGGCCATGCTCGCCTGCCGCGGATGGACCAACGCCGAAATCGCACGCCACATGGAAGTATCGCCGGGCACTGTTAAAAACCGCCTATCAGGAGTGTATGCCAAGCTTGGTATCGGAACTCGCGCCGAGCTGGTTGCCCACATGTTGCGTTAGCGACCGGGCTGCCAAGCGCATCGAACGCGTTCCGGAACCCGGCGCTTCGCTCGATCAATTTGGACATTTTGACCCTTGAACGGCACTACCGCCACGGGGCACCTTCTCGCAAAATTGGATTATTTCCACCGATACCTGCGGGATGGGAGCCCAAAATGCTTGATCGCCGTTCGTTACTTATCGCCGGAGCATCCTCGCTGGCAGGCATCATGCTGCCTCGCGTGCCGGGCAGCGCAAACACCTTCATATTGCCGTTCGCGCCCACCGAGGCCTATGCCGACGAAGAAGGCCCCTTCAAGGTGCTCGTTCTCTCGCGCACTATGTTTGGCGTGGTCGTGGTCGACGTCGCCAACAAGAATACGCCCATCACGGGTGCCCAGGTCACGCTCACATCGCGCTATGCCGCAGGCAAGCAGCTTACCGCCACTACCGATAACGAAGGCACGGCTATCTTTGAGGTCGCGCCGCTTTCGGAAGGCTACGTGGACGAGGCAACGCTTCTCGACGCGTACGACTTTAACGGCGGTATCTCCATCAGCATGAAAGGCTACCGCGATGTCGAGATTCCCCTCGCGCGTGTCCAAGGCGGCACCGCTATTACCGCACCCACACGTCCGCTCTCCGATGGCGAGCCGTACTTTCGACAGCTCACGTTCGACGAATGGGACATCCAGTACGCCGACGCCACGTTTATGGCAATGCCAGCGGACGAAGCAGCAAACGACCAGCCCGACACGCACGCTTTTACCGTGCAGGCTCATCTGCCGCAGGGCGGGCAGGCAACGTTGCATATCAATAAAGTGATGCCCGCTGCGGGCAGCTCAACCGAAACCGTCACGCAGATCGGCCAGATCAAGGCCAGCGCATCGGGCGCGGATAATCTGGCGACGTTCACGCTCGAAGACACGTTCCTCGATGCAGCTTCGGGTCTTCTGGAAGAAGGGTGCAGGCTGCGCTTTGTCCTCGACTATCAGGGCAAAACCTACACGCTCTCCTCCCCCATGGCCGTTGTCACCGCGCCGGCCGCAAAGGCGGAATCGGGCTCGACCACCATCATTCCCACCACCATGGACCAAGAGATCACTCCGTTTGATTTCCCCGCATCGTTTCCCGGCATCGGCGGCAATAAGTTCACGTGTTGGATGCCCTCGTTCCCCATTTTGTTCGATTTCTCGTTTGCCGGGTACGTACTGTTTGGCGGAGGATACAAACCAGCCAGCTATATGAACGATTCGGGCAACCCTGATCCTGAATACTGGAAGAAGTCACCGCGTGAGTCGGGCGCCAAGCAGGCAAACCGCTACCTCGACGAGATGGAGGGGAAGTGGAATCAGTACAAGAGCATGAGTGCCGGTTCGGGCACCGATCCAAGAAACACCAAGCTCCTTCGCCACCATTGCACGCCGCTGTTCACGATGGATATCGCCACACAGCTGTACGGCTCGCTCGCCTACGATTGGGCGGGCAAAACCTGGGGTAACAACAACGACCCCGCATACGGCAATATTAAGGCCCTCTTCCAGGTAAGAAGCGACCTCAATTGGACCGAGCAGTTTACCCTAGGACCGGTGCCATTTTTCCTAAACGTCAACCCCTGGGTGCTGGCAAAACTGGCGCTCGCCGTGGGCGCCCACACGCACGGTAGCGGCGCGGCGTTTTTCAAGAACATTTCGCTCGACTATTCAAACACGTCGGGCTCGTTCACCATCCAGATCGGGCTTGCCGTCACCTTTGGAGCCGGCGTTGCAGGCGTCGCCTCGTCTGCCGTGCGCGGCGCCGCATCCCTCACACTGTTCATTGGGTACGAGAAGGCAGACGGCCACCAGCTTCCGCGACTGCGCGTAGGTGCAGACGTCGATGTCGACGTGATACTCCAGTTCGTAATGTTCAAGTGGACCACCAAGGCTTGGTCGGGGTCGTGGCCCACACTCCTCGATTCGTGGAATATGTCGGTGAACAATGGCAACCAGTATGTGCTCCAGCGCTCTGAGCTCGCATTGGGTGGAGATACGCCTTATACGCTGGATGCCCGCTTCGGCTCGGCCGGCAACATTGAGGCGGGCGGCGTGCCGCAGTTTATCGCATCGGCCACCATCGTCACCAACGCCGAGCTGCTCGCGCGCGCCGAGGTTAAGGCCACTGCCGTAAACGTCGCGCCTGTCGTGCGCGATTGGGATCAAGCGGTCACGCGCATTGAGCTCGAGGCGGATGCAGAAAGCGACGACACGGGACAGATCGAGCATTTCGTCCATGCACTGATAGAGAACGACGAAAACACCGCGCCGATGTATGAGTACACCTACATCGGTCAGGCAACGAACACCGTTGCCGACCCGAACGCCAATTCTGCCGGCGTGTCGGAGGACGAGCGTGGCGGCATAAAACCCTCGAGCGACAACGTGCTGTTTTCCGGCGTGCTCAGCGAAGCCCACATGAAGCTAACGATGATTGCCGGCGTGGAGTGCCTATTCCGTATCGCCTCGGTGCGCTACGGCGAGAATGGTCGTTCGCGCCTGGTGGTGCATACAAAGACGAACGGCACGTGGTCCGCTCCCACGCCCGTGGACTTCCCCCTTGGGTTTGGCGAGGGCGACGTGGAGCGCGACGGCATATACGATTACGACTTCGACGTGGTGGAATATAAGGACGGAAGAGAAAACCAGGACGCCTACGTGCTGCTGGTCTCGGGCGAGCGCCCCGACGGCGACAACACTTTTTTCGATACGGCAAGCACAGCCGGCATACTGTCCGTTGTGCGCCTGCGCATAAGCAACGACGGAGTTCGCGTGATATCGCACACGTCGTGGCGCAGCATCTCGCGCGGCCGCCTTCAGGAGGATGGCTATCATTGCCTGCAGTGCCCACGCATCACGGTGGGCAAGACACTGGTCGACGGGCGCCTGTCGGGCGCCTACCTCCACCGCCGCGGAACCACCGCAGAAAAGGCGCTCGGCAGCGAGGCCGAGGTTGCGCTGGAATGCTTTACCCTGTGGTCGGATGATTTGGGCGACAGCCTCACGTTCCGTCAGGTCCTCCGCTTTCCACAGGCACCGTCGAGCATCGAGCTCGGCGCGCCCGAGAATATCAACGGCAAAATGGTGGTGCCCGTTGCATACGAGACCGCAGGCGGTTGTGGCTGTGCATCGTACGCCGTGATCGGCCAGTCCATTGCGGGCTGGGGCGTTATGTCGCCAGATGCCACAGTACCCCACGCGGTGCCGTGGCCGCAGCACACGGGCTTTTTGGCTACCGTCAACGAGCAACTGCAGCATATTACTTGGACGCGAGGCGCATGGGCATTTGCAACGCAGCCCGTGGGTGCCGCAGGCTGTGGCCCGGCATCGTTTAGCGTAAGCAACAACGGCAGGTGCGTGCTCTATGTAGAGAACACCGATGGCAAGGTGGGACAAACCTACGACGAAGAAGGCAACCCGGTAGCAGTGATGGGCAAGCACTTCCGCATCTTCGCCAGCACCTTGGCAGGCGATCTGTTCACGGAGCCGTTCGTGATGTGCGAGCTGGACCATCCCATCGATCAGATAACGACATTTTTGACGTCGGGAGGCATGCTCTCCACGCTCGCCACGCACATTGTGAGCGCAGAGAAGAGCGAGGCAGAGCTGCACGGCATCGAAGTGCCCTTAGTGGCGTGTGCCACTCCGACGGGCGCGGTCGCTACCTCGGGCGCGGTGGTGCCCGGAGCAGCAGGCGAATCCTTCATGGTCACGGTGCGAAACGACGGCAACACCTTGCTGACCGCCGGCACGATCGATCTGTACCGAGAGGGCTCCAGCCAGCCGTTCTCCAGCGCATCCATCGGATTCGGAGTGAACGCACGCATGGCTTCGATCTACGATCCGGAGCTTGCCGAGGACGCTTCGGCCAACGATATGGCACACGTGAAGTACGCGCTCGAGACGCTGGGCGCACGTTTTGCAACGCACCCGCTGGTAGCCGACAACGGCAACGCCGTGCTGGCACCGGGTTGCACGGCACAGTTCCGCATGAGCTTCGCCATCCCCGAGAGTTGGAGCGACGAAGTGGGCAAACGCGTAACGCTGTATGCGAAGGCGCGTAATCTGGTGGCGCTCGATCCCGTAACGCTCGAGGAAATTCGACCGGGCGCAAACTCGGCGCTGGGTGCCGTACTGCACGAGCTCCATGTGCCCGACGCGGCATGCGAACGCTCAGAAGTTCAGGTCGGCGTATACGACAGCGCGGATACGACAGGACTTCACGATGCACCGATGACGGCGGACGGCGGTGGCGGCTCAAGTGGCGGCGGTACTGACAAGGGCGGCGGCTCCGGCGGAAGCAGCTCCAGCAGTGGCAAGGACCACGGCAATAACAAGCGCTCCGGAAAAGCGGGCGCGCTTGCGGGCACGGGCGACGTCAACGCTCCCCTTACGGCAGCCGCTGCAGCACTCGCCGCGGCAGGCGCCGGCCTCGTCGCCTACAGCGCCCGCCGCACAGCACTCGAAATCGACACCGCCAATGAGGTCAATTCGGATAAGCCTCGCTAGCTCCTAGTTGCTTTTACGAGAGACGCCGACTCGGCTCATCGAACACCAAAAGGGGCTGGCCCCGATAACTCGGAGCCAGCCCTGAGTCGCCTGACGTGGGAATCGCAACCCGCTACTTGAGCTTCAATGCCTCCATCATGGGCACGGCGGCGTCCCAATCGATCTTCCAGCCAATCGACACGCGGACGGTCTCGCCCGTCGCGGGAGCCGTCGCAAACAGCGTATGGCCGTTGTCGGGACCGGTAAAGCGCAGCCACGTTATGCCGTTGTACTCGACCTGGTCGGTTGTTGTCTCCTTGCCTTCGTAGACCTGCTCTAGGCTTGCAACCTCTTCCTCCGGCGAGCGCGGGAAGATGCTGATGTTCAGGCGTCCTCCAGTCTCGTCGTGGAAGAAGTTTGCCTTTTCGCGCTCTTCGTCGGACGAATCCAGCGTGTATCCATCGGCGGCCTCGATGCTGTACGATGCGCAGTCGATGCCCGTTAAATCTGCCTTCTCGCCAGAATCGGCCACGCCGCCGGCCGCCTTGAACTCCTTGGTCTCGCATCCCGTGGTGTCAAAGTGCATGGCCTCATGATTCTTGGCGGGGGCATAAGCGTCTACGAACTCGACAGTGATAGGCCCGTAGTACGCCGTCTTGGGCGCCCAGAAATACACGTACTCAACGGTCTCGCCCGGGCCGATATCTGGCCTCTCGGAAAGGTCGATGCCCTCGTGCAGCTCATCGGGAGCCTCGCTTGCAACGTAGTCGAGCACGGCCGCCTTGCCGGAAGTAAACAACGGGTCGCCTGCCTCAAGATCTCCCTGGGCAGCATGCACGTTAAAGGAACTGAACGTCCTGTTCTTTGTGTTGTTGTTGGTGATCTTGATGTGCAGGTAAAAGCCGTCCTGCAGCTTGGCATCGCCGCGATAGAACGTACCGTGAGCCACCGACTCATAGGTAATGCCTGCCACCTCGACCGTCTGCGAATCATAGGCCTTGGGCTTTTCCTGCACAGGCGCGCTGCCGCCCGAACCGCCAGGCGAGCCGCTCGGAGCACTACCGCCACAGCCGGCCACTGTACACGCCAGCACGGCCGAAAGCGTCACGGTGGGAATTCCTAACAGCAGTTTCTTTGTCATGGGCCTCATCATTCTCACCGCTCCTTTCGGCTTGCAGCTCATCCATTGCCCGAGTCCCAAGTCGACCCCGTGGCATCGGCTTCCACTATGAGCGTATGACGAAACACGGCGCCGGCGAAGTGACCCGTGGCCCAAATAACGACCCACCAGCGTTCCTTATGGGCCAAAAGAACTCGCACATGCACGCCCCCGGCCCATAAAACGAGACGTCTGTCCCAATGTTCGATTCGATCCAACAATCCGCACGACACGTTTTCGACAACGTATCCAACCGCAAACGCAGCAAGACGCATTCGGCCGCCTTCAAATTTACTCGGGCAGAACCGACTCGGTTTTGTCCGAGTAAACTCGAGCATAAACTGATCCATGCGATACAATTTACTCGGACAAAACCGAGTCGGAAGGAACCGAGTAAGTGGAATTTATTGGCAGGAAGCGTGAGCTCGCCCGTATTAAGAAAACGCTCAAAGCACCCGAGCAGCGCAATGTTCTCATTTACGGCAGGCGTCGCGTCGGAAAAAGTGAGCTCATCAAGCAGGCACTAACCGATTTGTCGGACGTCGCAACGGTCTATTACGAGTGCCGCCAAACCTCCGAGGCAGACAACCTCGAGAGTCTGTCCGTCCTTGTTGCTGAAGCGCTGAGCTTTCCTCCGCTCGCCTTCACAGGCATCCGCGAGCTCATCGAATTTCTGTTTGCCCAAGCTAAAGACAAGAACATTACCCTCGTTCTCGACGAATACCCCTACTTGAGAGATGCGGTTAAAGGCTTAGACAGCATTCTTCAGACCTCAATCGACGCCCACAGGGAAGACTCACGTTTAAACATTGTCCTGTGCGGCTCCTACGTTGAGATTATGAAATCCCTCATTGAGCATGAAAGCCCCCTCTACGGGCGAATTGATCTCGCGCTTGAGCTTAAGCCCATGGATTACTTTGACGCTGCGAAGTTCTATCCCGCGTTCTCGCCTGAGGACAAGGTGCGGCTCTATAGCGTTTTTGGGGGTATCCCCTTTTACAATCGCCTCATCGATCAATCCCAAAGCGTACGCGACAACATCATCGAGCTCGTCACGGAACCTGGCGCCCGCTTAGAAAGCGAGGTGCCGTCCTATCTCAACGCCGAGATCTCGAAGATGACCAACGCCAACGAAGTTTTCGGGGCTCTCGCACAAGGCTACTCCCGTTGGGGGGACGTGCTGGCACAGTCGCACGTCTCGAGCGGTCCGGCCATGGCAGACGTGCTCGACAAGCTCATGTCACTCGAAATCGTCCAAAAGCGTGCACCCATCAACGACCCTACGAACAAGCGCAAGTCTGGCTACTTTGTAGTGGATCCGCTTTCGCTCTTTTACTATCGCTATGTTTTCCGCAATGCCTCAGCGCGTCAGCTGCTCGACCCGGAAGTCTTCTATGATCGTCACGTCTTCCAAGACTTCGAGGAAAACTACGTTCCTCATATGTTCGAGGAGATCTGCCGTCAATACCTCGTGCGGCAGAACAGGACCGGCAAGATCGAACCGGCTTTCGACGCCATAGGCAAGTACTGGTACGACGACCCCGCAAACAAAACGAGCGGCGAATTCGATGTGGTAACGCAAGACCCCGAGGGCTACGCATTCTACGAAGCAAAGTTCCGCAAATCCCCCATCACGCAAAAAATGGTCGACGAGGAAATCGCCCAAGTCGAGGCAACGGGACTCAAGTGCCATCGCTATGGATTCTTCTCCCGTTCGGGCTTCGAAGCTGGCGAAAGCGATCGAACCGTCTTCATCGACCTGCCGCAGATGTTTGGATAGGACAGGACAGGTCCCTCCCGCATTCCAAGCATTCATTATCTAATCGAACGATTGTTCGATGGATTTCGTGTTGGTTGGAATCGTCTGTGGGCTGGGCTATGCTACCTTGACTATCTATATGACTTAAACGCAGCAAAGGAGCACCGAGAGAGCGAGTATGGCAAAAAACACCGCAAACTATGGTAACGACAGTATCCGCCAGCTCAAGGACGAGGAGCGCGTACGCCTGCGCCCCGCCGTCATCTTTGGCTCGGACGGGCTCGACGGCTGCGCGCATGCCGCCTTCGAGATCCTGTCCAACGCCGTTGACGAGGCGCGCCAGGGCTACGGCAAGCTCATCACCCTTACCGCCTTTCGCGATGGTTCCATTCAGGTAGAGGACAACGGCCGCGGCTGCCCGCTCGACTGGAACCCCTCCGAGAAGCGCTTTAACTGGGAACTCGTCTTTTGCGAGCTCTACGCCGGCGGCAAATACAACAATAACCAGGGCGGCGACTACGACTTCTCGCTCGGCACCAACGGCCTGGGCTCATGCGCAACCCAGTACGCCTCCGAATACATGGACGTCACGGTTTGGCGCGACGGCAACAAGTACTCCCTGCACTTTAAGAAGGGCAAGGTCGTCGGTGCCAAAAAGAAGGCACTCGAGATTGAGCCCAGCGACGAGGATCGCACCGGCACCACCATTAAGTGGCGTCCCGATCTTGAGGTCTTTACCTCCATCAGCATCCCCCACGACTGGTATCGCGAGACCATGCGCCGCCAGGCCGTGGTCAACGCCAACGTGACCTTCCGCCTGCGTATCGAGGGCGACGATGGCGAGTTTTCCGAAGAGGATTTTTGCTATCCCAAGGGCATCGAGGACTACGTGCTCGAGAAGGTCGGTACCGACTACCTCACCGAGCCCTTCTTTATCGAGGCCGACCGTCGCGGTCGCGATCGCGAGGACCTGCCCGACTACAACGTGAAGATTACCGCGTGCATGTGCTTCTCGCGCACCTTCATGATGCAGGAGTACTACCACAACTCATCGTGGCTCGAAAACGGCGGCTCGCCCGAGAAGGCCGCCCGCAGCGCTCTGACCAGTGCCATCGATGCTTACATTAAGCAACAGGGCAAGTACAACAAAAACGAGAGCGGCATTAAGTGGCAGGATGTCCAGGACTGTCTGGTGCTGGTGACCAACTGCTTCTCCACCCAGACGTCCTATGAAAACCAGACTAAGAAGGCCATCAACAACCGCTTTATCCAGCAGGCTATGACGGCCTTCTTTAAGGAGCGCCTCTCGACTTACCTGATCGAGAACAAAGACGCCGCCAACAAGATCATGGAGCAGGTGCTCATCAACAAGCGCTCGCGCGAGAACGCCGAGAAGACGCGTCAGAGCATCAAGACCAACCTGCAGCAGAAGACCGACATGGCCAACCGCGTGCAGAAGTTCATCGACTGCCGCTCCAAGGACAAGAGCCGCCGCGAGATCTACATCGTAGAGGGCGACTCGGCAGCAGGCGCCATTCGTACCTCGCGCGATGCCGAGTTCCAGGGCGTTATGCCCGTCCGCGGCAAAATCCTCAACTGCCTAAAGGAGGACTATCCACGCATCTTTAAGTCCGACATCATCATGGACCTCATGCGCGTGCTGGGCTGCGGCGTGGAGATCAAGGACAAGCGCATCAAAAACCTTGGTGCCTTTGACCTGGACAACCTCAACTGGAACAAGGTCATCATCTGTACGGACGCCGACGTCGACGGTTATCACATCCGTACGCTCGTGCTCACCATGCTCTACCGCCTGGTGCCCACGCTTATCGACGAGGGCTACGTGTATATCGCCGAGTCGCCGCTCTACGAGATCAACTGCAAAGAAAAGACCTACTTTGCCTACACCGAGCTCGAGAAGAACGGCATCCTCAAAGAGATCGGCGACCAGAAGTGTTCCATCAACCGCTCCAAGGGTCTTGGTGAGAACGATCCGGACATGATGTGGCTCACCACCATGAACCCCGAGACGCGTCGTCTGATCAAGGTGGAGCCCGAGGACGTCACCAAGATGGAAACCATGTTCAACCTGTTGCTGGGCAACGACGAGGCGGGCCGCAAGCGCCATATCTCGGAGCACGGCAAGGAATACCTGGACCAGTTGGACCTGCAGTAGCAGCAAATCGATAACGACGGCCCTTAAGAAGTTCAAGAGGATATCGTGGCAAAGAAGAAGACGAAGAACCAGCCGAAGAAAAAGCAGGTCAACGCCGAGAACGTCATCGGCCTGCACTCCGAGGTCACCGACCAGCCGATCACGCAGACGCTCGAGGTCAACTACATGCCCTACGCCATGAGCGTCAACGTCTCGCGTGCGTTCCCCGAGATCGACGGCTTTAAGCCCTCGCACCGCAAGCTGCTCTACACCATGTACAAGATGGGTCTGCTCAAGGGCGAGCGCCAGAAGAGCGCCAACATCGTGGGCCAGACCATGAAGCTCAACCCGCACGGCGATGCCGCGATCTACGAGACGATGGTGCGCCTGGCAACCGGCAACGAGGCGTTGCTCGCACCGTTCGTTGAGTCGAAGGGCAACTTTGGCAAGTACTATTCGGGCGACCTGAGCTACGCCGCCTCGCGTTATACCGAAGCCAAGCTCTCCCCCATCAGCGCCGAGATCTTCAAGGACATCGACAAGGACCCGGTCGACTTCGTCGACAGCTACGACGGTGCCATGAAGGAGCCGCGCCTGCTGCCCACCACGTTCCCCAACATTCTTGTCTCGGCCAACAAGGGCATCGGCGTCGCCATGGCGTCCGACATCTGCGGCTTCAACCTCAACGAGGTCTGCACCGCCACGATGCACTACCTGCAGGATCCCGATTGCGACCTGCTCGAGTACATGCCCATGCCCGACTTCTCGACCGGCGGCGAGATCATCTACCGCCGCGAGGAGATGGAAAAGATTATTGAGACCGGCCTGGGCAGCTTCCAGATCCGCTCCCGCTGGCGCTGGATTCCCGAAGAACGCATCATCGAGGTCTACGAGATCCCCTACACCACCAAGACCGATGTCATCATCGAGCGCATCGTCAAGCTCTCCAAAGAGGGCAAGGTCAAGGAGATTGCTGACATCCGCGACGAAACCGACCTCTCGGGCTTGCGCATCGCCATCGACCTTAAGCGCGGCGTCGACCCCGACAAGCTCATGGCCAAGCTCTATCGCTCGACCACGCTGCAGGATTCGTTCTCGTGCAACTTCAACGTGTTGGTCGATGGTTACCCTCGCGTTATGGGCGTGCGTCAGATCCTGCACGAGTGGGTCAAGTGGCGTATTGAGTCCACGCGTCGCCGCATTAACTTTGACCTGGGAAAAAAGTCCGAGCGCCTGCACCTGTTGCACGGCCTCGAGGCGATCCTGCTCGACATCGACAAGGCGATCGCCATCATCCGCGGCACCAAGCTCGAGGCCGAAGTCGTGCCCAACCTCATGAAGGGTTTCGACATCGACGAGACCCAGGCCGAGTTTGTTGCCGAGCTTAAGCTCCGCAACATCAACGAGGAGTACATCCTCAACCGCACCAAGGACATCGCCAAGCTCGAGGGTGAGATTGCCGAGCTTGAGGAGATCCTCTCCAGCGAGGAGAACATCAAGAAGGTCATCAGCGACGAGCTGGCCGCAGTCAACAAGAAGTACGTGATGCCGCGCCGCACGGGCAGGATCGAGCCCCATGAGGTCATCGAGGTAAGCCTGGAGCCCGAGGTCGAGGAATATCCGGTCACCATCATGCTCTCACGCGATGGCTACCTCAAAAAGATGACCGACCGAGTGCTCAAGAAGGCCGCCACGCTCAAGTACAAGGACGGCGACAAACCCTTTATCGAGTTCCCGTCCTCCAACACCCACGAGTTGCTGGTCTTTACCAACAAGAGCCAGGTGTACAAGTGCAAGGTCGCGGCGTTTGAGGATACCAAGTCGGCCCAGCTGGGCTCGTACCTGCCGACCGATCTTGAGATGGAACCCGACGAGAGCGTCATCTGGGTCATTGACCCCGAGGACTACAAGGCCGACGTGCTGTTCGTCTTTGAGAACGGCCGCGTGGTGCGCGTCGCGCTTTCTGGATACGTCACCAAGACCAACCGCAAGCGCCTCAAGAACGCCATCTACGGCGGCAGCAAGCTGCTGTATGCCCAAGTGCTCAAGGAAGATCGCGACATCGCGCTGGTCTCGAGCGACTATCGTTTGATGAACTTCAACACGTCGTTGCTCAAGACCAAGACGACTACCAACACGCAGGGCGTCCAGGCCTTTACCGCCAAGAAGGGCCGCTCGGTCACCACCGTCGGCACAACCGAAGAGATCCTCGGCGCCGGCGTCTCGGCCGAGAAGTTCACCGCGCAGAGCCTCCCCTCAGCCGGTGCCCTCATGAAGGAAAACGACATGCCGAGCCTGTTTGACTAGGTACCACGGCAACGAGACCGTTAGATACTTCGCAAAGCGACGAGGCCCAGAGCGCAACGGCATTGCACCCGGGACTCGTCGTTTTTCTTCTCAACTATTTCTTAACGCAGATTAATTGATTTCTGCTTATTTTTCTGCGTTAAAAAATGTCAGCGTCACTGCTTCGATGCCCTTTGGTCGGTCGTTAGCAAAACTTGCAAAAATTAGCAAAACTTGCAAAAATTAGCAAAACTTGCAAAGGAGACACCATGGAGTACAGCAAGAACCCCTTTACCCCGACGTTCGGAAGTATCCCTCCCTTTCTAGCGGGTCGCGAGCATATTCTGCGTGACATCAACCGTGGTTTTATCAACGGCCCGGGAGATCCAAACCTGTCGACTATTTTTACGGGCGCAAGGGGAACGGGCAAGACGGCGCTTCTCTCGCTCCTTTCAGAAACGGCGCTTGAACACGGTTGGATCGCAGCAAATGTCTCCGCCATGCCAGGCATGCTCGAAGATATTATCGAGCGAACCAAAGAAGCCGCAGATAGCTACCTCTCACAGCCTCATGCGCGCATAAACGGCGTTCAAATTGGTCCAGTTGGCATCGATTGGACATATGCTCAAGAGGTCCAGGGCAACTGGCGCACACGTATGAATGGCATCTTTAAGCAACTCGAAAAACATGACATCGGACTTCTCATTACCATCGATGAAGTCACCGTCGATCTCGAAGAAATGCTTCAATTTGCCTCTGTTTACCAGCACTTTGTACGCGAAGGTAAAAAAGTTGCCCTACTCATGGCAGGACTGCCCTACAAAGTATCGGCGTTGCTGCGTAACGATTCCGTCTCGTTCCTCAGGCGTTCCCAATATCATCAGTTAGGACGAATCGCTGACGTTGAAATTGCAAACGCGTTTCGCAAAACCGTTGAGGCCGGAGAACGTTCAATCACACCAGAAGCGCTCGAGAATGCCGTGAAGGCCGTCGACGGATTCCCCTACATGATGCAGCTCGTCGGATATCGCACTTGGGATGTTTCGGAGAACTCGCCCCAAATCAGTGCATCCGATGTCCAGCAGGGTTCCCTACTCGCACGCATGGAGCTGCATGATCGCATTCTCGAAACGACCTATCGAGAGCTTTCCGATAAAGACATTGAGTTTTTACTCGCGATGCTGCCCGATTCTGGCCCCAGCAGGGTCTCGGAGATAGCCAAACGCATGGGCGTCGCCAGCAACTACGCAAGCCAATACAAACGCCGCCTTCTCGAGGACGGCGTCATCGGGGAACGTGGGCGTGGTCTCGTTGGCTTTGACATCCCCGCATTCAGGGAGTTCCTGAGCGAGAAAGTCTCCTAGCACGCGGAGATTGTCCATAAGGACATCAACGCATGGCAATCAGTAATCCTCTTGGTAAGGGAAGTAGGCTTTCCGCCAACGCTGATTGCCATGCGTTCTTCTTGTCCTTAGGCGAGCTTGCGAGCGAGCTCTCGCACCTCTTTCAACTTGGGCGACGATGCCATGCTGTCGCGCTCGGTCATACCGCTGATGGCGACAATGCCCTGGTCCTCCCACTTGCAGTACGCACAGGTCGACTTGTACATAGCGATCGCCGCATCATAGACGCCCTCGCTGTGGCTATCGAGTAAAAGGGCCGTCTTGGTGAACGGGAAGCCCGTAGCACCGAAGGCGTATAGGCGATCGATGGCGGCCTTCTCCTGCGCAGTGATATCAAACCAGTAGATAGGCGAAGCGAAGACAACCATGTCGGCGTCTTTCAGCGACTCGATCACGTTGGCCATGTCATCCTTCTGCACGCAAGTGCCCTCGTGGGCGAAGCAATACTGACACCCCAGACAACCAGCGATTTTCTTACTGGCAACGCGGATGACCTCGACCGTATGGCCACCCTCACGCGCAGTCTCAGCAAACGCCTCGACCATGGTGTCGGTATTGGCGCCCTTGCGCGGGCTACCGCTCAATACAACGATATTCATAAGAATCTCCCTTCTTCATGCCGCAGGCGCGCGGCATACATTTCGTTGTAACCAAAACGGATGGAGCTATTCAGTCGTCTGCAGGCCACATCTCTCGTCAGTGTTCTCTAGACATAATCTCACCGCCTGATAACTCCTCGACTGTCTTGACTCTCTCTCCGAAAATTGAACAGCAAATCGTTGCTCGCAAAGTATCGACTGTGAGAAAATTAGCTTGAGCTTTCTCCCTGCTCGCATAAGCGTTCGCGTGAAAGAGCCTAGCCGCATCGGCCAGGCGCAATATAGATCCGCGGAAACCGGCCTACGAACAAGGAGCGTCTTATGTATGGACAGCATGTTGCACCGCAGACCCATAACAAACGGACTGGCCTGTCTATCCGCGACGTCAAGCGTCATGCAGACGCCAGAATCGCCGCCTTCGGAGTAAGCATTCTTGTGGCAGGACTGCTTTTGCTACCCTGCGCAGCACTGGCGACCGAAATACCCGAGCCCGATGTCGCAGCACCCATCACCTGCGACGAAGTCAACGCGGAAGGCAGCCTCACAGCAACCACCCCCATCGATCATTACTACGATTTGGAGCTACCCCCTGCTTTCGAGTTGGTCCAGAACGAGGCTCTTGTATACGATTTCCTCGACAAACCCGAGGACTACATCTACGGGCTTAACGACACCGTCCATCTCTTCAAGATCGACACCGATACCGAAAGCCTTATAAAAACCGAGAACCCCAAAGAGGCCAGCGTCTCTATTGCCCTGACCATGATCGACAATCACGTTAGAGCAACCGCAGTCTTTACAGGCGGCTACGCCGACGACCAAATCCCTTACAGGCTGAACCTCATCAGCTCAACCCACCTTGGCACACACGTTGACCGCGACTTCGACAGCGGGCAGGGGATTATGCACGAGACGCGGCACGATTACTACATCCGCTACGTCTTCGACAGCGACGTGCACTTGATTGCAACCGATACGAGCGGTTCCAAACCCGATCCAAGTGTTAAACCGAGCCCAGAGGTCAAACCCGAACCGGAAACCAAGCCCGAGCCCACACCGCAGCCCAAGGCAGAAAAGCCCGCGGCAAATCCCGTTTCCGCTAAGGCAGTAGCGGCGGTTAAACCAGCCGGGACCACCCTACCCGCGACGGGCGACAACGGTGCGTTGGCTGTCGCCCTGAGTGTTGCCGGTGGCGTAATTGCAGCAGTTGGCATTTCCGCAACAAGGCGTCGCAACCACTAGCCAGCATTTCGTACCCCGCAGACAAAGCTCTATCCCCGCTCCGATGAGCTTTACTCACCGAGAAGTTTCTTCCCCACGGAAATGAGTTTCTTTCCAACGGCCGCCTTCACGCCATCAACGCCCCGCGAAACCGTCGAAACAGACTGTGCCGAACCGCCATCGAGCTCTACCCCATCGCAAACAGTGTCGACGGCGTCTTCTGGCAACATTTTTGGTCGCCATAGCTCCGATTCGGCAGGGCCCAGTCTCCGCTCGATCTCGAGCAAGACTTGTAAGGAGTCCACAGTCAAGATCAACTACGGGAATCGTG
>CABQLM010000015.1 GCA_902465105.1 uncultured Collinsella sp.
GTCGGGACGGTGAAGACGATCTTCTTGAGCTCGATGGCTGCGGTCTTCACGGTGTCGAGTGCCTTGCCGCCGCCACAGGCGATAAGCACGTCTGCCTGCTGGCAAGCGGGGGAGCTCACGACCTTGGCGATATTGGCGCGCGTACTGTTGGTGCCGTAGACGCGCGTCTCCAGAATCTCGACGTCGGTACCTTCAAGCGCCGCCTCGATGCCCGGCAGCGCCGCAGCTAGGGCTCGCTTGCCACCAATGATGGCGACTTTCTTCGCGCCGTACTCCGCCAGTGCGGCGGGCAGCTCGGTAAAGCAATCCTCGCCGACGGTGTAGTCGCTCATTCCGATTGTGCGCATGGCAGCCTTCTTTCGTTAGTTAAAGTGCTTTCAGGTATTTTGCTCCTAGAGAAGGCTAACGACCACGAGAAATTTCTTACGTATGAAACCAGTGTTGAGGGTTTTTCGCCGGCGTTGACCGTGCTACCATACAGCGCATAAGCGTTGATGGGGACGAGTAGTCGGCCGTCCGCATGCTACAGAGAGCGGGGAGCGCTGAGAGCCCGTGCATGCGACCGATGAAAATCACCCCGGAGCTGCGGTCCCAACGGACGCGCCATACAGGCACGTCTTAGTAGACATCGCCGAGATGGTCGTCGATACAGGCCAGCCGAGTAACGGATGCGAGCGCGCGAGTACGCGGGCGAGGGCATCTAAGCTGGGTGGTTAAGCGAAGAGCTTTTGCGGGCTTGCAGCCCGTTTGTGGCGCTTCGTCCCAGCTTGTAGGGACGGGCGCTTTTTTGGTGCCCAACGGGCGTGCGCGCCCACGACATGAAAGGGGTACCGTGGCAAACGAGTACAAGCAGACGATGAATCTGCCCAAGACCGGTTTTCCCATGCGTGCCGGTCTTTCCAAGTCCGAGCCCAAGCGACTCAAGGACTGGCAGGACAACAAGGTCTACGAGCAGGTTCTGAAGAAGAACGAGGGTCATAAGAAGTTCGTGCTGCACGACGGCCCTCCGTACGCCAACGGTCCGATCCACATCGGCCACGCCATGAACAAGATCTCCAAGGACATGATCAACCGTTACTGGATGATGCAGGGCTATGAGGTTCCCTATGTCCCCGGTTGGGACTGCCATGGCCAGCCGATCGAGCATAAGGTGGAGGAGAAGCTCGGCACCGAGAAGTTCAACCAGACCTCCACGGCCAAGATCCGTGAGCTCTGCAACAAGTTCGCTGTCGAGAACATCGAGCTCCAGAAGGCCGGTTTCCGTCGCCTGGGCGTGCTCGGCGACTGGGACAACCCCTACCTGACGCTCTATCACCAGCATGACGCCGCTGACATCGAGGTCTTCAAGGCCATGTTCGATAAGGGCATGATCTATCGCGGTCACAAGCCGGTTCACTGGTGCAAGCATTGCCACACCGCGCTGGCAGAGGCAGAGATCGAGTACTCCGATGAGACGAGCCCGTCCATCTTCGTTCGCTTCGAGATGACCTCCAAGCCCGCCGGCCTCGAGAACTTCGACGGTCTGGTCGACTTTATCATCTGGACGACCACGCCGTGGACCATCCCCTCCGACCAGGCCGTTTCCCTCAAGCCCGGCGCCGCCTATGTCGCCGTTGAGCACGATGGCCGTGCCGAGGTCATGCTCGAGGACCTGGCTCCCAAGTGCTGCGAGGAGTTTGGCTGGGAGTACACCCCGGTCATGGTCGACGGCAAACCCTACGTGGTTCCCGCCGAGACTTTCCACCACATCCACTACAAGCAGCCGATCTTTGACGGCGTTGAGGGCGTGGCGCTGCTGGCCGATTACGTCGGTGTCGATGACGGTACCGGTATCGTCCACAACTCGCCCGGCCACGGCGTTGACGACTACTTTGCCTGCCTCAAGGAGGGCATCACCGACATCTGCATGCCGGTCGATGACGACGGCAAGTTCTACACCGGCGAGGAGTTTGGTACCGGTGGTCCCTTCAGCGGTATGGATACCGATGAGGCCAACCCGCACATCATCGAGTTCCTGCGCGAGCGCGGCACCCTGGTCCTCGAGAAGAAGATCACGCACAGCTATCCGCACTGCTGGCGTTGCAAGCACCCGGTGCTCTTCCGCGCTACCGACCAGTGGTTTGTCTCGATGGACAAGACCGGTTTGCGTGAGCAGGCTGGCAAGGAGGTCCGCGAGAACGTCAAGTGGTATCCGGCCCATGCCGCCAACCGCATTGGCGCCATGGTCGAGCAGCGCCCTGACTGGTGCATCAGCCGCCAGCGCAACTGGGGCGTGCCGATCCCCAGCTACACGTGCGCCGACTGTGGCGAGAAGGTCATGAACGACGCCACGCTCGACGCCGTCATCAAGCTCTTCCACGAGAAGGGCTCCGACGCCTGGTTCACCGACGCTCCCGAGAGCTACCTGGGCGAGGCTTGCGTTTGCCCCAAGTGCGGTGGCCATCACCTCAAGGCCGATAAGGACATTCTCGACGTGTGGTGGGACTCCGGCGTGTCCTGGAAGGCCGTCTGCGAGTATCGCCCCGAGCTTGAGTACCCGGCGGACGTGTACCTCGAGGGCTCCGACCAGCATCGCGGTTGGTTCCAGAGCTCGCTGCTCACCTCGGTGGGCGCCAACGGCCACGCTCCCTACAAGGCGGTCGTCTCGCAGGGCTTCACGCTCGACGGCCAGGGCCGCAAGATGTCCAAGTCGCTCGGCAACGTCATCGACCCCAATAAGGTCTGTGACGAGATGGGCGCCGACATCATCCGCCTGTGGGTTGCCTCCGTCGACACCAGCTCCGACGTTTCCATCGACCACGAGATTCTCGCTCGTACGTCCGATGCCTACCGTCGTTTCCGCAACACGCTGCGCTTCCTGCTTTCCGAACTCGAGGGCCAGTTTGAGCCTGAGACCGACGGCGTCGCTTTTGCCGACCTGCTGCCGCTCGACAAGCTCATGGTTGCCCGTCTGACCCAGGTCCAGGCCGAGGTCGACGACGCTTATTCTTGCTACGAGTTCCCGCGCGCTTACCGTGCGCTTTACGACTTCGTGGTTACCGAGCTTTCCAACGTGTACCTCGACGCCCTGAAGGACCGTCTGTACTGCGACAAGCCCGGCTCGCTCGAACGCCGCAGCGCCCAGACCGTGCTGGCCGAGCTCTTCTCGATGCTCATGCGCGATCTGCAGCCGATCCTGTCCTACACTGTTGACGAGGCCATGGCCTATGCGCCTGCCGGCTGCGTCGACCACCAGAAGTACGCCGCGCTGCTCGATTGGTACAAGTCGCCCATTACGGTCGACGAGGCCAATGAGTTTGAGGGCGTGCTCGAGGCTTCGCTCGAGCTCCGTAGCGCCGTAACCAAGGCCCTTGAGGATGCCCGTTCTGCCGGCACCTTCACCAAGAGCCAGCAGGTTCGCGTCAAGGCGGTCGTTCCCGCCGAGATGTACGCGCTGCTGACCGGCGACAAGGCCGTCGACCTGGCCGAGTTTTACATCGTTTCCGATGTTGAGCTTACCCAGGGCGAGGAGCTTTCCGTCTGCATTGATGCTGCCGAGGGCGAGTGCTGCGACCGTTGCTGGAACTATCGCACCACCGTCGGCGAGTACAACGGCCACGCGCATATCTGTATGCGCTGCGCTGAGGCGCTGTAGTTTACGTCTTTAGTTACGCGGTTTTACCAAACCCATTGGTTCCGCCGTTCTACCGAACGGCGGACCTGCCGACGCTGTGCGGGCCGCATTTGGACAATCTGACGTTCAATTTCAAGGGCGCGACCGAAAGGTCAGCACCCTTTCATTTCACGTCACCTTGTCTCAAATGCGGCCCGCTCGCTCATTTATGCTCTACCTGCGGTGTTTCCGTTCTTGGGAGATTTGTCGCTTCTTGCTTGCGTCAATGTATGATTATCTACTGCGTTAAACGGAATTTGATTATCTGAGGGTAGGGGATTGATTTGGGTCGTTCTGCGGATATGAGGCCGCCTTTGCGTTGGCGGTTGGGTGTTGCTGGTGGCGTGGCGTTCGCTGTGCTGCTTGTTGACCAGCTGACCAAGTTTGCGGTTCGTTCCGTGGGCGATGCCCTGCATATGACCGTTATCCCCGGCGTGATCGATTTCGTGTTCGTTCGCAATATCGGAGCCGCCTTTAGCATGGGCGAGGGCCATGGCATAGCGTTTGCCGTACTGGCGCTTGCGGTTATTATCGCCATTGCCGTGTACCTGGTTCGCTCGCCTCAACTCGCTCGCCTGGAGGTCGTGGGCATGGCTATGGTTGCGGGCGGCGCCATCGGCAACGCGATCGATCGCTTGGCCATGGGCTTTGTAACTGATTTTATTGCTGCTACTTTCATTGATTTCCCCGTCTTTAACGTTGCGGACATCGGTATTACCGTGGGTGTCGTATTTTCCCTCGTTGGTTACATGTTTTTGAGCCCTGCCGCTCGCGAGGTCGATGCGACGGCCGATCTCAACGCCCGTGACGAGGCCCGCGCTAAGCGCAAGGCCCAGCAGCGTGGGGAGCGTGCCCGCAAGATTCGCGAAAGGAATGAGCGCTAATGGCCGACATCCATATTCTTGTTGCCGAAAATGCTGCTGGTCAGCGCCTTGATGCCTATCTGGGCGCCAACGACGGCTGCCCCACGCGCTCTGCCTGCGCGCATCTGATCGAGGGAGGTGCTGTTGCCGTCAATGGCGAGACCTGCCTGTTAAAAAAGTACGCCGTGCGCGCCGGCGATCGCATTTCGGTCGACCTGCCCGAGCCGCACGATCCCACCGATGTGATTCCCGAGGCCATCCCGCTCGACATTCGCTACGAGGACGACTACCTCATTGTGCTCTCCAAGCAGCGCGGTCTCGTGTGCCATCCTGCTCACGGCCACGAGAGCGGTACGCTTGCGAACGCTCTGGTCTACCACTGCGGCATCGACCATCTGGGCACCGTGCAGGGCGAGGACCGTCCCGGTATCGTGCACCGTCTGGATCGCGATACCTCGGGCCTCATGCTCGCGGCTAAAGATGACGACACCCAGCGCGCGCTGCAAAATCTTATCCGCACACGCACGCTCGACCGTCGCTATATCACGCTCGTTCACGGGCACATCGCTATGGACGAGGGCACTATCAACACCGGTATCGCCCGCTCTACGCGCGATCGCGTCAAGATGGCGGTTTCTGATGATCCCTTTGCGCGTCAGGCCATCACGACCTTTAAGGTCCTTGAACGCTTCGATTCCACGCGTTTCGACGACGGCTATACGCTCGTCGAGTGTCACCTGTTTACTGGCCGCACGCATCAGATTCGTGTGCACATGCGCCATATTAACCACGCTTGCGTGGGCGATCCGCTCTACGGTAAGTGCGATGCGCGTGCCGATCAGGGTCTGACCAGGCAGTTCCTGCATTCTTGGCGCGTGGCGTTCGATCATCCGGTAACGGGGGAGCGCATTGAGCGCCGTGACGAACTGCCGTGGGATCTTGCGGCGGTTCTGGATGATCTGGCTCCTCGTTCGCTCGGCCGCACTGCCGCCGGTGACGAAATCGTCCCACAGCTCGGTCTGCTCGAAGCCTAGCCAGTATTAGATGGTTTCTTGAAATCGGTAAGCCTGCGGTAAGATATACGGTTGTTTACGTAACGCGTTGTTGGGAGCCTGCATGCTCGCCTTTTTACAAACCAACACACCCATCGTGATCTTCAACCAGATTGTCGTCACGCTGCTCACGGTCTGCTTTCTGTACCAGGTGGTCTTCTTTGTCATTGGCGCTCTTCGTGGCGAGGTCGCGCCCCCTAAGGCCAAAAAACTCCATCGCTATGCCTTCTTTATCGCGGCGCATAACGAGGAGGCCGTGATTGCCAACCTCGTTCGCTCCATCAAGGATCAGGATTATCCGTCCGAGCTTATCGAGGTCTTCGTGGTCGCCGATGCCTGTACCGACAACACGGCGCGGCTCGCGCGTGAGGCCGGCGCCATCGTCTATGAGCGTAATGACCTTGCTCGCAAGGGCAAGAGCTGGGTCATGGACTTTGGTTTCGACCGCATCCTTAACGAGTATCCCGATACGTTTGAAGGCTACTTTGTCTTCGATGCCGATAACGTCATTGCTCGCGATTACGTGTCCAAGATGAACGATGCCTTTGACCAGGGTTTCCATGTGGTCACGAGCTATCGCAATTCCAAGAATTTTGGCAGCTCGTGGATTTCGTCTGCCAACGCCACCTGGTATCTGCGCGAGGCGCGCTTTCTCAATAACGCCCGTAATATCTGCAAGACGTCCTGTGCCGTCTCGGGTTCGGGCTACCTTATCTCTGCCAGTGTTATCGAGGGCATGCACGGCTGGCAGTTCCACACGCTGACCGAGGACATTCAGTTCACCACGTTCTGTGCCATTCACGGCATTCGCATTGGCTATGCGCCGGCGGAGTTCTTTGACGAACAGCCCGTGACGTTTAAGGCGTCCTGGAAACAGCGCATGCGTTGGACCAAGGGTTTCTACCAGGTGTTCTTTACCTACGGTAAACACCTGGTCAAATCGACCTTCCGCTACCACCGCTTTGCCGCCTACGACATGTTTATGACGATCGCGCCGGGTATGCTGCTTTCGCTGATTTCGATGCTCGCCAATGCCACGTTCCTCATCGTGGGCGGCCTTTCGCATGGCTTCTTGGCTACCGAAGTCGAGATGCAGGCGTGTGCCGCTTCGCTCATTATGACCTTCGCCATGATGTATCAGACTTTCTTTATCCTGGCGCTGCTTACGACCATCTTTGAGTACAAGCATATTCACTGCGCGCAAAAGTGGCGTCTGGTGACCAACCTGTTTACCTTCCCGATCTTTATGTTTAGCTATATTCCCATCACGGTGGCAGCGCTGTTCCTGAAGGTGGACTGGGTACCGACGCAGCACGCCGTAAGTGTTACCCTCGACGAGGTCATGCAAGGCGCCAAATAACCACCATCAAAACTACCACAAAGGGGACAGGCACCTTTGTGGTAGTTTTTGCATTTGAGCAGCTGTCCATGGAGGTGCACGATGGTATATATCCCGTTTTGGCTCTGCATCTTTGCCGGCGCGGCGATTGATATCCGCGAGCGACGGTTCCCCAATGAGCTTGCCGGCGCGTGTGCGGTGGCGGCTCTTGCAGGCGTCTGGCTCGACAAGGGCGTTAACATCGCGCTTGACCACGCCGGTCTTGCGGTCATCGTCTACCTTGCCCTTGTGCTTACTGAGTCACTCTGGCGTCGCCTTCGCCACGCCCCCGGCATTGGCATGGGGGATGCCAAGGCGCTCTTTGCACTTTGTACCCTCGACCCTCTGGGTGGCGTCGTCGCGTTTGCGGTTGCGCTCCTGACCCTTGCCGTCGCTTGCCTCATTGCAAAATCACGCTCCCTGCCATTGCTGCCGTTTTTGGTGCCGATATTTGCCATAATCGAGTTCGTGGGTAGTACGCTGTAACCGTTTGCGCGCCCTTTTTAAGGAGCTTGCCATGGCAATCAATCAAGAGATAGCCGCCATCAAGGCGCGCATGGATCGCATTCCCGCGGCGTTGTCGCCCGAGCTGGTTGAGCGCATTGCCGCCGACCGCGCCTCGGGTGTCGTTAATCCCTATCGATGCGGTGACGACAAGGTTATCCGACGTGTCGATCGTGCCGCAGACGAGGGCACGCTCATGCGTCCAGCCTTTATGCGCGATACCGAAAAGATTCTGCATCTGCCCGCATACTCCCGTTATGCAGGTAAAACGCAGGTCTTCAGTTTTCGCAGCAACGATGACCTGTCGCGTCGCGGCCTGCACGTGCAGCTTGTCTCGCGCATCGCTCGCGATATCGGACGCGCTCTGGGGCTCAACTGCGATCTGATCGAAGCGATTGGCTTAGGCCATGACTTGGGCCACACGCCCTTTGGCCATGCCGGTGAGCGTTTCCTCAACGATATCTATCACGAGCGCACGGGTCGCTATTTTTTCCATAACGTGCAATCCGTCCGCGTGCTCGACGCGCTGTACGGTCGCAATGTGTCGCTTCAGACGCTCGACGGCGTGCTATGCCATAACGGCGAGTACGAGCAGCGTGCGTTTGAGCTCTCGGACATGAGCTCCTTTGACCAGTTCGATCAGACGGTTGAGGATTGCATTGCCACGGGCTATAGCGTGATTGAGCATCTGCGCCCTATGACGCTCGAGGGCTGCGTGGTTCGCATCTCGGATATCCTTGCCTATGTTGGGCGTGATCGCCAAGACGCCATTGCAGCAGGCCTGCTGTCGCCCGACGCCTTTGACGATGGCCTGGGCGGAGCATACAACAGCTGGATCCTCACGCATGCCTCCATCGATATCGTTGAGCACAGCTATGGCAAGCCGCGCATCGAGATGAGCGAGGACCTGTTTGAGGAAATCCGCCGAGCGAAGCGCGAGAACTACGAGAAGATCTATAGCAAGGGCGGTATCGAAGGCGACTCCGAAGCGGAGCTGCGCGAGGCCTTCGAAAAGCTCTACGACCGTTGCCTGCGGGATATAGACGAAGGCGATGAGTCTTCGTATATCATTAAGCACCACATTACTCGCATTGAGCAGCAGCTTTCCTACTACGATCGCACCTATGCATGGCAGGACGATAAAGATCAGACCGTAGTGGATTACATTTCGAGCATGACGGATGGCTATTTCTGTGAGCTCACGAGCAAGTTGTTCCCGGGATTGAAGTTTCCGCACCGTACCTATATTAACGAACGGTAGTTCGTATATATTCGGTATACTGTTTGCAGATGACGACTTTGATTGATGCACGGGATGGCTATGGACGACCTTTTTTCTGCTTCGACGCGCGAGCGCTCCTTTCAGAATGCGCCGCTTGCGGTGCGCATGCGCCCCAATTCGCTCGATGATTACGTGGGCCAGCAAAAGGCCGTCGGCAAGGGCTCATGGTTGCGTGCCGCGATTGAGCATGACGTGCTGTCAAGTGTGATTCTGTACGGGCCGGCCGGTACGGGCAAGACGACGCTGGCACATATTATCGCCAACCATACCAAGAGTGAGTTTGTCGAAGTCAGCGCCGTGACGGGCACCGTAAAGGACCTTCGCCGCGTGATTGACGAGGCCAAGACGCTCCTGAATACCTACGACCGCCGCACCATTCTTTTCATCGACGAGATCCACCGCTTCTCCAAGTCACAGCAGGATGCCCTGCTGCATGCAGTTGAGAACCGTACCGTCATTATGATTGGCGCAACGACGGAGAACCCGTACTTTGAGGTCAACTCGGCATTGCTCTCGCGCGGTCGCGTGGTGGAGCTTGAGCATCTTAAAGACGAGGATATCGCGATGCTCATCGAGCGTGCACTCGAGGCGCCGCAGGGCTTGAACGGCAAGTTCTCGGCCGATGAGGATACGGTTAAGACCATCTGCACGCTGGCTGCGGGCGACGCTCGCTCGGCGCTCACGACGCTCGAGCTTGCGAGCGAGATTGCCATCACGCGTCCCGATACCGAGGGAACGCCAGCGCCGGCGGCGGGGGAGCGCTATCCCATCACCGTGGATGATGTGAAGATCGCCAACCCGCGTCGCGGCTTTTCGTATGACAAAAACGGCGACATGCACTACGACATCATCAGTGCGTTCATCAAGTCCATGCGCGGTAGCGATCCCGATGCTACGGTCTACTGGCTTGCGCGCATGATCGATGCGGGGGAGGATCCTAAGTTTATTGCACGCCGTATTATGATTCATGCTTCTGAGGACGTTGGCAACGCTGACCCGCAGGCGCTTTTGGTGGCACATGCCGCGTTTAAGTCTGCCGAGGTCATTGGCTATCCCGAGTGCCGCATTAACCTGGCTCAGGCCGCTCTCTATGTGTGTTTGGCGCCAAAATCCAACGCGTGCGAGGCTTCGATCGATGCGGCGCTGGCCGATATCCATAACAGCGGCTTGCGCGAGGTGCCCAGCTATCTTCGCGATCGTCACCGTCCCGGCAGCGACGAGTACGGTGTATACAAATACCCGCACGATTATCCCGAAGGCTGGGTCGATCAGCGCTATTTGCCCGAGGGGTTGGAACGCGGCGCATTCTGGCAGCCTGCGGGCCGCGGCTGGGAAGAGTGGCGTGTGGAGCAAAGCGAACGCGACCGTAGCGGTAACGCACCTAAGTAGGTCATTGACACCACGCACATTCCCTTTGGGTATCTTTCCCCTTCTTTGGGGTACCATGAACAGCGTTTGTATTTCGATTTTCCGGGAGGCTTGTATGAGTCCCATTCAAATCGCCCTGCTGGTGCTTTCCATTGCCGGCGTGTGGGCCATCGTTGAGCTCGCGCTTACCCTGCGCAAGACCCGCAACGTTGTCGACTCGCTCGATAAGACCGTGAACGACCTCAACAACACCATTGCCGAGGCGCAGCCGGTGGTGGCAAAACTCGACGGCGCTGTCGACGAGCTTACGCCGGCACTTGCCCAGTTGGAGCCGCTGCTCAAGTCGAGCAAGACTGCCGTTGACGCCCTTACCTCCAACCTCGTCGAGGTCGAGGCAGTTGTCCGCGATATTTCCGAGGTTACGGGCAGCATGGCCGAGGCCAGCAATGCTGTTTCGAGCGTAACTGATTCTGCGGCGGGTGCCGTTCAGAAGCTCTTTAATAAGGTGAAAGCCCCCGCAGCCGATGCCGAGCGCAAACTTTCCGCTGCCGCCGAAGCCGAACAGGCGACTGAGCGCGTCCTGATTGGCGAAGCCGGGGACGAGGCCGTCGAAGGCGACGATGATGGTCAGAAGCCTACTGGAAAGCCGACTCAGTATTACACCTACACCCCTGCCCAGACCTCCGAGGAGTCCTGCGATGAGTAGCGAAGCAACCTGCCCCATTACGCTGACCGTTGCCGGGGACCCGCGTCTGGCGCGTCTGGTGCGCATGACGGCCGCCAACGTTGGTGCGCTGTGCTCCATGTCCGTCGATCGCATCGAGGACATCCGCATGGCTGCCGAGGAGGCCTTCATCTTTGGCTGCACGGCTGTTGATTCTGACGATATCTCAATCAAATTCGATGTCGACGAATCTCACGTCGGCATGACCTTTACCTTTGGCGATCAGGCGTCTGTCGATGAGGATGACCAGGCTGCCGTGTATGCCGAGCTCATTTTGGCGAGCGTGTGCGATTCCTACGAAAAGACCGCGGCGCCCCTGACGCTTTCCCTCGACCTCAAGGCGGATATCTAATATGACCGAACGTTCCCGGAGCGGTAAGACCGCTTGGGACAAGGAGAAAACCCGCGAGCTGTTTCGTCGCTATAAAGAGACTGGTGATCCGGACGCACGCGAGCAGCTCGTCATGTCCCATATGAACCTGGTAAGGTTTCTTGCCAACAAATTTAAGAATCGCGGTGAGCCGCTCGACGACCTGATGCAGGTTGGCTATTTGGGTCTGCTCAAGGCGATTGATCGCTTTGATCCCGAGCGCGGCCTCGAGTTCACCACGTTTGCCACACCCACCATCTTGGGCGAGATCAAGCGTCATTTCCGCGATAAGGGCTGGAGCGTGCGCGTTCCGCGCCGTTTGCAGGAGCTCTCGGCTAAGGTCAACCAGGCCACCGACAAGCTCACCAATGAGCTGCAGCGTTCGCCCAAGGTTGAGGAAATCGCCGAGTACCTGGGCGTGACCGTCGACGAGGTGCTGGAGGCCATGGAATCGTCCTCGGCCTACACCTCGGTGCCCATCGAGGCCCCCGGTGCGTCCGATTCCGACGATGCGCCCTCGATTCTCGATCGCTACGCCGACGACGACAACGAGCTTGACTTTACCGATGACCGCCTGGTGATTGAGGAGGCCATCCGCGATTTCTCGCCGCGCGAGCGTGAGGTTATCGAGCTGCGCTTTGTGAAGGGCATGACACAGATTGAGATTGCCAAGAAGCTGGGCATCTCGCAGGTGCAGGTCTCGCGCCTGCTTCGCCGTACCCTTAAGAAGATTCAAGACAAGATTGACCCCGACGGAGTGATGGTTCGTTCATGAATGAGCACCCCCAACAATCCGACCGCACGCTGCGCGATGCCCGCCTTCTGACGCTTCGCATTTGGGCCGTCGTCGGTTGCATCCTTATCGCCGCTGTCATCTTTAACCTTATGGGCATCCTGGCGCCGGTTATCGAGTTTCTCGCTGTCGGTTCCATCATCGCTTTTGTGATGTCGCCGATCACCAACTGGCTCGAGCATCACGGCGTCGGTCGTGGCATCGGTTCGCTTGTCGCGCTCATCGTGGTTGTGGCGGTGCTCGTCGGCGTCGTCTGCATCCTGTCGCCGATTCTGTTCGGCCAGATTATGGAAGTCCTGAGCCGTCTGCCCGCGCAGCTTCGCGTTGCGGGCGGCGACCTCAATGAGATGATCTCGCACGCCAAGACGCTCAACAACACGCCGCTCAAGGAGTATCTGGACGACAATCTTTCTTCGCTGGTTACCGTGGCGTCGAAGTATGTCTCGCAAATCGCTGCCGAGCTCGGTCGCGGTGTATTCCCACTCATTACCAACACGGCCTCGCAGCTGTTCGTCATCTTCCTGGGGCTGGTGCTTGCCTATTGGATGGCCTGCGACTACCCTCGCATGCACCACGAGATTTGCACCATTATCGGACAGGAAAAGGAGACCTCGTACCGCTTTATGGTCGCCATTCTGTCGCGCTCGGTGGGCGGCTACATGCGTGGTATGGTCGTGACGTCCATCTGCGGCGGTTTCCTCGCCTTTATCGGTTTTATGATCATCGGCCATCCGTATGCGGCGCTCATGGCTATCTTTACCGGTATCATGCATTTGGTTCCGGTCGTCGGTCCCTGGGTGAGCGCAGCAATCGCCACCGTGCTCGGTTTCATGTTCAGCCCCATGTTGGCGTTATGGACGCTCATCGTGACGATGGTCGCGCAAAACGTCACCGATAACGTGATTTCGCCCAAGGTCATGCAAAGCTCGGTTCAGGTGCATCCTATCATGAGCCTCACGGCGCTCGTTATCGGTTCGGCGCTCATGGGTCCCATCGGCATGATCATTGCCATCCCGCTGTGTGCGGCCCTCAAGGGTATCTTCGTGTACTACTTTGAGAATGAGACTGGCCGCCAGCTTGTGGCATACGATGGCGCCGTGTTTAAGGGCACCCCGTATCGTGATGCCGAGGGCAATCCGGTCGCCGCCTATGACGCGCTCGGAGACGATACATTCATCTATGAGTCCGAGCTCATCGGCAACGAGACTGCGCCCGAGGCCCAGGCAATGCCCAAACCCGAGCTCGATAATCCCTGGATCAAGCTCTCGGGCCTGCAGCCCGATGCCACGGGCTTCTTCAAGAACCCCTTCGCCAAGGACGATGACTCCAACTCGGACGACGACACCAAAACCGGCATCGACGGCTCCATGGACGATTCGGATTCCAAATAGGCCCTGTTAGCGTTTCTTGATGTTGTAAAAGACAAGAAACACGACTAAAGCGATTGATAAGGGGCCGACTACATAGAAATAGAGAACGTCAATTGCGCGTAGAGGGCAATAAGCCTTATCGCCGGACGTTACTGCATATAATACGTAGCCAAATGCTGGTTGGTTTGAATACCAGTGGGAGAAGGCCAAGAGCGCTAAAAGTGCTACAACCAGAAGTGTATTCAGGATAAATCGTTTGGTGTTCATCGGTCGCTCCTTCCGGATGATTCTTATATTGTATTTTACTAAATTCATTTTTTTCAAAGGATCGCACAGTCCTAAATAACGTGCACTTTCGCTGGAGGGTCGCTGTTTGGCGGCTCTCTTTTTTGCACAGGCGCGGTGGGATGGTAATATCGTTACGTTTGAACTGTTTCGATGTGAAACCGAGGAGATTCCCTCTATGAGTGCTGACTACCCGTCAATGACTACGGCCGAGATCCGCTCCAAGTTCCTCAACTTCTTTGAGGAGCGCGGTCTTAAGCTTTATCCTTCTTCGTCTCTTGTTCCCGACGATCCCTCGCTGCTGCTTGCCAACGCCGGCATGAACCAGTTTAAGGAGTACTACCAGGGCAAGAAGACCATGAAGGAGATCGGCGCGATCTCCTGCCAGAAGTGCGTCCGCACCAACGACATCGACTGCATCGGCGAGGACGGCCGTCACCTGTCCTTCTTTGAGATGCTCGGCGACTTCTCCTTTGGCGGCGTCTCTAAGCAGCAGGCCTGCGCTTGGGCCTTTGAGCTCATCACCAAGGAGTTCAAGCTGCCGCTCGACCGCCTGTACTTCACCGTCTTTACCGAGGACGACGAGACACACGATGTGTGGCGCTCTCTGGGCGTTGCCGAGGATCACATCTCCCGCCTGGGCGAGGACGACAACTTCTGGGCCGCTGGCCCCACCGGCCCCTGCGGTCCGTGCTCCGAGATCTACTTTGATATGGGCGAGGAGGTCGGCTGCGGGAGCCCCGACTGCAAGCCCGGCTGCGACTGCGACCGCTTCCTGGAGTTCTGGAACCTCGTGTTTACCCAGTACGACCGTCAGGAGGACGGCTCCATGCCGGAGCTGCCGCACCGCAACCTCGATACGGGCATGGGTCTGGAGCGCATGGCCGCTATCATGCAGCACAAGACCGCTAACTACGACGGCGATCTGATGCAGCACCTCATCAAGCTCGGTGAGGAGATCAGCGGCAAGACCTATGACGCTGACGATTACTCTGGCGCCAGCCGTTCTCTGCGCATCATCGCCGACCACTCCCGTGCCGTCGACTTTATGATTTCTGACGGCATCCTGCCCGGCAACGAGGGCCGCGAGTACGTTTTGCGCCGCCTGCTCCGCCGTGCCGTGTTCCACGGACGCCTGCTGGGTATCGAGGGCGCCTTCCTGACCAAGTTTATCGACGAGGTCAACGCTCAGATGGGCGAGGCCTATCCCGAGCTTCTCAAGAACGTCGCGCTCGTCAAGGGTATCGTCGCTTCCGAGGAGGAGCGCTTCTCCACGACGCTCGACAACGGCCGCGTCTATCTGGACGAGGCCCTGGCAGCGCTTGCCGAGGGTGCCGTGCTTCCGGGCGATGTCGCCTTTAAGCTGCACGATACCTTTGGTTTTCCCATCGACCTGACCGTCGAGATCGCTGGCGCTGCCGGTCACGATGTCGACATGGACGGCTTTACCGCCTGCATGGAGGATCAGAAAGCCCGCGCTCGCGCCAACGCTAAGGGCGATGCTTGGGGCAGCTTTAACGATGTGTGGGTCGAGCTTTCGGACAAGGTCGCCGCGACCGAGTTCGACGGCTATGACAACGACGTCATCGAGGGCACCAAGGTTGTTGCCATCGTGCGCAACGGCGAGTCCGTCGAGTCTGCTGCCGCGGGCGAGGATGTCGAGGTTGTGCTCGACCGCACCCCGTTCTATGCAGAGATGGGCGGCCAGCAGGGTGACGCCGGTGATCTTTCCGCTGAGGGCGTTGCACTGACCGTTTCCGATACCAAGAACCACAACGGCCTGTATGCCCACGTCGCGCACGTCGCCGAGGGTACGCTGACCGTCGGTGCTACCTTGACCGCCGCGCTCGACGCCGAGCGCCGTGGCTTCCTGCGCCGCAACCACACCGCCACGCACCTGCTCGACGCCGCGCTTAAGCAGGTCCTGGGCGAGCATGTCTCCCAGGCCGGCTCGCTGGTGACTCCCGAGCACCTGCGCTTTGACTTCACGCACTTTGAGGCCCTGTCCTCCGAGCAGCTCAAGGCTGTCGAGGATCTGGTCAACCAGCAGATCTTTGCTTCCAAGCCGGTCGTGACCCGCGTCATGGGCATCGACGAGGCCAAGGCCGCCGGTGCTGTTGCCCTGTTTGGCGAGAAGTACGGCGACGTCGTCCGCGTCGTCTCCGTGGGCGCCGAGGACCAGCCGTTCTCCCGTGAGCTCTGTGGTGGCACCCATGCCGCCAACACTGCCGAGATCGGCCTGTTCAAGATCATTTCCGAGTCCTCTACGGGCTCCAACGTCCGCCGTATCGAGGCCGTGACCTCTAAGGGCGCCCTCGACTACATGGCCGACCGTCTGGCGCTCGTCGACGCCGCTGCCGCTGCGCTCAAGTGCCGCGTGGACGAGGTTCCCGCCCGCGTTGAGAACCTGCAGGCCGAGCTGCGCGAGACGTCCAATAAGCTCAAGAAGGCGCTGACCGGCGGCTCCTCCGATGCCATTTCCAGCGCCATCGACGGTGCTGTCGAGCTCGGCGGCTACAAGCTCGTCGTCGCTGAGCTCCAGGGCCTTGAGGCTGCCGACTTGCGCAACGTCTGGGATACCGTGCACCAGAAGGTCGCCGGCCCTGTCGCCTGCGTCGTCGCCAGCGTGACCGAGAAGGGCACCCCGGCCCTGCTCGCCGCCGGCTCCGATGACGCCGTCAAGGCCGGTTTCCACGCCGGCAACGTGATCAAGCGGATTGCGGGCCTGGTCGACGGTCGCGGTGGCGGCCGTCCCAACATGGCCCAGGCCGGTGGCAAGAACGCCGCCGGTATCGCCGATGCCCTCGCGGCCGCCAAGACCGCGCTCGGCGCCTAAGAGCCTAGGTAGTCGCTGTGGTCGCGCTCGCGCTGGACATAGGGGAGACTAGAATCGGCATCGCCGTCTCGAGCCGTGATGGCAAGATGGCGATGCCCGTCAAGGTGCTCCCGGCTGCCGAGGTCACCGGTATGGCCAAGACGTTTCGTTACCTGGTCGAGGACTATGAGCCCGACATCCTGGTCAGCGGACGTCCTCTGACCATGGCCGGTGAGCCCGGTCCCCAGGCCGAGCGCGTTGCCGCCGTGGCTCAAAAGATCGCCGACGAACTCGATCTTCCGCTGGAGTTTGAGGATGAGCGTCTGTCCTCGCAGGAGGCCAAACGAATCCTGCGAGAACAGGGGCTCAACGAAAAGCAGATGAGGGGCAAGATTGACATGATCGCTGCCAGCCTGTTCTTGCAGACCTGGCTCGATCGAAAAAACGAGGAGGTTCCTCATGCCTAGCGCTTCTGATCCGCGCCAGCCGAATCGTGCACGGCAGCCTGTCCCGCGCCATGCGCAGCCTGGCCAGCGCCCTGCGCAGCCGACGCAGCGTGCGGTCCAACAGCCTGTTGCCCGTTCGACCCAGCAATCGTCTGCCCGTTTGCCTCAGCAGCCCGCTGCTCGCGCGGCGCAATCCACTGGTGGTACGCGTTTTAAACAGCAAGCGCCTGCTCAGCGCGCGCAGACCCCTCAATCTCATGGTCATTCTCACCGGGCCCATGGCGCGCACCGCGTGGCTCCGGCAACGCGCTCAAGCTACAACTCCCATGCTCGCCGCAGCGTCCAACAGAAGAACTCTCCGGTGCCCATGATTGTCGGCGCCGTGTTTGCCCTACTTGCGCTGGCCGCGATCGTCTTCTTTGTCGTTCCGGCTGTCAAAGGTTTCATTACCGGTGGGGACGCGAACGTTGAAGCTGGTCAGCAAGTTACTATCACGATTCCCGAAGGCGCTTCGGGCGACACCATCGCCTCGATCCTCTCCGAGAACCATATCGTCGAGAATCCCAAGGATTACTACGCTGCGGTCAAAAAGCTCAACGCCGATATGTCGCTCAAGCCGGGTAAATATTCGTTTACCACGCTCATGGACGCTACTAAGGTTGTTCAGCAGCTTATGGAAGGTCCCAACGCCGGCTCCGATGCGCTCACGATTCCTGAGGGCCTGACGGTCGATCAGGTCGCCGACCGCGTGGCCAAGGCGTACGACAGCATTTCTAAGGAAGACTTCCTTAATCAGGCCAAGGCGAGCAATTATGTGAATGATTACGCTTTCCTTAAAGACGCCGCGAACGATTCGCTCGAGGGTTTCCTGTTCCCCAAGACCTATTCGCTGGGTAAGGACCCGAGCGCCGACGACGTGATTCGCGCCATGCTCGACCAGTTTAACGACGAGTATAAATCGCTCGATTTTGCCAGCTGCGAGGCAAAGATCAAGGAGCGCTACGGCGTGGAGATGTCCGATTACGACATCGTCAATCTTGCCTCCATCGTCGAGCGCGAGGGCCTCAACGCCGATCAGCGCGCGCACGTGGCCTCGGTCTTCTACAACCGTCTGGCCGGCAAGCTCGATGGCCTGTGCTATCTCAACAGCGACGCGACCATGATGTACGTCACCGGTGGCGAGGTTACCGCTGACGACCTGCAGAGCGATAGCCCCTATAACACTTATAAGCACGAGGGCCTCCCTCCCACGCCCATTTGCTCTCCGTCGCTCGAGGCGCTTAAGGCCACCCTTGAGCCGACCGACTCCGACGACCTGTATTTCTACATTACGCAGGACGAGGAGTATTTCTCGAAGACCTACGAAGAACATCAACAGTCTTGGAATTAATCATGAGGATTTTTAGCCCCAAACGATATGTTGTCTCGGTCGATCGCATCGACCTCGATACCCTCTGGGCCGACGGTAAGCGAGCCATTCTGCTCGATCGCGACAACACCCTGGTGCCGCGCGATACCGAGCAAGTACCCGCTGCGGTCTCCGCCTGGCTCGAGGCCGCCCGTGCTAAGGGCTTTAAGCTGTGCATGGTGTCCAACAACTGGCATCGCGACCAGGTTATGGCGTCGGCGCGCGAGCTGGGGCTCGAGGCCATCAGCCATGCCATGAAGCCGGCGCCTTTTGCCCTCAAAGCGGGCCTTAAGCGCCTGGGTGCCACGGCTAACGAGGCCGTACTGATCGGTGACCAGCTGTATACGGACGTGTGGAGTGGCAACTTTGCCGGTGTCGACACAATCTTGGTCAAACCTCAGGCCACGCAGGACCTGTGGTATACGCAGATCTTTCGTATTTTTGAGCGCCGGGCCCTGCGCGACCTTCCCTGCGAGGAATAGGTTTCGCTATGTCCCAGCACACCAAACACGGCTGCGACCACATCTTCTTTATCGGCTTTTTGGGCGCTGGCAAATCGACGCTCGCGCGTAACGTCGGCAACATGTTCAAGCGTCGGTTTATTGATACCGACCGCCTGGTGGTCCGCCGTTGCGGCAAGTCGGTGACCGAGATCTTTGAGACCGAGGGCGAGGCGCGCTTCCGCGAGCTCGAGACCTCGGCGCTTCGTTCGCTTCAGAGCGAGCGCAGCCTGTTGGTTTCGTGCGGGGGCGGCATCGTCGAGACGCCGGAAAACATCGAGCTCATGCACCAGATGGGTACTTGTGTGTACCTCGAAGGCGACTTTGAGGACTCGATGCGTCAGATTCGCCGGTCCGATACCCGACCTGATTTCCGTTCGCCCGAGCACGCGGCGCTGCTCTTTGAGCATCGCCGTCCGTTGTATCGCCAAGCGGCCGATCTTACCCTCGATATCCGCAATAAGTCCTTTGAGGATGTTTCTTACCTTTGTGCCGAGATGCTTTTGGAGCGTGGATTGCTATGATTCGCCGTCAACTCATCAATTTCCAAAACCGCAGCGTCGATGTTCGTGTCGGGCTAGGCGCGTTTGAGGAGCTGTCGCGCATGTTTGCCTCGGCTGTGGGCAAGCCCAAGCGTGCGATGGTTGTATGGAATACAGCCGTGTCCGAGCGCTTTGGTGAGGTCGTCGATCATGCGCTGGTCGATGCCGGCTTTGTCGTGTCGCAGCTTTTGCTTGAGGTTTCGCCTGCGGGTGCTACGCTCGCCGATGCCGATGCTGTCTTTGGCGCGCTGTCGGCTAACGGAATTACCTGCGATGACCTGGTTGTTGCCGTTGGCGATGCCGCAACCTGCTCGGTTGTTTGCTGGTGCGCTAACCAGTGGTGCGGTCGTACCGAGTGCGCGCTGTTGCCGACGACATTCGACGCCATGCTCACGGTCGCTACGACGATGGAGCCGCTCGTCGCTTCGGGCAACCACTCGCTGCCCGCCATCGCGGTGCGCCCCGAGCCCGGTCTGGTCGTGTGCAATCTGGACCTTGTTCGCGAGGCCGACCCTGAGAACCTTAAGCTTGGCTATGCGCAGCTCGTGGGCACTATGCTTTCGAGCAGCAAGTCGCGCTGGAACCAGTTCTCCGAGACGGTCCCCGAGATTCTTGCCGGTGAGGAGGTTGCACTCGTCAATGCCGTGCAGTGGTCCCAGACCGCCCGCAAGGACGTGCTTATGGCCACGAACCCGAGCGCTCGCCATGCGCTCGATTTTGGCAAGACGGGGGAGCGTACCCTGCGCGTCTGCCTGGGCAATGCCGCGACGCAGGTTCCTGCCTACCAGCTGTTGTCCGAGGGTATGCGCTTTGAGGCGCGCTTGGCCCACGATGCCTGCGACTTCGATATCGACTATGTGTTTGAAGTCGATGATTGCCTAGAGGACTTTGGAATCGAGGAGCTCGCCTTCGACCTTGAACCGGAGGCCTTTATTACGGAGTTCCGCAGGCAGCAGTTCGCGCGCTCTAATCGCACGATGCTGCCGCTGCCCGCGGCACTTGGCGCCATTCGTCTTAACGCCGTGGACGACGATGTCCTTGAGCGCCATGCGGCAGCCTATTTGGCTTCTCGCAAGGAACTTCTCTAAGTTTATTGACATCCATCGTCTTTCGTATCATGTTGGGGGACGGGTTTTATCGGTTGCGAATCGTTCGCGGTTCCGTGCGCCGATTGGGCCCGTCCCGCTTTTATTGAGGACATCGAGAAAGGAAACTGCATGTCTGAGTTTGCTGCCGGTCCTGCCGGTCGTATCGAGCGTGTCCGTGCCCTGATGGCCGAGCGTGGCTACGATGCCATCGTGGTGCGCGACGAGGCCAACCTTCGTTGGCTCACGGGCGTGAAGGGCGTCTTCGACTACACCTTCGAGTTCCCGCATGCCGCGTTTATTACGGCAGACCAGTGCCTGTTCCACACCGACTCGCGCTACCTCAACAGCTTTGAGGAGAACACGCCCGCCGGCAGCCCCTGGGTCTACGACATGGACGAGGGCACCATTCCCGGCTGGGTCGCCGGCAAGATCGCGGCCAACAAGTGCCGCGTCTGTGCCGTCGAGGATGACATGCAGATTAACTTCTACAAGGGCATTCAGCGTGGCCTGGAGGACCGCTCCGTTGCCTGCATGCTGCCGCTGATGCATGACGACATCCGTAAGATGCGTGCCATCAAGGACGCCGAGGAGATTGAGCTCATGCGCCATGCGCAGTCGATCACCGACGCCGCCTTCCAGCACATGCTCGGCTTTATTAAGCCCGGCATGACCGAGAAGCAGGTTCGCAACGAGCTCGAGAACTTTATGTTCGCCAACGGCGCCGACAGCTTGGCCTTTGGCTCCATCGTGGCGAGCGGTCCCAACACCGCCAACCCGCACGCCGTGCCGAGTGACCGCGTGATCGAGAAAGGCGACTTCGTCCTCATGGATTACGGCGCGGGCTACTGCGATTATCGTTCCGACATGACGCGCACCGTCGTGATGGGCGAGCCTACCCAGGAGCAGCTCGACCTGTACGCGCTCGTGCGCCGTACGCACGAGGAGTGCGTCGCCGCCATCCATCCGGGCGTCGAGGGCAACGACATTTTCAAGCTTTCCAAGAAGATTATCGGCGATGCCGGCTATGGCGATTACTACAACCATGGTCTGGGCCACGGCGTGGGCATCGACATCCATGAGCTGCCCAACTTCAACCGCAGCAAGAACATCATCGAGGTCGGCTCCGTTGTCACCATGGAGCCCGGCGTGTACCTGCCCGGCGTGGGCGGCGTGCGCTTGGAGGACTACGGCGTGGTCACCGAGAACGGCTACGAGCCTTTCACCAAGACCCCGCACGACCTGCACGTCATCGACTGCTAGCCCATTTCGATAGATTTTTGGGCGGGGCGTCCGGAGCAATTCGGGCGCCCCGCGTTCTCTTTTTATGCGCTCGCTGCAGCAGCCGTCTGCAAGTGTATAATTTCTGTCGTATGTAATTTGGACGCCTGTGCGTTCTGCCCATAAGAAGAAAGGTCGCTATGCCTACCATTTCTACCGCCGACTTCAAGAACGGCCTCGGTCTCCGCATTAAGGACAAGGTCTACACCATCGTCGAGTTCCAGCACGTCAAGCCGGGCAAGGGCGGTGCTTTTGTGCGCTACAAGACCCGCGATATCAAGAGCGGCCGTGTCGTTGAGAACACCTGCAACGCCGGTACCAAGTTCGAGAGCGTCATGCTCACCACCCGTGAGTTCCAGTACCTCTATAACGACGGTGCCGACTACATCTTCATGGACAACGAGTCTTACGAGCAGGTTCCCGTCCCCGAGGACATGGTGGGTGAGAACTCCAAGTGGCTGCGCGAGAACGACACCTGCCAGCTGCTCTTCGCCGACGACGAGCTCATGGGCGTGACCCCGCCGATGTTCATCGAGACCACCATCGTCCAGACCGACCCGGGCTTTAAGGGCGACACCGTCCAGGGTTCCACCAAGCCGGCCACCATCGACACCGGCGCTGTCATCCAGGTCCCCATGTACCTCAACGAGGGCGAGGTCATCAAGGTTGACACCCGCGACGGCAAGTTCGTCTCCCGCGTCTAGCAACCAACTTTACTAGGAGGACTCATGCCCCAGGAAATCAAGATTGACGGCATCGGTATTTCGCCCGATGTTCTGACCGCCATCGTCTCGCGCGCCGTGTCCGATGTCGAGGGCATCGCCTCCGTTGGCGTCAAGGACCTTGCCACGAATCTTGTCTCCATGATGCTCTCGTCCAAGGCCCCGGCTTCCGAGCCGGCGGTCGAGGCCGAGGTCATCGGCGACAAGCTTGCGCTCACCGTGCGCGTCGTGGTGTTCTTTGGCTATCCGTTCAAGAAACTCGCCGAGGCCGTTCGCGCCGCTGTGGTCGCCGCCATCGATGCCCAGGTGGGTGTCGAGGTCGAGCGCGTTGACGTTTGCATCGACGGCCTCGTTTTCCCCAAGGAGTAACCTTTGAGCCTTAAGGTTTATCGCGGGCGCACGCTTGCCCGCAGTCAGGCGCTGCAGCTGCTGTTCCAGGCCGAGGCCACGGACAGCCCGCTCGAGCGCGTCCTCGAGGGCGATTTCCTGATCTCGAAGGGTCCCCTCGACCCCTATGCGCTGGAGCTTTGCCGCGGTGCCTACGAGCATATCGATCGCATCGACTGCGCCCTGCGCGCTGTCGCCAAGAACTGGGATCTTATGCGCATGCCCGGTGCCGACCGCAACCTTCTGCGTATCGCCGTCTACGAGATGCGCTTCCTCACCGACGAGGAGGTCTCGGACGCTATCGTGATTAACGAGGCTGTCGAGCTTGCCAAGGCCTATGGCACCGACCAGTCCGCGTCGTTTGTCAACGGCGTGCTGGGCAAGATCGCTCGCAGCGAGGAGCTGCCGGGCGAGGACCTTTATCAGGAGCTGCTGGCCGAGGACCGCGCCCGCGAAGAGGCCCAGGCTGCCGAGGCTGCCGCTAAGGTTGCCGCCGCTCAGGCTGCCGCTGGCGTGCTGGCCGAGGATGCGGATACTGCAGAGGTCGACGAGGCCGACACCGACTCCGTCGAGGAGTAGCCATGCCAGAGGGTTCCGTCCGCAACTTCGACGAGATCTCGGACCGCTTGGACCAGATTATCGCTACCGTTCGCTCCAAGGATACGTCCTTGGAGCGTTCGCTCGATCTGTTTGACGAGGCGATTGAGCTCGGCTCTCGCGCAGTCGATATGGTCGACAAGTTTGAGCTGACGCCGCGTGAGGCCGATAAGCTCGAGCAAGAATACGATGAGGATGCGGCTAAAGAATCACAGGATGGCCAGGCTGCATCTCCGGATACGAATGGTTGATGGCATTCATGAAACGCGTGCGTCTTGATGACGAACTGATTTCACAGGGCATCTGCGCCGATCGCGCGGATGCCCTTCGCACTCTTATGGCCGGCTTGGTCTCGAGCGGTGGCGAGCGCTTGACCTCGCCAGGTCTTAAGGTTGCCCCAGGCCTTCCGCTGCATGTGAAGGGTCGCATCCCGTATGTTGGGCGCGGTGGGCTTAAGCTCGAGGGCGCGCTCGATGCGTTTGATATCGACCCGACGGGCCTTGCTTGCCTGGATGTTGGGTGTTCTACCGGCGGTTTTACCGATTGTCTGCTTAAGCGCGGCGCTGCAAAGGTCGTCTCGGTTGACGTGGGGCGTGCCCAGTTTGATTGGTCGCTACGTCAGGACGATCGTGTGACGCTGCATGAGCGCACCAACGTGACGCAGCTGCCCGAGCTTGGCTATGAGAGCGCTATCGACCTGGCCGTGTGCGACGTGTCGTTTACCAGCATCGCGAACATCATCGATGCGGTGCTGGCGTGCCTGACGCCTTCGGGTTCGTTTTGCACGCTCGTAAAGCCTCAGTTTGAGGCTCCGGCAGCGCTGGTGGGAGAGGGCGGTATCCTGACCGACCCCGTCGTGCGTGCTGACACGCTCGTTGCGGCAATCGAGCTGTTTGCCGCGAAGGGCCTGTTCCCGGTTGACGTGTGCGTGTCACCTATCCATGGCGCCAAAGGTAACGTTGAGTTTTTCCTGTACGGCACGAGGCTCGCCCCCGGCGAGCGCTCGAAAGACGAGTTGCAAGCCCAGGTATCGGCTTTGAGCGAGAAAGCGGCAACGCTATGAAGGTCTTTCTGGTTCCCAATTACTACAAACAAGAGGCGGTTGAGAGCGGCCTGATGCTCGAGCTCTGGCTGACGCGCCAGGGCTACGAGGTCGCATGGGCGGCCGATCAGCGCTCGAAGATTCAGAGCACGCCCGATGTCGACGATGCCGACTTGGTCATCACGCTCGGCGGCGACGGCACGCTTTTGAGGGCTGCCCGCATCCTCAACTATCGCGAGATTCCCATTCTTGGTCTTTCCTATGGTCATCTGGGTTTTTTGACCGCAGCGAGTCCCGAGGAGCGCGATATTTTGCAGGTTGTGAGCGATGCCCTGTCCGGTGAGCTCCACGTGAGCCGTCGCGCCACGATCGCCGCAGACATCGTTTCCGTGCGTGAGGACGGCACGAAGGATGTCGTGCGTTCGTTCGCCCTCAACGATATGGCGCTCACGCGTGGGCCCCTGTCCGATATGGTCGAGTTCGACATCACCGTTTCGGGCCACCATATCGATCGCTTGCGCGGCGATGGCGTGGTCGTGTCCACGGCAACCGGCTCCACGGGCTATGCCCTCAGTGCCGGCGGTCCTATCGTGAGCCCGGATTACACGGGCATGGTCTGCGTGCCGATCGCGCCGCATACCATTCAGGCTCGCGCCTTTTTGACCTCGCCGAGCGATGTTGTCGAGATTTTTATGTCCGATGACCGCCCGAGTGTGCCGGCTATTGCAATCGACGGGCAGTTTATTACCTGCGATGGCACCGTCGAGAGCGTGGCCGTGCGTCGCGGTCCCGGCGATGTGCTGCTGCTCGACTATGGCCCCGAGAGCTTCTACAACTCGGTAAGCCGTGTGTTCTACGGAGTTCGCCATGATCGATGAGTTGCAGGTTTCAAATATTGCACTCATTCGTGAAGCGACGCTGGTGCCCAGCGCGGGCCTAACTGTCCTGACCGGTGAGACTGGCGCCGGCAAGACCGCGCTGCTCTCGGCGCTTAAGCTCATCTTGGGCGAACGCGCAGATTCGTCGACCGTGCGCGAGGGCGAGGCGCTTGCGAGCGTCGAGGCGCGCTTGTTTGATGGCCCGCACGACACGGAGGGCTTCACCGTGCAGCGCAGCCTTTCTGCCGAGGGTCGCAGCCGCGTCAAGATTGACGGCCGCATCGCCAGCGTGCGCGAGCTTTCCGAGCGCGTCGGCGTGATGATGGATCTGTGCGGTCAGCATGAACATCAGCGCCTGCTCGATCCGGCGCATCATGTTGCCATGGTTGATGCCTGGGCTGGTCGCTCTGCGCTCGAGGCGCTGGAAAAGTACCGTGCCTGCTTCAAGGCGTCGCGTGCGGCTGCCAAGGAGCTTCATCGCGTCGAGGAGGCGTCGCGTGCGCAGGGGAGTCGCGTCGAGGAGGCACGCTTCGCGCTCGAGCGTATCGCCGAGGTCGAACCCAAGCCGGGTGAGTACGAGGAGCTCGAGGAGCTTCTACCGCGCTCGGAGCATGCCGAAGTGCTGGTAGCGACGGCTAACGAAGCCCATGCCTCTCTTGCTGCCGAAGGGGGAGCGCTCGATGCCGTGAACGGCGCCGTGGCAGAGCTGGCGCGTATGGCGACCGTCGACCGCAAGCTGGGCGACATCGCCGATGCCCTTTCGGATGCCTGCATTTCACTTGAGGATTGCGCCAACGAGCTGCGTTCTTATCGTGATGGGGTTGCCTTTGACCCTCGCGAGCTCGCTCGCATGCGCGAGCGGTATTCCGACCTTAAGGGACTTCTGCGGCAGTGGGGTCCCACCATGGACGACGTGTTTGCTATGCGCGATCGCTCGCAAGAGCTGTTGTCGCTGGTAGACGATGGTGATGAGCAGATCAAGAAGGCTCGCGAAGCGCTTGGCGCGGCGGAGCGCGAACTGTTCGCCGCCGCCAAGGCGCTTAAGCGTGCACGTAATACGGCAGCCCCGCGTTTTTGTCACGAGGTTGGCCGCCAAATGGCGCGTCTGGAAATGGGCAGCGCCGAACTTGTCTGGGAGTCGCGTGATCTTCCCCGCGCCGAGTGGACGTCGGCGGGTCCTTCGAGCTATGAGCTTTTGTATCGCAGCGGCGCCGGTTTGACACCGCGCCCTCTGCGCCGCATCGCCTCGGGCGGCGAGCTCAGCCGCGTTATGCTTGCGAGCAAGGTGGTCTTGGGTAATGCGGACGGCGTCGACACACTGGTATTTGACGAGGTCGATGCTGGTGTCGGCGGCTCCACGGCTTGTGCTCTTGCCGGCGTGCTGGCTGATCTTGCCGCCACGCATCAGGTCATCGTCGTAACGCACCTGGCGCAGGTCGCCGTCATGGCCGACAAGCATTACGTGGTCAGTAAAGAGCCCGGTGACGTTCCCCAGACGCACCTGGACGAGGTGACCGGCGAGGCTCGTACTGCCGAGATTGCCCGTATGCTCAGCGGCGATCAATCGGAGGCAAGCCTAGCGCACGCTAGACAAATGCTCGAAGAAGCTCGTGGCTAGACCGAGCCTGCGGCGTCTGTGGGACAAAAGTACGACTGATAATTTTGTCCCACCGACGTTTTTTACTCCACGACCTTGTCCGGCTGGATGAGCTCCTCGTAGTAGCTGATGTGCTCTCGGGCGTCCTCGATTTCGGGCAGCAGGAAGTTGTAGATGACCTCTATGATCATCGTGGCGCTCATCTTGGAGAACGCGAAGTCGCCCGTTGTCAGCAGCGCCTCGTGATTGACGGTATTAAAGGTGTAGTCGGCCAGGCGAGCAAGCGGAGACTTGCTGTCGCTGCTGATGACGACTACGGTAGCACCGCAGTCGCGAGCCGCTTTTGCCATGCGATTCAGTCGACGAGACTTGCCGGAGTTTGAGATCAAGACAATGACATCGCTCGGACGCAACGTGAGCGCAAAACCAATCGATGTCTCGCTGATAGTGCTTGCCATGCAGCGAAGGCCTAGCTGCGAAAACTTAAACGTCGCGTCGAGCGCGACGGCGTTCGTATTGCCCACAGCTGCAAACTCGATAACCCCCGCGTTCTTAAGCGCGTGCACAACGGCAGCGAGCGTGTCATGATCAATGCCATCGATGGTCGCATTGAGCTCACTGACCTTGGCAGCTAGAATATTCTTGAGGCTCTGTTCCATATTGTCGAGCGAGACCTCGTCTGTCAGGCCCTCGTTACGCTGGCTCTCAAGATCACGTGCCAGCGAAAACTGAAAGCTGCGAAAGCTGCCAAAACCCAGCTTGCGGCAGAAGCGCGAGACCGTCGCCTCGGATGTCGCAGCGGCGCGCGAGAGCTGGGCGGCCGTCAGGCGCGGCGCCTCGGACTGGTGCTCGAGAATATAGTCGACAATGCGCTGCTCGGACTCGCTGTACCCTTTGTGCGTGCTAATAAGGGAGAGCGCGCTCTTGCTGCTATCGGTCATGGATGGCTCCTGGTTGGCATGAAAATCGGACTTGTTTTTCAATGCCATAGTATACGGGCATTTTCAATTACAAGATACACCTTGCCGTTTCAAGTGTTGATGGTAAACTTTCATCTACCGTTTACGGTTATGAAAGAACCTTTCACCGGAGAATTGCGCCTTGTCTCTTCTCACGCGGACGGTAGGTTGGTATCTTTCAAGTGTGGAAAAACGCGCATTGAAGCGCGTGTAGGGGAGCGCCCGAGGGCGCAAAACTTAAAAAGGAGGGACACATGGCTAAGTTTGACATCATCGCCGCGACCGGTTGCCCAACCGGCATTGCGCACACCTTCATGGCGAAGGAAGCGCTGGAGAAGGCAGCTGCCGAGCGAGGTCTGACCATTAAGGTCGAGACTCATGGCCAGGTCGGTGTCGAGAACGAGCTCACGAAGGGTGAGATCGCCGGTGCCAAGGCCGTCGTCGTCGCAGCCGACAAGGATGTCCAGGCCGAGCGTTTCGCCGGTAAGCCCATGGTTTCCGTCGGTGTTTCCAAGGCCCTGTCCGTCGAGGCCGCCGGAAAGCTGATCGACCGCGCGCTCGCCGCCAAGGGCGACGACACGGTTGCCACTGCCGCCGATGTCGAGGACGAGGTCGAGGAGAAGGAGTCCATCGGTCACGTCATCTACAAGCACCTCATGAACGGCGTCAGCCACATGCTGGTCTTCGTCGTTGCCGGTGGTGTTCTGACCGCCATTTCGTTCCTGTGGGGCATCACGTCCTTTGATTCGACGGCTGCCGACTACAACAGCTTTGCCGCGATGCTCAAGATTATCGGCGGTATCGCCATGAACCTCATGGTTCCGGTGCTCTCCGCCTACATCGCCGAGTCTATCGGCAAGCGCCCGGCGCTCGTCCCCGGCTTTGTTGCCGGTATGATTGCCATCCAGGGTCTGCCCGTTAACGCCGATACCGGCATGATCGACGCTGGAGGCTCGGGTGTGGGCTTTGGCTTCCTGGGCGGCATCGTCGGCGGCTTCCTCGCCGGCTATGTCATTTTGCTGCTCGAGAAGGTTTTCTCTAAAATTCCCGCGAGCCTTAATGGCCTGAAGGCAATCTTCCTGTATCCGCTGTGCTCTACCGCCATCGTCGGCCTGGTCATGCTCGGTATTTCCGGCCCCATGGCTGCCATTAATCAGGGCATGATGGATTTCCTGCAGAGCCTCGGTAACTCCGGTCCGGTGATCCTTGGCCTGGCCATCGGCTGCATGTGCGCATTTGACATGGGCGGCCCGGTCAACAAGGCTGCTTACGCTACTGGCACCTTCCTGCTCGGTACCGCTCTCGAAGCTGGCGTCGGCACCGAGACCTACAACTTCGGCACCAACTTCATGGCTGCCGTCTCCGCCGCTTGCATCGTTCCGCCGCTGATCACCACCTTCGCCGTCGTTGTCGGCAAGAAGTACTTCAGCCAGGAGGATCATGACGCCGGTATCGTCAACCTTATCCTTGGTTGCACCCACATCACCGAGGGCGCCATTCCGTTCATGACCAAGAACATCTGGCCCGTCATGCCTATCATGATGGTCGGTTCTTCCATCGCTTCCATCTTGACCATCTTCTTCAACGTTCACGATCCGGCGCCTCACGGCGGCTTCCTGGTCCTGCCCGTTGTCGAGAACGGCCCGCAGTGGGTCCTCGCGATCCTCATCGGCGCCGTGGTCGGTGGCATCCTGTTCGTGGCCTTCAAGAAGTACGACTTCGAGAAGAACCAGAAGCCCGCTCCTGCAGCCAAGCCGGTTGAGGCCCCCAAGGCCGCTGCCGTCGAGGCTTCCAAGTCCGAGGCTGCCGACTTCGTGAAGGTCGAGAACGTCTTTGTCGCCGAGGACTTCGCTTCTCGTGACGAGGCCCTGAGCTTTGTCTCCAACCAGGCCGTCAAGGCCGGTATCGCCGGCGATGCCGACGCCGTGATGAACGCCTTCCTGGCCCGCGAGGCCGAGGGCACCACGGGCATGATGGAGGGCTTCGCCATTCCGCATGCCAAGTCCGACGCCATCACCGAGGCTGCTGTCATCGTCGTCAAGGACGACTCTGGCGTGACCGGTTGGGACACCATGGACGGCGCTCCCGTCAACGTTGCCATCGCCCTGCTCATCCCGGGTGCACAGGCTGGCACTACGCACCTCAAGATCCTGTCCAAGGTCGCCGAGGCGCTCATGGACGAGGACTTCCGTTCCACCGTCAAGGGTTCCACTGACGCCGCCGAGATCGCCAAGACGATCAACGCCCGCTTGATCTAATCCCGCAGTTCGCGAATAACATCGTTCCCTGTATATAAGGCGGAGACTCCACCAGGAGTCCCCGCCTTTTTCATACCACCCGGCACTTAAGGACGTTCTTTTGCTGCCGGCACCCAGGGACGCTCCTCAGTTCGCAGAAGGGTATAGATAACCGCATCAACTAGATCTCCCATACGTTCAGAGATCCAGCCAGAATTCCGTTCGTACGATATTACTCTGGTCCGACTGAGTTTCCGCAGCTCGCCTGCCTGGCGGGGTGCTTTCCGTCTTGCGCAGGACTGTAGAGCAGCAAACTTAACCGCCCCGCCCGGCAGGCGAGCATGCAGCAACGACATCCGTCCAACAATTCGTGCGAAACATAATGAAAAACCGTTTGATGTGAGTTAATATAAACAACGTCGTGAATCTGACTCCTGCCGCATAGTTGACAGGGGTTAAACACAAAAAGGAGTCAATTATGGTTTCTGAGAAGGCTACCCTCGTTAATCCTCAGGGTCTTCACATGCGTCCGGCCGGCCTCTTCGCCTCCACCATGGGCAAGTACGCCTGCGACGTGACCGTTGTCACCCCCGAGAAGGAGGTCAACGGTAAGTCTCCGATGGCCCTCATGGCTGCTGGTATCCCCTGCGGTACCGAGGTCGAGGTCAAGTGCGACGGCGCTGACGAGGCCGAGGCTCTGGCTGCTGCCATCGAGCTCATCAAGAGCGGTCTTGGCGAGTAGAACTCAAACGGGTCGCATGTTGAACAATTAAGTTCATACTTGGGGGCGCAGTGACCTGTATCAAGGTAGCTGCGCTCTTTTGTCATGGATATGGCAAAACGCTTTATCACGTGACACGGAGAGAGGAATGGGAATGTATCAGGGAGTCAACGCATCCGAGGGTATCGGTATCGGCACCGTCATGGTCGCCGTCGATCCCGACTTGACGTTTGAGCCGCACGAGGTTGCTGATTCGGCAGCAGAGAAGGAGCGCTATCAGACCGCTCTTTCGGTCTTTTGCGAGAAGACCCAGGCTCAGGCCGACCACATGAAGGAGACGGTGGGCGAGGCCGAGGCCGAGATCATGAGCGGACACATTGTCCTGGCTCAGGACCCGGGCATGACCGACGCCATCAACGCCGCCATTGACGGCGGCACCTGCGCCGAGCAGGCGCTCATGGACACCTCGACCATGTTCGAGAACATGTTCCTGTCTATGGACGACGAGATGTTCCGTCTGCGCGCGGCCGACATCGCCGACATCCGCACCGGTATTCTGGCCGAGCTGCTGGGCAAGGAGGTCGTCGACCTCTCCGTCCTGCCCGAGAACACCGTCGTTGTCGTGCACGACCTTACGCCGTCCATGACCGCCACGATCGATAAGGCTCACGTTGCCGGTATCGTCACCGAGACCGGTGGCCGCACGTCGCACTCCGCGATCATCGCGCGCGCCCTCGAGATCCCGGCTGTTCTTTCGGTTTCCAACAGCTGCACCGCGCTGCGCAACGGCATGACCGTTGTCGTCGACGGTGGCAAGGGTATCGTCGAGGCCGATCCCGACGAGGAGACGCTCGCCGCCTACACCGCCAAGGCCGAGGCCTTCGCTGCCGAGAAGGCTGCCCTCGAGGCCTTCCGTGGCAAGCCTTCCGTGACTGCCGATGGCATCAAGAAGATCATTGCCTGCAACATCGGTAACCCCGATGACGTGCCCAACGCGCTCGATCACGACGCCGAGGCTATCGGTCTGTTCCGCTCCGAGTTCCTGTTCATGGACTCTGCCGAGCTTCCTTCCGAGGAGGAGCAGTTCAACGCCTACCGCAAGGTCGCCAGCGCGCTCAAGGGCGCTCCGGTCATCATCCGCACGCTCGATGTGGGTGGCGACAAGGAGATTCCGTACCTGCACATGGTCAAGGAAGACAACCCCTTCATGGGCTTCCGCGCCGTGCGTTACTGCCTGGCCAATCCCGACCAGTACAAGGTCCAGCTCCGTGCCCTGCTGCGCGCTAGCGCCTTCGGTGACATCAAGATCATGATCCCGCTCGTCACCTGCGTCGAGGAGGTCTTGGCTGTCAAGGAGCTCGTCGAGCAGTGCAAGGCCGAGCTGACCGAAGAGGGTCGCAAGTTCAACGAGGACATCGAGGTCGGTATTATGGTCGAGACGCCCGCCGCTTCGCTGCTCGCTGACCGCCTGGCCGAGGTCGCCGACTTCTTCTCTATCGGCACCAACGACCTGATCGGCTACACCATGTGCGCCGACCGTGGCAACGACACCATCTCCAATCTGTACCAGGTGTACTATCCCGCCGTGCTCCGCTCGCTCAAGAACATCATCGAGAGCGGCGTGAAGGCCGGCATCATGGTCGGTATGTGCGGCGAGGCCGCTGCTGATCCGCTGCTCGAGCCGCTGCTGATCAGCTGGGGCCTGGAGGAGTTCTCGATGAGCGCTCCGTCGATCCTGCGCGCCCGCAAGACCATCAGCCAGTGGACCAAGGCCGAGTGCGACGAGCTCGCCGAGAAGGCGCTCGCCTGCAATACCGCCGCCGAGGTCAAGGCGCTGCTCGAGTCCGCAGCTCGTTAATTTGGTATCAGGGGTAACCGCGTGGTTGGAATGGGCCGGCCACGCGGCCCTCACATATACAGGGGGTACTGTAAATGTTCTACACGCTAACCGCTAACCCGGCTGTCGACATGACGGTTTCGAGCTCTCCGCTCGAGCCCGACGAGAACGTCCGCACCGGCTCGGCCAGCTACACGGCCAACGGCAAGGGCCTCGACGTGTCCTTCGCCTTTAAGAAGATGGGCGTCGACACCGTCGCGCTCGGCTTCTTCGCCGGTTTCACGGGCAAGTTTATCGTCGAGGAGGTCATGAACCTGGGTTGTCTGTGCCGCCCGGTCTGGACCGACGGTATCACGCGCATCAACACCTACGTCAACGATGGCCAGCACGAGTACGGCATCCTCAACCCCGGTGCTCCGATTACGCCGCAGCATCAGGAGGAGCTCTACAACATCCTGGACACCGCCGGCGATCTTGAGTGCCTGATCGTTTCTGGTTCCGTGCCTCCCAAAGCCACGCCCGACTTCCTGGCTCAGGTCATGGAGCACGCTCAGGCCCGTGGCGCCGACGTCGTCCTGGATCTGTCCTCCGACAAGCTCAAGGAGCTCGCCCACAAGAAGCCGCTGCTCATCAAGCCGAACCATCACGAGATGAAGGCCATCTTTGGCGTTCCGGTCGACACCGACGACGAGGTCCGCGTTGCCATGAAGCTCGCCCACGACGCCGGCGTTCAGAACGTGTTGCTCACCCGTGGTAGCCGCGGCGACGCTTACTTCTCCAACGGAGAGGACATCTGGTACGCTAAGCGTGAGTTCAACATCAAGCTGGTCTCTTCCGTCTGCGCCGGCGACTGCACCCTCGCTGCGTTCCTGCACAAGTGGTACAGGGATCGCGACAACGTCGAGGAGGCCATGAAGCTCGCTATGGCCACCGGCGCCAACGTTGCCGAGTCCGTCGGCATCGGCGACTTCGGTCACGTCGATGAGTACAGCAAGCGCGTTGCTGTCCGCAAGCTCGACCGCAAGTAAGCGAAACGCGAGATTTTCTCGTGTATGGCGTCCCGGTTTAGGCTGGGGCGCCATTTTTCTATATTGTGAGCGAGCAACGGGACAAATGAATCCGAGGAATTGCCCCACCTTCCTGCCGCCCTGCACGCGTTCTACACCGTTCGCCGAGTTGCTATAGCCTTTTTTGTAGGCGTGGAATATACTTTCATTAACACGTTGCCTTGTGAAAGGAACTTACATGATTTACACGCTCACTGCAAATCCTGCCATTGACTACAACATTGCCTGCGACGGTCTTTCCGCCAACACCGTCACCCGCACTCGCAATGCGGTCTATACGCCTAACGGCAAGGGTCTCAACGTCTCGTTCACTCTCGATCACTACGGTGTCGACACCACGATCCTGGGCTTTTTTGCCGGCTTCTCGGGCGAGTTTATCGTCAAGGGCGCCGAGGCCCTGGGCGTGCCCGTCAAGCCCGTGTGGACTGACGGCATCACGCGCGTCAACGTCTTCCTCAACGCCGGTCCCGACACCGAGTACAACATGGTCAACGCAGGTGCCGCCATCAATGCTGCCAACGAGCAGGAGATGTTTGACCTTATTGATTCGCTCGACGACATGACCTGCCTGGTCATTAGCGGCTCGCTGCCTCCCAACACCTCCGAGGGTTTTCTGGCCGAGGTACTTCGCCGTGTTAAGGCAAAGGGTGCCGAGTTCGTGCTCGATATCTCGAGCCATCAGCTGGCTGACCTCATTGCCATGGAGCCGTTGCTCATTAAGCCTAACGACGACGAGCTGCTCGACATCTTTGGCATTAAGGTGAGCGGTGGCGACGACGAGTCCGTCAAGGGCGCGATGGCCGAGCTGCACGCCAAGGGCGCCAAGAACGTACTGCTGACCCTTGGTGGCGACGGTGCATACTTCTCCAACGGTGAGCACATCTGGTTTGCCAACCGTACCTTTGAGGTCAAGCTGCTGTCGACGGTCTGCGCCGGCGACTCCTCGCTTGCCGCCTTCCTGTCCGTGTGGCACGACGCCCCCGAGCGTGTTGAGGACGCCCTGCGCCTCTCGATGGCTACCGGCGCCAACGTGGTTGAGTGCCCGGGCTTGGGCGA
>CABQLM010000016.1 GCA_902465105.1 uncultured Collinsella sp.
AAGGTGCCTTGAAACAAGGCGGCATTGACCTTCTGGTCATGCCGCCGAAGTTGAACGTCAGATTGTCCGAATGCGGCCCGCGCAGCGTCGGCCGGTTACGGCGTTTGGAAAACGCCGTAACCTACTGAATAAGCATCGCGTCGCCAAAGCTGAAGAAGCGGTAGCGCTCCTCGATGGCGGCAGCGTAGGCATCCATAATCTGGTCGCGGGTGGCAAGCGCGCTCACGAGCATCATGAGCGTGGAGCGCGGCACGTGGAAGTTCGTGATCAGCGCGTCGACCACGTGATAGGTCGAGCCGGGCATGAGGTAGAGCTGCGTCGTAGCGTTCTCGCGCACCACGATGTCACCGCGGCCGAGCGTGTCGGCCCCGTCCTCGCGGCCCTCAAAATAGCGCGCCGTCACGGCCGGATCGGACACCGGCGCATCGGCGTCAAACGCGCTCTCGAGCGAACGCACTGCGGTGGTACCGACGGCGATGACGCGATGGCCCTCGGCCTTCGCCTTATGCACGGCGTCGACAACCTCCTGCGACACGTGGTAGCGCTCGGTGTGCATCACGTGCTGCGTGGGGTCGTCCTCCTCCACCAGACGGAAGGTATCGATGCCCACCTCGAGCTCGACGGCGGCAAATTTGGCACCCTTGGCCTCGATAGCGGCCATAAGCTCGGGCGTAAAATGCAGGCCCGCCGTGGGAGCGGCAGCCGAGTGCTCCTCCTTCATGGCGTAGACGGTCTGGTATTTCTCGGGATCGCCCTCGTAATCGGTAATGTAGGGCGGCAGCGGCACATGACCGGCAGCATGGATGGCCTCGTCGAGCGTGCGCGGGTCGCCGGCGGCATTGCAACCGGCCGGCTCAAAGCACACCAGACGGCCACCGCGGCTGTCGGTGACAAAGTCGACGACCTCGGCCGTCAGCACCACGGGAGCCCCCTCGGGCGCATGGGCGCCGCCCGCACGATACTCAATCTGAGCACCGGGCTTTAGGCGCTTACCCGGCTTGACCAGGCACTCCCAAACGCGGCCCAGCGGGTCAACATCCTCGCGGCGCTTGAGCAGCAGGGTCTCGACCACGCCACCCGAACCCGACTTGCGACCGATCAGGCGGGCCGGCATCACGCGCGTCTTGTTGATGACGAGCACATCGCCCGGCTCGATATAGTCGATGATGTCGCGGAAGATGCGGTGCTCGACGGTGCCGCCATGCTCCAGCGGCGTTCCTGCCTCGGAGCCCTTGCGATCAACCACCAGCAGGCGGCAGGAGTCGCGCGGCTCGGCAGGCGCCTGGGCGATCAGTTCCTCAGGAAGGTTATAGTCAAAATCATCGGTACGCATAGACACGTCGGATTCTCCTTATATAGTTAAAGTCCGTTCTACATCCTAGCAGGCTGACGTCCCAAATGAACTACTTTTTGGCAGCTTTGCGCTCGTCACGGATGCGGGCGCGGTCCATGGCCGCCTCGACAGCCGAGAAGCGGCAACCACAGTAGTTCTGCCGATACATGCCCAGCTCGCGCGAACGACGCGTGGCCTCGGGGTAATACGGGCGAAAATCGCGAATGACCGGGGTGAGCCCATGTGCCGCCGCCAAGCGCTCAAGCACGTCATTACAGGTATCGAACAGCTGATACGGCGAGACGGCGAGCGTCGTACCCACATATTCGAACCCGCGCTCCTGGGCCACGCGGCACGCCTCGGCCAAGCGCAAGGCATAGCACGCGCGACAGCGACGGGGCCGATCGGCACCCAGCGGTGCCACACCGGTCTCCCAGCGATCGCGGTCCTCCCCTGCCTCGATGAGCTCGATGTCGCCATCGGCACACCACCGGCGCAGCTCGTCCAAGCGGCGCTGCCATTCATCGCGCGGTTGAATATTGGGGTTGGTCCAGCAAATCGTGGGCTCAAACCCCTCCTCGCGCAGCAGGCGAACCGGCTCAAGCGAGCACGGCGCACAGCAAGCATGCAGCAGCAACGGCTTCATCTACATCCCCGTCCCAGAAAAATCATCCCAAAAAGACTACCTTGCGAAAAAGCGCACGCCAAAGGACGTGTCCTCGCAGGCGACAATGCGACGGTCGCGCAGAATGGTCCGCACGTAATACCAATCGCCCACACAGCCCGACAAATGCAAGCCGGCCGCCAGGTAGCACAACAGCGGATAGCCCGAGAACGCAAACCCCAAGGCAAACGCCGCCGTCAAAACAACCGTCGGCGCCAGGCAAATGGCCATGTACCGCGCACGCGAATACACAACGCCCTCGGCGCAGGCGTAAATCATGCAGGTTTCGAGATTTGCCCCAAAGGTCACCCGAGCACCGGCGGGCGCAAATAGCTTAAAGAACACCGCGTGCACCAGCTCGTGCACAGCAAATGACGCCGCCGACACCGCAGCCAAGCCGACTATCCAGCCCAAGACTGCCGTCCAGCCACCCGCGTCAGCCGCATCCAGATCCGCGGGCCCACCCAGCAGCATAAACACCGGCACCAGGCACACGGCAAATGCGCCAAGCACGGCCATCCCCCACACAAAGCAGGCGTGCAGAAAATCCTCGTCTTCAAACGCATGTATGTTGGAAATCTCATTCATAGCATCTTAGAATAGCGCCCCCGTCACGCACCCGCCCGCATGTGCGATAATGTCGAACGATATGCACGAATTGACCACTGCGTCGCCGAGCCCCGCGCCCGGCCGCGCTCTCACCATATGCGAAGGAGTCCCATGGCATCCAAATACTCCATGAACGACCGTCCCAGCTGGCCTCGCCGCGCCATCGTTACCGCCGGCGAGCCCTACGGCAACAAGGGCCTTCACTTTGGCCACGTTGGCGGCGTCTTTGTCCCGGCCGACTTCTTCGCCCGTTTCCTGCGCGACCGCCTGGGCCGCGAGAACGTCATCTTCACCTCGGGCACCGACTGCTATGGCTCGCCCATCATGGAGAGCTACCGCAAGCTCAAGGAGAACGAGGGCTACGACAAGTCCATTAACGAGTATGTCGAGTCCAATCACTCCCGCCAGGCCGCGACCCTCAACAACTACAACATCAGCTGCGATATCTACGGCGGCTCGGGACTTGAGCCGGCTGCGCAGATTCACAACGAGGTAACCGCCGAGATTATCGAGCGCCTGCACGAGCAGGGCACCATCTCCAAGCGCTCCACGCTGCAGTTCTACGATGCCAAGGCCGGCACGTTCCTCAACGGCCGCCAGGTGATCGGCCGCTGCCCCATCCAGGGCTGCAAGTCCGAGAAAGCCTATGCCGACGAGTGTGACCTGGGTCACCAGTTTGAGCCCGAGGAGCTCATCGCGCCCAAGAGCCAGCTCACCGGCGAGGTGCCCGAGCTGCGCCCGGTCGACAACCTCTACTTTGACCTGCCGGCCTACCTCGACTTTATGAAGACCTACACCGCCAAGCTCGCCCAGAACCCGCAGGTTCGCTCCGTGGTCTCCAAGACCATGGAGGAGTGGCTGCTGCCGGCACAGCTCTATATTCAGAACAAGTTCCGCGAGGCTTTCGACGCCGTCGAGGACCAGCTGCCCGAGCACACCGTGCTGGAGCCCGAGGGCAACAAGAGCAGCTTTACCGTCACCTTCCCCAGCTGGAAGGAGCGCGACGACGCCCACGCGGTGCTCGCCAACGGCGGCGTGCGCTTCCGCAGCGGCAAGGCGCTCGTGCCCTTCCGCATCACCGGCAACATCGACTGGGGCGTTCCGGTGCCCGAGGTCGACGGCGTTTCCGACGTCACCTGCTGGTGCTGGCCCGAGAGCCTGTGGGCGCCCATCAGCTACACCCGCACCGTGCTCGCACGCGATGCCAAGGCCGCCGGCGTGACCGAGGGTGTCGCCGCCCAGGATGCCGCCCTCATGGGCGAGCCCGCCGCCGATTCCACGCAGGTCCCCACTCCCACCTACCAGCACAGCTCGCTCGACTGGCGCGACTGGTGGTGCTCGGATGACGCACAGATCTACCAGTTCATTGGCCAGGACAACATCTACTTCTACTGCATCGCGCAGACCGCCATGTGGGAGGCCCTGGGTTGGAACCTCACGCAGAGCACCGTCAGCGCCTGCTACCACCTGCTCTACATGGGCAAAAAGGCAAGCTCGTCCTCGCAGACGCCTCCCCCGCCGGCAGACGACCTGCTCAACCACTACACCTGCGAGCAGATGCGCGCGCATTGGCTGTCGCTCGGCCTGTCCGAAAAGCCGGTGAGCTTTAGCCCCAAGGCATACGACACCCGCGTGACCGGCAAGGACAAGGACGGCAACGAGGTGCGCGCCTGCGACGACAAGCGCGTCATCGACCCCGCCCTTAAGGAGAGCGCCCTTTTGACCGGCGTCTTCAACCGCCTGGCCCGCAGCTGCTTCTACGGCGTCGCCGTCAAGGAGGGCGACGAGAGCCCGTATCGTAACGGTTGCATTCCCGCCGGTGCCGCCTCCGCCCCTGTGGTCGAAGCCGCCGAGCAGGCCGCCCTCGCGTTTGAGCAGGCCATGTACAAGTTCGAGACGCACCACGCGCTCGCCGTGTGCGACGACTACCTGCGCGCCGCCAACAAGCGCTGGAGCGACGCCTCCAAGGCCGCCAACAAGCTTGAGGGCGAGCAAGCCAATACCGCGATGACGCAGGCCCTGGTCAATGCCTTCACCGAGCTGCGCGTGGCGACCGTGCTCATGCACGGCATCGTCCCGGCCGGCTGCGAGCTCATCTGCGAGTACTTCGACGTTGACCCGGTCGCCTTCTTTAGCTGGGATAACATCTTCGCCTCCACGGATGAGTTTGTGGAGAGCTTGGGCGAGAAGCCCGGCGAGCACCGAGTGAAGCCGCTGCCCCCGCGCTTCGACTTCTTTAGCAAGCACGAGAGCCAGTACTAAAGCACGCCAGCAGCGGCGTGCCCGGAAACTAGTCAATTTGGGACGGGAAGGAAAGACGAATGTCCAAGCCGCGTCGTCGTAAGCAGAAAAAGCAGGTTAAGCCCGAGCTCAAGCTTAGGCAGTTTGCCGCCACCGAGCTTTCCGACCAGCTTGTCGCCCAACACTCCGCCGCCGACCTGCCGCGCTTTATGGTCGACGCGGTTGCCGGCGCCTATACGCCTGCCGATGCCGAGCTCGTGATCGAAGGCTTTGGAGCCGCAGCCACGCGCCCGGTCACACTGCGTGCCAACACGCTCAAGGCAACCGCCGAGGATATTGCCGCCGCGCTCGATGCCGCCGGGATCGCCCACCGCCCCGTCGCCTGGTACCCGGACGCCTTCATCCTGCCCGAGGCCCAGGTTTCCGACCTGTGGGACCTCAACATCTACCGTAACGGCAAAATCTATCTGCAGAGTCTGTCGTCCATGATGCCGCCTTTGGTGTTGGGCGCTCAGACCGGCGAGGACATCCTGGACATGTGTGCAGCCCCCGGTGGCAAGACGACGCAGATTGCCGCCCTCACCCAGGGGCAGGTGCATCTCACGGCCTGCGAGATGAGCATTCCCCGCGCCGAAAAGCTTGAGTCCAACCTCCACCGTCAGGGCGTCAAAAACGTGCCCGTCATGCGCATTGACGCACGCGAGCTCGACGAATTCTTCCGCTTTGACCGTATTCTGCTCGACGCCCCCTGCACCGGCACGGGCACCGTCATCAGCGGCAATGAGAAAAGCCTGCGTGGCCTGACCGAGCAGCTGCTTGGCAAGTGCGCCCGCTCGCAGCGCGCGCTTCTGGACCGCGCCATGGGCGCCCTCAAGCCGGGTGGCACGCTCGTCTATTCCACCTGTTCGATCATGCCGCAGGAAAACGAGGATGCCCTGCAGGAGGCCCTCGACAAGCACATGGACTGCGAGCTCATCCCCCTCGACGGCACGCCGAGTAAAAGCGAAGCACGCCGCGCCCAGGAAGCCGGTGAGGAGCCGCACGTCGAGTCCAACGCTCTCACCGAGGCAATCGCCGCGGGTCAGGTATCGACCATCACCAACGGCATGCCCGGCACGCTGACCATTCCGCCCAGTCGCGACTTTGAGGGCTTCTACATGGCTCTGATCCGAAAACGCAGCTAGCACACGGACCAAAAACTCAACAAGCTATCTCCGTGCGCGTTTATCCTGCTGGTCACGGTGCTGCTTAAGTGCCTCGCGTTCCTTGCGCTCGGCTCTTTTGCCTTTAATGGCCGTGACCACAAAGTAGATGACCGCGGCGGCAACGATTGCGCCCACGCACAGGCCAATCGAGCCAAACATTGCCGTTAATTCCATACCGCGTCACCTTTCTTCTAAACGGTTAACCAACGATAGCACCTCGACCACCGCCACCACAGCTCCTTCACGTTCGCCGATGTTCGGTCTAACAAGAGACACGGCGGGGAAAAATCAACTCGTCAAACGATTTAGCAATCGCAGCGCCGGTCGCACGCTGACGGGCGCACAACATAGAAACGGACCGCTATGGATTCTCTCAACGATCTAAACGAGCGTGTCGACGCCTTTGTCGGCACCAGCTCCTTCGACACTCCCGCCGCGACAAGCGACCAAGCCCCCATCGATGTGCCCGCCGAGGTTCACGAGGATATTGTCGCCTCGGTCGATTTCTCAGAGGTTGAGCTTGCGGACGAATTTACCGAGCCCCAGGTGGCCGTAACCCCCAGCGGTCTCTTGCCCATGGAGCCGCTGCCCATCGACGGACGCTTGCGCAAGGCGGCCCTTCGCATGCCCGACGAGATCGAAGAGGCGAGCGGCTTTACCCTCTTCGGCCGTCGCATCAAGTCGCTCATCTACACCACCGATGTCGCGGTTATCCGCAACTCCAACGCCGATGCCGTCTTTGCGGTCTATCCCTTCACGCCTCAGCCGGCCATTACGCAAGCACTGCTGACCGTCGCCGAGTGTCCGGTCTTTGTCGGCGTGGGCGGCGGCACCACCACCGGCAAGCGCTCCGTGCAGATGGCGGCCGTCTCTGAGATGCAGGGCGCGGCAGGCTGCGTGGTCAACTCCCCCGCTACCGCCGAGATGGTCGAGCACATCACCAATCTGGCAGACATCCCCGTCATCGCCACGGTCGTTCGCTGCGATGATGACGCTCATGCCAAAGTGCGCGCCGGCGCTAAGATCCTCAACATCGCCGCCGGCAAGAACACGCCGCAGGTTCTGCGCGAGCTGCGCGAGCGCTATCCCAACCTTCCGCTCATCGCACCAGGTGGCAAGACGCCCGAGAGCATCCGCGAAACCATCGCCGCCGGCGCCAACGCCATCATCTGGACGCCGCCTTCGGCCCAGCAGCTGCAGACCGACATGATGAAGCGCTATCGCAAGATGAAGGAAGACGCCACGCCTGTCATCTCGCGCGACGATGTGCCCATTATCGACCAGGTCGCCGCCGCCGAGGTCAGCCAGGTCGAAAACATGAATCCCGACGTACCAATCCCCGACGAGGTGCTCGAACGTGCCGCCTCGATTCACGATCATATCGAGGAGCGTCGCGCCAACCGCGGACTCAAGCCCTCGCTGCACGGCTTCTTCTTCCGCGGCAAGAAGCATTAGCAGAAACAGCTAGGCCCGCCTCACCAACGTGAGGCGGGCCGTTTTCGTTTGAGAAATCATGCAGCGACGTGATAGGGCAAATTAATCCACGCGCTTGTCGCCCATAAAGAAGAGCGCCACCGTACCAGGTCCGGTGTGTGAACCGATCAGAGCACCGATGTTATTGATCTCGATCTTGCCTTTGAGCTGCGGAACCTGTTTCTCAATCAGCGCCGCAACGGCCTCGGCATCCTCGCGGCACGCCGAATGGGACAAGATGCACTTACCCGAATAATCCGCACCGTCCTGCACGTGTGCCATCATGGTCTTAGCCATCTCGGAAATCGCGCGCTTCTTGGTGCGGATCTTCTCACGTGGCGACAGCCTGCCCTCGCAATCGACGGTCATGAGCGGGCAAATCTTGAGCGCCGTGCCGATGATCGCGCTGGCCGCCGAGATACGACCGCCGCGCAGGTAGCTCGACAGATCGGTCGAGAAAAACCAGTGGTGAAGGTTGAGTTTATGCTCCTCAATCCAAGCGGCCGTCTCGTCGAGCGAAGCGCCGCTATCGCGAACGTCGGCGGCACATTCCGCCAGCAGGCCAAAGCCCGAAGACGCCGCCAGCGAATCGATGACGCGCACCTTGCCGCCCTGGGGATAGCGATCCGCGAGCATCTGCGCCGCAACGCAGGCCGATCCATACGTGCCCGAAATACCCGACGACAACGTCAGGTGCAGCACGTCTTTACCCTCGGCAACAAACGGCTCCCAAAACTCCTCGTACTCACCCACGCTCACCTGAGACGTCTTGGGCATGGCACCCGCGACAATCCGGGCAAAAAACTTGTCCGGCGAAATCGACTGATACAGATCGTCCGTATAGACAACATCGTCGATCTCGTAATGAAAACACACGACTGGGATATTGCGCGATTCAAAGAACTCCCGAGTTCGGTCGGCGGCGGATTCACAGGTCAGGACAAAATCACTCATATGAAGCTCCTTACTCATTTCTGCGCAAATTATCGCACAGCGAGCCTGCATACGGTACAAATGTCCACTATTTACCAAATTGAACCAAAGGTAGTGAACATCTTTACCGTCATCATCTCTATCGATCCCGGAGGTATGCGCCTGTAAAAACAACTCTGCGTCTCCATTCAACCGCCATATCTACCTCAACTAAATCGATTTACCAAACCGTTCGGCCAACAATTCGACCTCCCATCCCCAATCGAAACAAAAGCGGCGCATACTGATAAACGTTTGACGCTGTTTATCAGTTTTACCAACCACATCGGAAGGTGCTTCATGGTCGCATTCGATCGCAATCCGCAAGACTTCAAGTATCTGCGCCTGCTGTCGAGACAGTTCCCCACCGAGCAATCCGCGTTCACCGAGATCATCAATCTCTCGGCCATCCTCAACCTGCCCAAAGGCACCGAGCATTTTATGAGCGACGTACACGGTGAGTACGAAGCCTTTATGCACATCCTCAACAACTGCTCGGGCGTCGTGCGCGAACATGTCGACGAGATCTTTGGCGACACACTCACCTTTGACGGAAAGGGCGAGCTGTGCACGCTCATCTACTACCCGCGCGAGAAAATCGACCTTGTCCGCAGCCAACACGAGGACTCACCTACCTGGTACAAGACGATGCTCGACCAGCTCATTATGGTTGCCCGCTCGCTTTCGAGCCGCTATACCCGCTCCAAGGTACGTAAGGCCATCCCGCGTGATTATGCCTATATCATCGACGAGCTGCTGCACACGCATCCGGACGAGAATAACTATCGCGTGCGCTATCACGAGCGCATTATCGAATCGATTCTTGAGACCGCCAGTGCCGACGACTTTATCGAGTCGCTCGCCTCGCTCATCAAACGTCTCGCCGTCGACCACCTGCATCTGGTGGGTGACATCTTCGACCGCGGCGGCGGTGCGGCCAAGATTATGGACCGCTTGCTTACCTACCACTCGCTCGATATCCAGTGGGGCAACCACGACTTGCTCTGGATGGGCGCTGCAGCCGGTGAGCCCGCCTGTATCGCTACGGTACTGCGCAACAACCTGCGCTACGACAACTACGAGATTCTCGAGAACGATTACGGCATTTCCCTGCGCGAGCTTGTCGCCTTCGCCAACGCCACTTACAGTGCCGGTGAGTCCATCAGCCCGCTGATCAAGGCTATCAACGTGCTGCTCTTTAAGCTCGAGGGGCAGATTATCCAACGTCACCCTGAGTTCGACATGGCCGACCGCCTGCTGCTCGACAAGATCGACCACGAGGAGGGAACGGTCACGCTTGCCGACGGCAGCGTGTGGCCGCTCACGACTAACGATTTACCCACCGTCGATCCGACAGACCCCTACGCGCTCACGCCCGGCGAGCAGCACATTATCGATAAGCTCGTTGCCGAGTTTGCCGCCGCCGACCACCTGCATCGGCACGTCGACTTTCTCTACACCCACGGATCGATGTACAAAGTTGCAAACGGCAACCTGCTGTTCCACGGTTGTGTGCCGCTCAACGAGGACGGCACTTTTAGCAGCATGAACTGCCTGGGTACCTGGCATGCCGGCCGTGACTATTTCGACTTTTGCGATTATATCGCCCGTCGTGCCTGGCGAGCAGGCGACCGTGACGCCCTCGACTGGATGTGGTACCTGTGGATTGGCTTTAGTTCACCCGCTAGCGGCCGCGTGGTGCGCACGTTCGAGCGCGCCTACATCGCCGACAAGAGCACCTGGGTCGAGCCGATGGACCCGTACTTTACGCTCACCACGTCGCCATCGGTCTGCGACGACATCATGCGGGAGTTCGGTGTCACCGCCATGGCATGCTCGCCGACGGGCCACATTATCAACGGCCACACGCCCGTCAAGACCACAAAGGGCGAGCAGGCCATCCGTGCCGACGGCAAGCTGCTGGTCATCGACGGCGGTTTCTGTCGCGCCTACCATCCCAAGACGGGCATCGCCGGCTATACCCTCATCTCGAGCTCACGCGGATGCCGTCTTAAATCGCACCAAGCCTTTACCACCGTTGCCGAGGCGCTCACCCGCAACATCGACATCGAGAGCGAGACCAACCGCTTTGACGAGGCAGACCGGCGCCGCATGGTCAGCGACACCGATACCGGCGCCAAGATTCGTAGCCAGATTCAGGACCTGCGTCAGCTGCTCGATGCGTATAGAAACGGTGCCATCGAAGAGCGTGTCTAGCCGCGTTCGCGAGTATTGGCTAAACTTGCTGCGTTTGTCATTCCCACGGCGCGCAAGCGTCATCCTAAGGCAGGTCCCATGCAAAAGCTTCTCGCGCAGATCATGAAATTCGGTATCGTCGGCGTTACCGCCACCACCATCGACTTTGGCATCATGAATCTGCTCCATTACGGCCTGGGACTCAACATCCTCATAGCCAACACCAGTGGATTTGTCGTATCGCTCATCTTCAACTATGTTGCGAGCATGAAATACGTGTTTGCGCATAAGGAGGGCATGAGCCGCCGCCGCGAGTTCGTCATCTTTGTCGTGTTGTCCGTCATTGGTCTGGCGCTCAACGACGGCATCGTGCTGGCCCTCAACACCGGCCTGCGCCTCGAGGCCAATATCGCCAAGATCTGTGCCACGGCACTCGTCATGGTCTACAACTTTGTCACGCGTAAATTATTCCTGGAGGGTGAGGAATCCAAGTAGCTGCGCGTCCTAATTCGAGCTCAGCATCTGCCTCCTCTACACTCGTTTACGGATAAATACACATCGTTTGCGGATTCCCTCTTGCAAATTTGGCGAGTTCGTATATTTCTTGGCAAAACCCTTACGTTTCCCATGCAAAAGCCCTAAAGTATCTCGTTGCTCGATTCATCAACGCATTGGATGTGATTGCGTGCGTAAGGCACTGACACAACCTCATACCAAGCAGTTCCTTAAGTTCGCTGTCGTGGGTCTCATCTCGTTTGGCATCGACTGGGGCATGCTCATTGCGCTCGTCGAGCTGTTTCATCTCGACTTTTTGATGAGCACCACGATTTCGTTTGTCACATCCGTCGTGGTCAACTACTGGCTCAGCATGAAATACGTGTTCGATCATCGCGAGGGCATGAGTCGTAAGCGCGAGTTCACGATCTTCACCATCCTGTCGGTGATTGGTCTGGGCCTCAACGACCTGTACATGTTTGTGGGCGTCACGTTTTTGAGCATCGGCTACCAGGCCATGAAGGCCATCGCCACGTTCTTGGTCACCTGGTACAACTACTTTAGCCGTCGCTTTTTCCTCGAGGGCGCGCAGTCGTAGCTTGTTCGACATTTGCTTGAAGGTATAACCGGTTGGAATTCTCGTTCCAGCCGGTTTTTTGTTTGTGGAGCATGCCGAGGAATGCGTGCGAAGCGGGCCACAAGACCGAAATGGGACGTTCAGAATGGGATGCAATTTCCGGTTGAGCCCTAGTTGGAAACCCCATCCCATTCGCATTAAAAACAGGCGGCTCGGATGTTTGTCCGAACCGCCCGTTTGGCGTGTAATGTCGAGGCATTTAGCCCGTTACGTAATACCAGACGACGCTGTCACCGTTGGAGAGAACGTAGTTGCTGCAAGCCGTGTTGGGCGTTACGCCGTTAACGGAGTACATCCAGCCACTCGTGCCGCCGTGCTCCTTCTCGGCCAAACCACCGATAGCGGCGACATACGTGCCGTACGATGAGCCGTGCGCATTTACAGAGAGACCCAGGGCGCACAGGGCATCGTAGACCGTGGCACCCTCGTTAAAGGTGAAGGTACCGCCGGAAGACACAGGATTACCCACGGCACTCGATGTGACCGAAACCGTCACCGTGACGTAGCCAGGCTGCTGCGAGCCGCCCTGATTGCCAGCAGAGGCGCTGCCACTGCTGGATGCAGACCCACCGCCGGACGCCGAGCCGCCACCCGAAGAAGAGCCGTCAGAAGAGCTCGATCCACCGGTGGATTCAGAGCCCTGTCCGGCAGACGCGTTGTTGGACGTCTTGTCGTCCTTGCCATCGGACTTCTTCTCCTTCGATTCCTTGCCCGACTTCTTGTCCGAAGATTCAGACTTGTCCTTGGAATCAGATTCACCCGAATCCTTCGACCCGTCCTTTGCATTGTCCGAAGATTTGGAGTCCTTGGACCCAGCCTTGCCCGAAGCGGTAGTCGAGCCGAAAACTGACGCATCCTTGGCAACGACGCTCTCCCCTGTCACGGTCCGGACAATCCAGTCGATGGACCATGCGCCGCTGACAGAGGGGTGAACAAAGCCAAGCGAGATGACAATCAACACGATGCAGGCGGCCGTCAGAACGCCAACGAGCGCCTTTCGCCGAGGGGCGGACGCCGCCGAAGCGGCGCCCTTTTGCTTTGCATCGTCGAGCTGAATGAACGACGAGTCGGGCTGCTTGGAATCGGCGTCCTGAGGTTTATTGGACACGGCCCTCACCTACCGACGCTTGGTAAACACGAACACGCCGATGACCGCAAGCCCGATCACGCCGGCCGCAACACCAACGATGGCAAGCGGATTGAAGCCAGACTGCTGCACAGGAGCCTCAGCGGACTTCTTAGCGGTAGTCGCGGCAGCCGAGCCCGTGTCGGACTTGGAGCCTGACTTGCTGGACTTCTTGTCAGACTTCTTGCCGTCCTTCTTGCCGTCCTTCTTGCCGTCCTTGCCGGAATCCTTCTTGGAATCCTTGCCGTCCTTGGTCTCGGTCGCGGTCGTGGCAGACACCGGCTTCTGACCCGGAGCAACAGCACCGCCGCTCTGCTGGCCACTCGTTCCGTTGCCGGAGCCGGAACCAGCATCGGCATTACCCGAGCCGCCATTGCCGCCGTTGGAGCCAGAGCCGCCGTTACCGCCAGGGGTAACAGCATTCTTGACCCACTTGGCATACAGCGTCATATCAGCCGTCACCGCAACGCTAAAGTCATACGCCTCCGTACAAGCCTCGTCGGTATACCAACCAGCGAAGGTGTAGCCCTCGCGCGTCGGGTCGGCAGGCTTGGTAATAGAGCCGTTGGCAGCCGTGGTCTGGAAATCCACCTTGGAGCCCTCGCCAGCGCTAAACGAAACCTTAACGCCAGCATTCAGCTTGAACAGCGTGCCAGAGTCGTTGATGTAGTACAAGTTGCCCTGGGCATCACAAGCGATTGGCGAGTCACAGTAGTTGTTGTGGCCTGTTGCGCTAAACACACCAGAAGCCTCAGCGTCACCCAACTTGTAACGATATACGCCGCCGCCCGAGGTGTAGTTAACGTAGTCAGAGCTCTCGCCGTAGTTAACCGTGAAGTAGACATACGTGCCATCTGCCTGAGTGCTCACCAGCGGAGCGCCCTTGATGCCACCAAGTCCGGCTGGCAGTTGAGAGCCGTCCGCCGTCGTGACCAGCGTCGTGGCAAAGTTGTTGTTCAGGTCAACGATAGCAAGCGCTGAGCCGCCATTGACTTCGCCACCGATAATCAGTTTGCCGTCGAGCATCGTAGGCGCGCATGCACATCCCGTAAGACCAAGGTCAACTACACGCTCCTCGGTAATACGCGAAGCGGCATCCGCATCGCGTGAGTCGCCATCAGAAATCGCCAACACGTGCAGCTTGCCGTCGCGCGAGATTAGATAGGCATGGCCGCCGTCAGCCGAAAGCACACAGCTTGAGTTGACAACAGCACCAACCGAAACACTTCCAAGCACATCGCCCGAAGACTTGCTGAGCATCTCGACGGTACCGGCACTGGTGGGAACCAAGACATAGTCATCGCCCACCGTCGCGCCCGTCCAGTAATAACCCTCGTCGGCATTGACATGCTGCCAAGAAACAGCGCCGGTCAGGATATTAATACGCGTCAGATGACCGTTATTGTACGTACTCGTTCCATAGTCGACATCAACGGTGCCGACATAGAGGTAATTGCCATCAACCGTCAGCTGAGAATTCGACTGAGCAGTCCTGCTCACGGAGTCAGTGACCCAAACCGTTGTGAGCGCGTCAGCCGTCAGGGCCTGGACCGCACCGCCATCAAGCGGAACGATAACCAAACCGTTCGCATAAATCGGGCGCGAGGTGTAACCGACCGCAGTCTTAAGATTCGACTCGGCAAGGACCTTGCCAGACTCGGCGTCAATCTTTAGCAAACGCTTGTTGACGGCAAGATACACGTTGCCGTTCACAACGATAGGTTCACTCGCGTTGGGATACGCCGAACCAGAATACGCCTTCCAATCGAACGTCCAAGAGCTCGCTAGCGCACCCGTAGGCGTCGAAACGTTCTCGACCACCGCATTGGACTTGCCATCCCAATCGGACTTCCAATCGGTCGGACGCGGGGCGCTCGGATCGACTACGACCTCGTCGGGATTAGGCACCGTATCGCCAGGAGCATAAGCCCAGACGATCGTGTCGCCCGATTTGACAACGTAGTCGCTATCGAGTTGGGGTCCGGGAACACCGTTAACAAAGAACGACCAGGAGCCCGTCAGTTTGGTGCCATCAAGCGGGGACACGAGACTATGGACATTCCAATAGCCCCCATCATTGAGCATCACGGACTCAATGCCCAAAGCATCAAAGTAGGCGGCAGTGGCGTCCTTGATCGTCGTGCCCTCAACAAACACCTGCGTCGAAGGATCGGTCCAGCGCTGGGCCTTACCGTCCTTTTTGCCGATGATCTCCATCGAGACAGAAACCTGACCGGGCATGGTGCCATTGGAACCATAGACCCAGGCAACCTCGTCGCCGGCCTTAAGCGTGTAGTTGCCGGCGCCGACATTGGCCATCTTGCCGTTAACGAAGAACTGCCAGGACTTCCAGGTGCTTTCGTTAACCTGTACGGTCGAAAGCTTCACGCTCTTATTGAACGGAGAAGTCAGCGAATTGAGGAACCAACCATACGAACCGGTTTGGACGTCGGCGCCAATACCGGCCTGCTTAAAGACCTGCTCGGAAAGGTCGGCGGCAGTTGCGCCCTCTTCTACCAACGCAGTCGTAGGTTGAGCCCACGTTTGCTGAGCACCCGAAGCGTCCTGGCCGATAACGGTGCAGCTTACCGAAAGCTGGTCGGTGGGCGCAGCGTCACCGTACTTCGAGTAACCCCAGACGACAGAGTCGCCCGCCTCGAGGGTGTAGTTGCCGGCACCCACCGATGCAGCGACGCCGTTAATGAATAGCTGCCAATATGCGCCCGTAGCAGCGTCATATGCAAGGGTGCGATCGGCGTCGAAAGGCGACGTAATGGAATTGAGCACCCAACCCCAAGAGCCGTTGGGGTCATAGTCGGCCTTGAGACCGACCTGCTTAAAGAGCTCTTCGGAAAGATTGGCGGCCGTCGAGCCATTCTTGAGCGTGTACTGCGTCGCGGCAGCCCACGTTTGCTGTTTGCCCTTGGCATCGATGCCAATGACGGAGCACGTCGCTGTGACCTCGGGGCTATTTTGACCACTCGTGCCCAGAACCGTGATTTTTGCCGATACGTCCTGGTTGGCAAGCTTAGCGTACGTAGCGTTGCCAGGATAGCGCTCAGCGTAACGAGCGTACTTCTCGCTCGTCAGGCGCGAGGAAATAACAACCTTCGTGTTGTACTCGGGCTGCGTGACCTTGAGATTCTCGGCAGAAACAATGGAGCTGTTGCTCGACTTAAACAGACGCCAATCCTGTCCAGACATCGCGTCATAACCAGGCAGGTCAACCGGAACAATGCCAAGGGACGTCGAATCGGTCGTTGCTTTGTTGTAGCTCCAGGCAAGGTTGCCGTCGGCATCAAGATACGCCTTCTGGAACGCGTGCATGTCGGTCGAAACGGCATTGGCGTCCTGACCATTCAGAATGGCGGCAGCATAGCCGGCCTTCGCCTTTTCCATAAGAGAAAGCTCGGCATTGAGCTCGCCCTGGTCCTGCGGAGCAATCGCAAAGTCAAGGGTCTTGCTTGCCGTGACCTCGGCGTTGGATTTATCGGTCACCGTAAGGGTGACCTTGGTCTTCGCTGCCTCGGTGCCAGGCAGCGGCTGGTAGACCGTGCCCTTGTAACCGTTAAACGTGATGTCATCGGTGCTGGCGGAGTACTCGACCTTGTAGTACTTGCCGTCGATATTGAGCGTGCTCGTGCGCGGCATCTGCAGGTCGGCGGTCAGGCCGTCCTTGTTGGCAACCGTTTTGGTGTCGAAGTACTTGATATTGTCGTAGGTAAAGGCCGCATCGACCTTCTCCTGCAGTGCCTTCTTGTCGGCAGCGACCTTCTCGGGGTCGCCCTTGACGGTCACGGCGAAGTCGTGCGAGCCCTCGACATCGCTCGGGCCACCGCTCACAAACGAAACCGTCGCGGTCAGCGTTACGGTGCGATCGCTCGAAACGCGCGTCACCTTACCGGTGTAGTCGTCCCAGCCATAACCGGACGGCCAAATGACATCGCCGTCGGAGCTCTTCCAGCTAACCTCGAACTTGTTCTTAGAACCCGCGCGGTACGGAAGCGTGAGGTTAGACGTAACGGACTCGGCCGAATCGCCCGCAGCGTAACCGATGGCAACCTGCTCGGCCGCATCGTCGAGCATTTGCTGAACGCGGGCCTCGTCCCAAGCAACCTGCACCGACTTGTTGGGCTGGTAGTACTCGGTCTTGCCATCGCGCGACAGCTCAAACACCACATCGGCGCTACGCAGACCGTCGATGTTGTAACCGGTGTAGTCGTTGGGGTCAATGAAGAAGAACGTCACATCGCCGTTGGTCTTATCCTGGGCGTCGGAGATACCGACCGTAGCCTTGGCGTCCCCGGCCTTAAAGTCAACGCCGCCCTCAGAGACCTTGACGTCGATATCGGTAAATCCCAGATCGGCAAGCTGCGCCTTCAGAACATCGTTGACGTTGCCGCCCTTGGCGCTGTAATCAACAGCGATCTGCTTATTGGCATCGTTGAGCTTTTGGACTGCGGCCTCAAGCGAGCCTGCGGCGATCACGGGATTGACAGAGACGAGCTCAACCGTCGAGCTGCCGCTCGTGGCGACAGCCTTCAGATACTTACCCGCGGCAGAAGCCGAAACCGTTGCCGTGGCGCCCGACATATCGGGCAGAAGCGTCCAGTCGGCCGCGGGAGCCTTCGCGTCGTCGGCCGCATACCAGGCAACAGTCGCCCGGTCGGTGACGTCGATACCGTTGGTGGTCGAACCGTCGGCACGCTTGGCCTGCGCCGTCGCCTTAACGCTATCGCCCGAGACGAGATGGGTCGAATCGCTATTGATCTGCGGCGTAGTGGTCACGCGCAGCAGGTTATACTCCCCCGCTGCGGTAACGCTATCGGGCGAAACCCACTCAACGGTGTTGTCGAGGGCGCTCGCCGTAACTTTGATGCGCTTGCCAACAAGCGCGTCTGAAATAGTCAGGCTGCCATCGGTCGTATCGATGCCGTCGGTAAGCTCGGTCCAATCGGCATCGCCCTCGCCCTTGGCATACCACGCCATGGTGAGCTCGGCATCGTCGGGCACGTCCTTGGTCGAGCCCGACCAGCTGCCCGGCACCTGCACACTCGGCGTGATTTTTGAACCCACGCTCAGCGTAACGTTCTTATCGGCAAGCTCAATGCCTGCCAGCTTGTACTGACCCTTAAGCGTCACGGGGCCGAGCGGGGCAGCAGTCTGGCCGTATGAGCTCTTCTTCTGCGTGCTGGAAACGGTATTTTCGCTCGTCACCTTCACGCGCAGATACTTGCCGGCATAGGCAGCGTCAACGGTATAGGTGGCCTCGGTGGCACCGGGGATATCGGTGTAAGCGGAGTCGGAGCTCGAACTGCTATTTGCATACTGCCACTGGTAGGTCACATTATCGGTGCGGTCGATATAGCTGTAGCGCGAACCGTCCTTTTTGCGCACCTTAGTCTTGAGCTTATCGCCCACGTGCACGCCGTTGGTGGCAGGAGAGCCCTCAAACTGCACGTCGTAAAGCTCAACTTGGCCAGCGATGGAGACAGGACCCGCCGCATAATAGCCGTTAGGCCTCTGCTCACCGTAACCGCCGTTGGCCTTGGCCACGACGTAGTAGCCCTTAAGGGCAGCGGTCACTGTCAGTGTGTTGCCGGTCTCACCCTCGATAGGCGTGTTGCACGAGCTTGCGGTGTTCGAGGTGCCCTTATACCACTGCCACGTGACATGCGAATCGGTGGTAACGTCGGTGGAACCCGCCGTGGCGGTCGCCGTGATCGTGGAACCAACCTCGACTTTGCCCGAGGAGGGGCTCATGGACACTTTGGTGATATTAATTGAACCGGTAGCCGCAACGAGAGCGCCCGTCGAGTTGGTCAAGCTATAAGAGCCGATCTTCGAAGACACCTTGCACTTGAGGTACTTGCCGCCCAAAGCGTCGGTAAGCTCGAGGGTCTCACCCGTGGCGCCCGCGATATCGGTATACGTGCCGCTCTTGGAGTCAGAGCTCTGCCACTGATAGTTGAGCTTGCTCGCGTCGACGAACGCGCCGGACGCACCGCCCTTCTCCTTGGCGCGAGCCTTAGCGGTATCCCCCACCGCAAAGACGCTCGTGTTGTCCTTGGTGTTGATAATGGACACGGCCGAAATCTCGACCGCACCGGCCTGTTTGACCTTACTGGAAGTGGTCTTGCTCACCGTGTTGACGCCGGCAGTGGCCTCAACCTTAATGTACTTACCCTCGAGGTCGTCGCCCACCACGAGCGTAGCGCCCGTCTCGCCCTCGATCTTGGTAAAGCCCGAGGAGGAAGAGGTGGAAGCGGACCAGGTGTAGGTGACCTTGGCGTCAGAGCCCGCGGGGCTCGACCAATCCTTGTACGGAGTCGCCGTCAGAGTATCGCCTATGCTCGGCGTGTCGCTATTCAGCTTGACGCTGTAAAGCTCCATTTGGCCGGCGCCCAGCACGGGGCCGGGGATGTAGTTGGGGTTAATGCCCGAGCCGTACGAAACCGAGGGGCCGTAGTAGTCCTTGCCATCCGCCGTCACCTTGCAGATGAGGTACTTGCCCACCATGGCATCGGTAACGGTGAGCGATTGCTCGTTGCCTACGACCTCGGTGTAGTCGGCAACGTTGCTGCTGGCCTTGGTCGTGCCGGCAAGCCAGGCGTAAGTCCAGGTGCCGGGATTGTCGACGGAGTAGGAAGAACCGTAGAGGTCATCCTCGTCCTCGTCGTACATGTTTGCCCAAAGCGTCTCGCCAGCCTTGAGCGCGCCCGACTTCGTGGAATACGAGTTGTCCTTATCCTTGGTGTCCTGGATGAAGACCTTGGCCTCGCTGGAAAGCGTCGTGGCAGAAGCGGCAGCGGCCTTCGGCTCGCCCTGCTCCGAAGCGACAGCAGGCATCGCGGCGGAACTGTCGGGCTCAGCCGCATCACCTGCGGCGTCACCGCCCTTCGCGGCGCCCGAAGCCGCACCCTGATCGGTAGCAGCGTCACTGGTACCCGTGCCGTCCTCCACGGCAGCACTGTTCGCGCCGGTGTCGGCAGCAGTGCCATCGTCGGCCGCCGCGCCCTCGCCGCCCGTCGCAGTAGCCACGGCGTCGGCAATGCCCTCGGCGCCGTCGGCCCAAAGTTGCGCCGGCGTGGTACCAAAAGCCATGGCAAAAGCCAGGAACGCCACCAAACCGCGTTTGGCTACGCCGCGAGCAATCGCTCTATGACGACACCACGAGGCGCGCTGGCACTCGTCCTCAAACATATCCATTTGTCTCCTATTGTCTGCACTTGGAGCATTGCCCAGCGGCTGCCCCACGTCATCGCGCATGTTGCGCTCGAGTACCCCCATCGGGGTCCCCCTTCCCTCCAGAGCCCAACGCGTACCGACGGCATGCGCCGCGGCCGCGTGCAAGATGGGAGGCGATCCGACTTAACCTTACCGACCCGGGCGCGTCGTCCGATCTGCGACGCGGCCATCCCGGGCCAAGAGGAATTACGGTTACTGGCACAGCCGGGGACTTGCACCCCGATTCTCCCAAACGCGCAGGAAAACCGCGCATTCGTGCGTCTCCGCACCACCATCTAGGCCATCGATTATTACTGTCATTATGGTAGCACGCAAAAGGGCCCCGCACACAGGCGAAGCCCAAGGTAAAAGCTATGGTTTGCGATAGAAAAGGGCGGGGATGGGGTGCCGAGCAAAAGGATACGTCTTCCTCTGATCTCGGGGACTCGTTAACGCTTGCCGCCGTGACTGTTGCGCCAGATCTCGCGGCCCAGCATCAGCGCCAGCACCAGCGCACTCACGTAGCCCATAAAGCCAATGACCGGGATACCAAACACAACCGGCTCGATGCGCGCGTAGTACACCACCGACGAACCGATAAACAGGCCGGCAATCACAATTGCCATCGACATGCGGTCGATAATTCCACCCAGCTGCCGCAGCGCCTTATCGCTGCTCATAATCTGCGTGTTCACCTTAAGCTGGCCGCGCGTGAGCATGCGCGACGCCAAGCCCAGATACTCGGCCGCCTCGAGCGAGCCTTTTGCCGCGCGATAGCTGCTCGCGGCAAGATCGCGCCCCATATCGCGCACGCGCGCATAGGTGCTTTTCTCGTTTTTGATATGCGTCTGGATGATCTGGATCATGTTGACGTTGGGCATGTACTCGGTCAGCAGACCCTCGAGTGTTACCATGCCACGGGCGAACATCGTCACCACGCTCGGCAGCTCAACGTCGTTTTTGCGCGCCAAATTTAGCAGCGAGGTCAAAAACTCGCCGATATCAAGATCCTTAAGGTCAAGACCCGCAAAGTCGGCGACGATAAAGTCCAAGTCGGACAAAAAGGTCGAATGGTCGAGCTCGGCAGAATCGCCGCGCGTCACGGCAAAGCGCATGAGCGAATCCTTGAGCTTGGGCACGTCGCCCTCGGCCACGGCGAAAATCATGTCCTTGACGATGCCACGGTCGTGGCTCGACATGCGCCCGACCATGCCCAGGTCGATAAAGTAGACGATGCCGTCCTTGAGGATAATGTTTCCCGCATGTGGGTCGGCATGGAAAAAACCATCGTCGAGTACCTGCGTCGAATAGTCTTCGACGATCGCGGCGCCAATCTTTTCCAAGTCATAGCCCTCGGCTGCCAAACGCTTGGGATCGGCGATGGAGATGCCGTCGATGTAGTCCATGACCACCACGTGCTCGGTGCAAAGGTCCAAGTAGGATTTGGGACACGACACGCCATGCACGCTTTTGTGGAAGTCATAGAAATCGTTGAGGTTTTTGGCCTCGGCCAAAAAGTTGGTCTCCTCGCGAAACGAGATCCACAGCTCTTCGACCACGCCATGCAAGTCAACAAACTGATCGGTGTTGACGAACTTTGAGGCGATGCGTACCACCGAGCGAATGATGTCGATGTCCTGCGCCATGACCTGCTGCGCACCGGGGCGCTGCACCTTAACGGCCACGTCCTCGCCTGTCACCAGACGGGCGCGGTGCACCTGCGCGAGCGACGCGCTTCCGAGCGGGTTGGGGTCGATCGCGTCGAACATCTGCCCCAAGCGCTGGCCGTATTCCTCTTCCAGACAGCGGAGCACTACCTCATATGGCACCGGCTCTACGTCGGAGCGCAGGCGACGGAGCTCGTCGCAAAAACGCTGCGGCAAGATCTCGGAGCGGTTGGCCAGAATCTGCCCCATCTTGACGAACATGGGGCCGAGCTCTTCGAGCAGACGACGCAGGCGCACCGGCGTGAGGTTATCCCATACGCGGTACTTTTTGATCAGGCGAACGATCTGACCGATGCGTTCGCGGCGTCCCGCCGGCGTGAGCTGGTATTCCTCGTCCGGCGCCATCGCGTCGGGCTCCTCGGGGACCATATCGACAGCGCGCGGTTTCTTGCGAGCGCCCGAGACGGCGGCCTCAACCTCATCGACAACCGCCGTCTCGTCACCCAAGGGATCTAGATTGTTGTAATCGGTGGTGGAATCTGCCATCTGCGCTGCTACTCGGCCTCTTCGGCGTCCTCTGCGTCGTCGGGCTCAACAGACTCGACGGGCACCGAGGTCACATTGTCCTCGACCGAATCGACGATGTCGCGCACATGGGCCAGGAAGGCCGTGCGCTCGGGGGCGGTCATAACGCGGACGCGGGCCAGGATGAGCTCGTCAAGCACGCGCTGCGCCGCGGTCTCGCCCTGCATGCCCAAGCGCTCAGTGAGGTCGGAGATGGTGCCACCGGCCTGCTCGAACATATCCGAAACGCTGCGGGCGATATCGGGGGTACCGGCGTCCTTGCGGACCTGCTCACCCTTGGTATTGAGGTCGTCGAGAACCTTTTTGCCGCCCTCGACGGCAACGGCAGCGGCGCCGAAGCCCACGTTGATGGCGCCGTTAACAAGCTGATCGAATTTCATAACCATGGTTGGCTCCAATCATGACAACTACATTGGCCTTCTTGTACCCAAGATGGGGCGAACGACACAAATCGTTTTATCGCCAGAATAGGAGTCGAGCGGGACAAAGCCTTTGACGGTGTTTGCCCCGCTCGTTCAGCGCAAGACGGTTTTTACCTGATGTTGTCGTTCATCGCGAAGGAATTCTTCATGGCACAGCTCGTGGTGTAGAGCACCTTACCCAACAGGGCATCGGTCTCCACGCGCACGAGCTCGGCAAAGGCCTCGTTGGCGCGGGCGAGCTCGGCAGGCACCTCGGCCTCGGGCAGCGCGGCTACGACAGCGTCAACGTCGTGAATCTGCTTGTGGCCCATGCCGCCGACCTTCTCCTGGTAATCCTCGACCGCGCGACCACACTCATGGAAGCGAACATCGGCCAAGGCAGCGATCAGACGATTTGCCCAATAGAAATTCTCGGACGTCACGCGGGCCTGCGTGTCGGCATAGTACTCGGGCATGGTCTCGACATTGGCGTACAGCGGCACGAGCGCGTTAAACGAGTTAGAGCCAAACGCCATCCACTGCACGGCGCGATACGCCGGCTGTGCATAGGGGCGCAGCTGCAGCACGGCGAGCTGGCTGTTGCGGTTGATGCCGATGGGACGATAGGCGCCGCGCGTGGCGGGCGTACCCTTGCTGCCGTAGCAGTCGTACTCCGTGCCCTGGTAGTGGCTCGAAAGCACGTACTTGATGTCCTCGATGGTCACCTTGCGCTCGGGCACGCGGCTCCAGGGGATGTCGTCGCTCTCGGGCGTGTAGTCGGCGTCGGGACCGTCCCACATATCGCTGGGGTTGAGGCAGCGCTGCATATACCAGGCGCGCGGCGTGTTGTAGACATGGTCGCTGTCGCTGTGCGAGCCAAAGGCCTCGCGCGGGTTAAAGACCGCGGCGGGACCGTCGCCCTTAACACCCAGCGTCAGGTCCAGATGCCACTCGGCCATCCAGGAGCGCAGGTCGGCGGAGCACATGTGGTCGACTTGGGCGCCCTCGGCGTCGTCCAGGTCAAAGCTGTCGATACCCAGCTGGTTGGGCATGGTCACATAGGCGTCGTCGGGCACGCGCTTGGCGATCCAGTGGTGGCCGCCGATGGTCTCGAGCCACCAGATCTCGTCCACGTCACTCAAGGCGATGCCGTTGTTCTCATAGGTGCCGTAGCGCTCGAGCAGGTCGCCCAGGATACGAACACCGTCGCGAGCGGACTTGGCGTACGGCAGGACCAGGGTCACCATGTCCTCCTCGCCCAGACCGCCGGGCTGCGCCGGCACATAGCCGTCCTCACCCTCGTTGCCCTTGGCGGGCACGTAGTCCACGAGCGGATCGGCACCGCGAACGCGCTCGTTGGTGGTAAGCGTCTCGGTTGCGGACATGCCCACATTGAGCTCGTTGAAACCGGCCTCGGCCCAGATGCCGTGGCCCGGGACAACATCGGGGACGCTCGTGTAGCGCATGGGATTGTCGGGCAGCTCAACGGTCAAGTGGCTTAGGACGCTCGCGTAGACACGCGGCTGCTCGTCGGGATGCACTACGCGCATGCGCTTGGGCTCAAACACCCCGTTGGACGAGTCCTCGTTGCGGGCGACAAGCGTCGACCCGTCGTAGCTCGCGTTTTTACCAACCAAAATCGTTGTGCACGGCATGCGCATCCTCCTTGAGCGAAGAAATTAAATGGCAACAGTGTATCGCTTCGGCGCAAAAAGGGCGAAACCACGACCCCTCGAGACCCCTCGGGACCCCTGTGTGCAAAAAATGCCAAATATGAGTACTGTCACCAATTTAGTAGCAGCAAATTTCCTTGTAATAGGTGCCGAAAATCCCCATTTGTCCAAAAGCAAGACAACGTTATTCCCCATAGGTTCAATAAAATGGGCTCCCTAACGAGAATGAATATCGCTAGGAAGCCTAAAAGACATAAAACATATGTGACTATCTTGGCAACAGTACTCATATTTGACGTTTTTTGAACACGTGGTATATCGCTAACCCCTCAAACAGCCCAAAATGCCTATTTCGATGCGCGCTCCGCCGCCTCGATCACGTGTTTGGCGAGAATCGCGGTAGTCATAGCCCCCACGCCGCCCGGCACGGGCGTGATGGCGCCAACGATCGGTTCCGTAGCATCAAAATCCACGTCGCCGACCAGCTTGCAAGCGGCCTCGTCCCAGTTAATGCCCACATCGATAATCGTCTGGCCCTCGCAGACCGCATCCGCGCCAATCGTGCGCGCGCGTCCAACGGCCGCAACCACAATATCAGCTGCACGACACTCGGCAGCCAAGTCACGCGTATGCGTATGGCACGTCGTCACTGTGGCATTGCGCGCCGTAAGCATGGCGGCAACGGGACGGCCAATCACCAGCGACCGACCGACGACCGCGACCTTGGCCCCATCCAGCTCAACGCCGTAATGGTCCAGCAACGCCAGCACGGCCTCAGCCGTGCAGGGAGCAAAGCCCTCGCCCCGCCCCGAAAGCGTGGTAAGCAGCGAGGCCGGCGTCATGGAGTCAACATCCTTGGCGGGATCGAGTGCCGCGGCAACTGCATCCTCGTCAAGCCCGACGGGCAGCGGGCGAAACATCAGGCAGCCATGAACAGCGGGGTCGGCATTGATGTCCTTAATAGCCGCCAGTAGCTCATCCTGCGAAACATCGGCATGAAGCAAAACGCGGCGAGCCTCAATCCCCACTTTTTCACAGCGCTTGAGGGCACCGCGCTCGTAGGATAGGTCGTCCTCGCGCTCGCCCACGCGAACGATGGCCAGCGTCGGCACGATGCCCCGTTCGCGCAGCGCGGTGCAGCGGGCAGCGAGCTCCTCAGTCAACGCGCGGGCGACGGGAGCGCCCTTGAGCAGTTCTGCCATGGTTATCCCCTCTTCCTGGCGGCGTCGGCAGCGCGGCGCGCCAGCGCATCGGCACGCGGCAACCACGTATCCAGCAGCTCATCGCACGCCGCCTCGAGCTCCTCAGCGCGCGCCCGGTCTTTCATAGACGTGGTATTGGCAAAGAGCGTCAGGCTCGCACCCTGCATGGCGGCGCGGCAGAACACGGCACCGCACGCCACGTCGGACAGCAGCTGGCGCGACCCCTTGTCGGCCATGTCCTCGAGCAGCGCCAGCGCGCGCCCGCAGGCATCCATGATCCGATACGGCGGCATGGCCGCCACGTGCAACGCATCTTGAATCGCAGCCAGTCGAGCCGGATCCTCGCGCGGAATACCATACGCCTCGGACACCTGCCCGTAGGCACGAACATCCTCGGCGACCAGACCCACAAGTTCCTGCGCCAGCTCATCCGCCTGGGCAAATGCACGCGTCAAATCGTCTGCGCGATCGGCAAGCGCAGGGTTTGTCGCCCCGTAGCGAGCGACCATCCCGCAAAGCGAGGCGCCCAGCGCGCCTACAAAGGCGCTCGCGCTACCGCCGCCGGGAACCGGCTCGCGCGCGGCAAGCGCCTGGGCAAACTCGCGACAAGTCTTATCCATCATCTCTTCGCTCATAGTGCATGCACCTTCAATGTTTGCCAAGCGCATCGGACGGCAAGCGCCATCCAATCACGCCGTTCATTTCGTGGTGCCTAGTCTAGCCGATAAGCACGTGTTAAACAGCAGGCGTCGGCATCGCCGTTTTTTATGGCAGGCAATAGGAACAGCACTTCGATGCCCCAAGAAAAGCAGTCGTGTGCAATAGCACCTTGATACATTCACGCCGTTCAGCAAACAGAACGCAACGCAAAAATCTGGCTTTTGTTGCGCGAATCGCTGCAACAAAGCAACAGCGGAGTGACGCGCACGTGCGAAATGTCAGCATTACCGATTCACTTTATAACGGAGGGTTTATAAAAATGCCATAAATACTACAATATAAAAGCTGATTAAAATGCCACTGGAATCAAAGGAGTCTCAGCATGAAGTCGTTTTTGAAAACGGCCTCTCGTGTGGTCGCAGCGCTATTTGCCGTTGCGCTCGTCACGATGAGCGTCGCATCGCCCGCTTTCGCAGACGGTGCCACCGGATCAATCACAAACGCCAACAGCGGTGCGTCGTATGACGACTTGACTGCCGCTATTAAAGCAGCAAATGACGGCGACACCATTAATCTTGGCCCGGGCAATTACACTACCTATGTAAAGGACCATGGCCGTCTCGCTGTTGGTAAGAGCCTCACTTTTGTCGGTTCCGGCGCAAATTCCACGACTTGGGGCATTGGCGCTAAGCTCGCCGATCCCAATAACTTTGGAACGGAATACAACGGCGATTATTCGTTTGACGGGTCCAAAACCATTACGTTCAGGAATATGACGCTGCTCTCCGATAAGGCGGACTACCTTGGTTTCATCCGCATCGACAACACCGTTGTCGATAACTGCATCGTTACAGGTAAGACGTTCTACTGGGGCTATAAGACCGCGGTGTTCAATAACACGACGTTCAATCCTCCGAGTTTCGACTACGCACTCTGGACGTACAGCTCGCCGACCATGACGTTCGATAACTGCACTTTTAACGCAAGCGGCAAGGTCATCAACGTCTACACCGATTACGGTGCCGGCAAGCATAACATCACCGTCAACGTGAATAATTGCAAATTTAACTCAATGAGTTTTGGCAAGCAGGCGTTGAATATCAACGACTCGAATATGGGTGATTATAAGTACATTCTCAACATTACTGGCAATAATACCGTCACGGCTGCGCGCGACAACACTACCTGCTCGCAGCTCTTTGGCTTTGGTGGCAAGGCAAAGGATAACAACAAGGGCAAAACTGACGTCAACATCAACGGCGAACTCGTGTGGACCGCTGGCAAGATGGTCACCCACAGTTACACCGACGGCGAGCACGACAACGCCTTCAATGCCACCTACACCGAGTGGGCCTCTGACAATGCCGGTACTTGGACTCGCACGGGAACCCCTAAGTGCAAGTACTGCGGCTTCACCAAGCCTGAGTTCGAGGAGAAGGCCTACGATCTCTCCTACGACCTGAACGGTTCCAAGGATAAGCAGACTGCCGAATTCGCAGCCGTTAAGTGCGTCACCGAAGCCAAGGTTACGGCCGATAAGCCGATGCGCAAAGGCTACTCCTTCGCGGGCTGGAACACCGCCGAGGACGGCTCCGGCACATGCTATGCCGCGGGCGATAAGGTTGAGCTTACTGCTCCCGTGACGCTGTTTGCCCAGTGGAAGAAGGACGAGCCTGCGCCCAAGCCTTCTGACAACAAGCCCGCCAAAAAGACCAAGACCAACAAGCAGGCCCTTCCCAAGACAGGTGACGCCTCCGCCAACATCGTCGCTGCTATGGGCATCATGGCAATCGCCTGCTTTGCCGCCAGCGCTGTTGCGTCTAAGGTTCGCAAGTAATTTCAACTTTGAAACACGCCGCAGCAACTTGTTGCAACGCAAAGGGGTCCGCACCGCAAAAGGTGCGGACCCCTTTTTGCACAAAAGCCGTGACGAGGCACCCACGATGACTACGGATGCGTCCGTCGTCAAGATTCGCAGCCCCCGGCTACGCTCCGCCCCACCGCACCAAACATGGGACACATGGCCCATGTTTCGAGACTCCCGGGCAGCACAAGCTGGGGCATATCAATAAGTAAGGAACCCGTTGGGGCACGACCACTCAACGGCCGAAAACTAAGAACGGAGGTATCGCCGCACCACACACAACGACATCCGCCACGCTTGCGAATAGCAACATACACCAATGGCTCCAACAACCCGCGGCGCCGTGATGTCACCAAAAGACAAGGAGGACGCCACCATGAAGAAAAAGACCCTATCGATCCTTTCCCTCTGCATCGCCCTCTTTGCCGCGCTCGCCCTTGTGGGCTGCGGCGGGAGCGCATCGAGCGGGGGCAGCAGCGCATCCAAGAGCGAGGGCAAGGAAAAGGCCCCCGTCGCTAAGAAGACTGACTTTATCTGGTTTAAGGTCGAGATGCCCGAGGGTGTTGGCGTAAGCGACTCCGCTGGCAAGAATGCCGACAGGGTCCAGCTCACCTTCCCCGAAGACGAGAACGGTTCGACCGATCGCTTTATCCCCGTTTGGAAAAAAGCGCTGACGGCAGAGGAATCCCACGCCGACCAGGCAGAAAAGAAGGGGGATACATTCCAGTGGAAGGATGGCGGGTCCGTCGAGTATAACGGCAGGACGTGGCTCATCGGGACGTACGAGGACAACAGTGGCGTCTCAACACTCCTCTTTACCGACGTTGAACCGGGAAGCGTCTACGTCCTTATCTCAAACTTCGATCTGCATAAGAAAGAAGCCGAGGCGCTCCTCAACTCCATCGAGTTCCCCGATGACATGGCGAAGGCGGTTTCCGAGGCACGCGAAGTTGAGATTTCGAGCATCGAGATCAAGTAGTTGAATCCCGCACACGCCCGCGTACACGCACCCCATTAAAACAACGGGCACCTCATCCCGGGGAGAGCCGGCAGCACCGGCCCTCCCCTCTTTTGCGCCCGGGCATATTGCCACTTGTCGGCGCACATCCGGCCCTCAGAATGGGACACATGGCCCACCCTTACGAGCCGCACGCGCGTACAGTAAAGACAGGTAATCCATGGGCGGTTACAGATCGAGGAGGACACGACCATGAAAAAGAAGGCCTTAGCGATTCTCACCTTCTGCATCAGTCTCTTTGCCGCAGTTGCCCTGGTGGGCTGCGGCGGTAGCGGCGCTACCGGCAGCGGCGGTGGCGGCGGAGCAGAAAAGCCAGCCGTGGATATGAGGACCGACTTCATTTGGTTTAAAGTCGAGGTCCCCGAGGGCGTCGAGATCACCGACGTCGCAGGCGACACGGCCGACAGGGCCCAGTTTAAGTTCACCGAGAGCGAGCACGCCAGCGATCGCTTCATCCCCGTCTTCGACTCTGACAAGAACGCCGATGAGCTGTTCGACTACGAGGCAAAGTGGAAGGCCAACTCTGGATGGACCGAGAGCGACCCCGTTAAGTACAACGGCAAGACCTGGCGCAGCGCCTACTTCACGCACTCCGGCGGTGTGACGACCGAGTACTTCACCGACGTTGACGGCGGCAGCGTGTACGTGCGTATCGACAATGTCGAGGAGCACAAGGACGCCGTCGAGACCATGATGAAGTCTCTGGGATTTGCCGACGACATCGCCAAGGCCAAAACCGAGGCCATGGACGTCAAGCTCGACGATATCGAGATCAAGCGCTAAGCGACTGGCGAGCGCAGCGGGAAGCACGGGTGCAGCGCGAACAAGCGACGGTACCCCAGCGCTTCATACTAAGGGAGGGCCGGTAAACCGACCCTCCCTTTCTTATGCCGGCAGCCGACGAACGCGAAGATGCCGGACGCCGGAACCACTCCAAATGTGGCAACAGTACGAAAACGGCAAGCACCCCAACACGTCCACCCGCCGATTTATAGCGCCGCGCACACAATTTAAGCCGGCGCCTTTAAACATCTGGGCAGCATAGTGACCCAAACGAGTGCATAACCGCACCCTGCGAATGGAGGAGTTATGACCGAACACCACGCCATCAGTCGCCGAGCGTTTACGTTGGGCCTAGGACTTGCGGCGTTGTCGCCGCTTGCAAGCCTGCCCGAAACCGCGACGCTGGGTATTCCCCTGCGAGCGGCATTTGCAGAAGACACGCCCACACCGGCGGCCAACCTCGACAAGTTCGTCATTCGCCTTCGCCCCGCGGGCTATTTTCGCACCGCGAGCGTCAACGAAGACGGCAACGTCATCGGCAACGTCTGCCACCTGTTTAATGACGGCACGTCCAGCAAGCTCATCCTTGAGCACGTAGCGACCGATACAGAAAATACAAATTGGTATGCCATCCGCACTCTGCTCAATTTCGAAGAGCACAAGAAGACAGGCTACAGCATTTGGTCAGTCGATGGCGACTCGGACAAAGATGGAAAGGTCATCCACGTATGGAGTGGCGAGCATGACGACAAGCCCAGCCGCTCTTTTGCGTTCGACCGCCAGTCAAACGGAACCTACATCATCCGAGACCGCACAAACGAGAAAAAAGACATTAATTACCTGGCCATAGGAAAGGACGGCAAAGACCAAGACAACAACAAGATCTGCCACAAGAGGAAGAGTATTCCGTGGGAGCTCGCCCTTGTCGGTTACGACAAGGGCGAGATCAATACCACGGTTAGAAGTATCGACTGGATCACGTATAGCAGCTACGTCGACGGACCATGCTGGATGAAATACGTCGACGACAACAAATACCTCGACGAGCTGAGCATCCCGGGCACGCATGATTCGAGCACCTGTAGCGTCGACAACGACACCGAACCCCAAACCTCGCTTGCAAAGTGCCAGCAGGATTACATCGCCACGCAGTTGCTCGAAGGCATTCGCTATTTTGATATCCGACTCGGAAAGGGCGACAACCCCGGCATCGACCATGGAATATGCTACCTGCTCAAAAAAGACGGAGGCTTTATACATCTCTCCGATGTCATCGGTTACTTCAAAACATTTTTGAACGAAAACCCGTCAGAAGCACTCATCATGCTTGTATCACGAGGCAACGACGAGGCTACCGACGAGAGCCTAACGACGGCTTTCGCCAAGGTTTTGGACGAGAACCCAAAACTGTTCTATACGTCGAGCCGCGTTCCCACACTGGGCGAGGTGCGCGGAAAGATCGTCCTGCTACGTCGATTTGGACTCGCCGGCGACAGCGTAAGCGGCCACACGTGGGGCCTCGACCTTACCGAATGGGATGACAAAATCAAGGCGCATTCCGGGCAGTCGATGTGCCTTGTCCAAGACGCGCGAGGCTTTGAGACTACGGGCAATGCGGGCGACAAAGAGCCCTATTGCACCAAGGTATATGCCCAAGACCATTACAGCTGCGCGGGATCCAGTAAGATCGACTGGGTCGATATGGCCCTGAAGGCAGCGTCCGAGTTCGAGCGCAGCACCGTAGATATCACTGCCGCGGACGGGACAACGGTGCAGGCAACGGAGCGCTGCTGGTTTATCAACTACACTAGCTGCACGCAAAACAACCCTTTTACCGCAGCGCGAGTGGTCGACGAGCACCTGTACAAGAGCTCGTATATAAACAATAGCGGAGTTGAGAGCACAAAGGCGGACTGCCGCAAGCACATTGGCATCATTGCGTCCGACTTTGTTGATGCGGCACTGGCCCGAAGCATCTACCAGCGCAATTACGATACGCAGCACAAGCAGACGACTTCGTGCTACCTCCCAGCCCGCATGCACATGACATATGGCGACTCGCTGAGCGACGCCTCGCTCCAGGACGGCAAGACCGTTGGCGAGGGTCATTTCCGCCTCGTCGACAGCAGCAACGTACTCAACGTGGCGGCTTCGGGCCATGCGTTTGCCATCGAATATGTGGATGTCGACGCCTTGGGCAACGAGACCGTTACGGAGCTGCGGGGCTCCGTGCCCATCGATATCGATCCACGCGCGCTGACACCCCACTTTGAGGGACTCGAAGGCCTTAAGGCCGGCGAAGACGTGCGCGCCAGGGTCACGGCGGCGCTCGAGGGCAAGCTCGAAAACGATCTCTGTACGGCCCAGCTTGAGTTTATGCGCGATGCGAACGGCGCTCCGGGAACGGTGATGGCCGAGGGCGAGACATTCACCGCGGGAACGTACTGGGTGCGCGCAAATGGGCTTTTGGGCGACGCGGCGCAGAACTACACGCTTGCCAATAACGGAGCCGCGAGCTTTACCGTAGCGGCCGCGGGCGGCGCAGGCAACAACGGTGCTGGTGCCGATACTAGCCCAAAGGCAGACGGCGCTGACAAGAACAAAAACGGCAACGGCAACAAGGGCAAGGGATCGGGCGGAAAGCTCGCCGATACGGGCGACGGCTCTGGCATTGCCGCCGGGCTCGCCGCCGCCGTGGCGACAACGGTCGCCGGTACGGTAATGCTTGCCAACGACCGTGAAAGCGACGAAGGCGCTAGCGAATAAACAAGCCGACCTTTTGGACGACGCATCGACTCGATGAGGGGCGCAGAACACCGTTCTGCGCCCCTTGCGTTTTGCAGATGAAGGATCAATGTGTCTAGAAAACACGCAGGCCGCGCCGTCATGTCAACCGGCACCGCTCCCCTACTTACCAAAGATCGCAGCGAACAAGCCCTTGCGCTTGGGCTTTTCTTCTCGGCAGGAACCCTCGGCAACCGCCGCCACCTGACGTGGTTGTTCGCTGCCCCCACGGCGCACGATCTGGTACAGGAACGGCGATTTAACGTATTTGACCTCGATGGGCGTGGCGTGAACGGTGCTTTCGCCGGACAGATGCAGGCTCGGGTTGAGTGGCGCCACGATATGCGTCTCGCGCTTGTCGCTAAACACCACCGCTGCCGCGCGACCCGTCTGGCCGTTCACGGCGATGCGCACCTGCTCGCCATCGCGTCCATCCCGCGCGGGGCGATCGACAAAGTAGACCGGCACCATAATCAGGCCGTCCTTGTGCTTGCGGGCCTTGCGCGCCCAAGTACGGATGCTCTTTTTATTGAAGCCCAAGAACGCCTCGGCATCGTTGCCGGCAATGTCGAGCGCCAGCTTATCAATGACCACCTGGTCCTTGGTGGACGCGTCGACGGAGACAACGCGGAAGTCGCCTTCCTGCATGGCAGGATCAAACGGCCCCACCTTGGCAAAGTCCCACGGCTCCAGAATGCCCATAAGGCGAACGTCCAGGTAGTTTGCCCTGGGATACGCCCAGTCGAGCACCTCGTAGTACACCAGGGTTTCCTTGCCCAGGCCCCTGCTCGAGAAGGACGCCATCATGCGAAGGTCCGCGAGCGCCATGGGAAAATAGAAGAGCATCATGTCGTTTTGGATCGCGTCTTCCACATCGTGGCCGGCAAAGGCGTCCGGGTATTGGCGCACCAACTCAAGCGCATTGGCACGCGCCTGCTGCGGCGTTATCTCGCAGGGAATACCCTGCTCGGGCACGTACTCCGCGCCAACGCCCATAGTCAGGCGTTTGCTAAACGTCCCCGGCTTGAGCAGGTCGGCGGCACCGATCTTATTGCCGCA